>JAABTK010000051.1 GCA_011389885.1 Gammaproteobacteria bacterium | reverse complement strand
ATAATGGTTCGACATCACCGCGTAGGCGCAGATGTCGATGGCGTAGGCCCCGCCCAGCTCGGCCAGGCGGTCCACCACCCATTCCTTGCGATGCTCATAACTCTTCCCGGTGAGCGAGTCCTCGCCGCACAGGAAGGCGCGTCGCACACACCGGCTGATGCAGTGGTAGTAAGGCGTTGTTTCTGCGTCGATTAGCTGGTTTCTGGCTCGGGTCATGGTCTGGATCTCCGCTGCTGCTGGGACGGGGCAGTTCAAGTTTAGCCTATGGGAGGCGGGTGTCAAGTTTCTGGATGTCCCATTCTTTGCATTCTTTTGCATTCTTGTGCTGCCACACTTTCCCCTTTCCTCTTTCCTTTCTTTGTCCATTATCGCGGCGCTTCGGGGTCGAAGTCGAAAGCGCGTCACACCCGGGCTGCGTGTGCTGCCACACACACGCCAAGGCGTGTACTCCATCGCGAGGCCTCGACATCCAAAGCCCGCCCCCCTGCGTTTCGAAGGCCCCGTTGTTTCCTAACCGCGCTTGGTTTTGGGCAGCGCCTTTTTACGGCAGGGCGCGACGCCGCGGTTGTCGTTTTGCTGCTTGAGGGCTGCTTTCAAGGCTTCGCATACGGTTTCCAGCACCTGGATGCGGGCGAATAGCTTGTCGTCTCCGGAGACGATGGTCCAGGGCGCGTATTCGGTGCTGGTGCGCACTACCATTTCGTTCACCGCCAGCTTGTAGTCCTCCCACTTTTCGCGGTTGCGCCAGTCTTCTTCGGTGATTTTGTGTTTCTTGTAGGGCACCGCTTCGCGCTCTTTGAAGCGCCGTAGCTGCTCTTCCTTGCTGATGTGGATCCAGAATTTCAGCATAATCACGCCGCTTTCCACCAATTGCTCTTCAAAGTCGTTGATCTCGGAATAGGCGCGGCGCCATTCGGGCTCGGCGGCGAATTGCTCCACCCGCTCGACCAACACCCGGCCGTACCACGAGCGGTCATAGATGCTGGCGCGTCCGGCGCGGGGAATATGGCGCCAAAAGCGCCACAGGTAGTGACGGGCCTTTTCTTCGTCCGTGGGCGCCGCCACCTGGAGCGTGCGGTAGAGTCGGGAGTCTATGGAGTTGGTGATGCGGCGAATGGCCCCGCCCTTGCCGCCGGCATCCCAGCCCTCGAACACCATTACGCAGGAGCGCTTGGCCTGATAGGCCTGCCAGGCGAGTTCGTTGACCTCTTTCTTGAGTTTCTTGAGGCGGCTTTTGTATTCGGAGCGCTCCAGGGATTGGGTCAGATCCACATGGTCCAGCACGGTGACCCGGGCCTTGGGGTCGGCCGGCAGTGCCGGGGCGTGGGAGTAGATTTCGGTGGTCTCGGGGCGGGCCGGGCGCTCAAGGCGGGTGCGGATGGCGCTCAGCAGGGTGCGGCCCACGGTGAGGTCGCGGTAGTGGGTGTTGCCAGCCTCGATCAGGTACCAGGGGGCGTAGCCGGAATCGGTGTGCCGGATCACCCGCTCGCCCACCCGTTCGACCTTTTCGTAGTGTTCGGAGAACTCGCCCTTGCGGGGTGTCATCTTCCACCGCTTGGGGTCGGTGCGCTTGAGTTTCTTGAGCCGCTTTTTCTGCTCCTTTTCGGGCAGGTGGAGCCAGAATTTGACGAATAGGGTGCCGTCCTCGGTGAGCATGCGCTCGTAGTCGGCGATGCGTTTGAGTTCGTCGTCCAAGTCGGCGTCGCCGCAGCGCTCCTGCATGCGATACACCATGGGGTCCATGTACCAGGCCCCGAAAAAGATGCCCACCTGGCCGCGCGGCGGCAGGGCGCGCCAAAATCGCCAGTAGCGGGGCCGCTCTCGTTCTTCGTCGGTTTCATCCCAAAAGGCGGTGGTCTCCACACCGCGGGTGTCCATCCATTTATTGAGTACGTTCACTACTTCGCCCTTGCCGGCCCCCTCCACGCCGGAGATGAGCAGCACCACCGAGGTGCCGCTTTCGGCGAGATCCCGTTGGGCCTGCAAGAGTTCGTAGCGTAGGTCGGCCTCCTGCTCTTTAAAAAACTCCTTGCTGACCTTGCGGCCGAGTTTAGCGGCTTCGAACATTGGCTTCTCCGTTGGTGGGGATCGTGTTTGAGGCGACGATGTCGGTAATCGCGGCCATGGCTTGATCTAAGACTGAGTCGGGGGTGTAAAAATGCGGCGAAAGACGAATGCCGCCGCCGCGTTGGGCGCAGATGACGCCGTGGCGCATCAGTTCGGCATGCACCGCCTGCGGGGCCTGGTCGGCCACCGCGAAGGTGACGATGCCGGAGCGGCGCTCGGGGTCGGGGTCGGTGATCAGGCTCAGGCGCGGCGCGGCGCGAATTGCCTCGATCAAATGCTCGGTGCGGCTGGTGATCCGTTCGGCGACCTGTTCCAGGCCGGTGTCGAGCAACAAAGCGAGGCTGGCGGCCAGCGCATGCACGCCGAGCATGTTGGGGCTGCCGCACTCGAAGCGTCGCGCCGACGCCGCCGGGCGCCAGTCGCTGCGGTCATAGTCGCCCGCGTGCTCCACCATGCGCCAGCCGTATTGCCGCAGCCGCAGCCGTTGGCGCGCCTCGGGCCGGGTGTAGAACAGGGCCAGCCCCTCGGGGCCGAGCATCCACTTGTGACCGTCGGCCACCACGAAATCGGCGTTGACCGCAGCGGCGTCAAAGGGCAGGGCGCCCAGGCCCTGAATCGCATCGACACAGAACAGGATGTCGCGCTGGCGGCAGAAGGCGCCTAAGCGGTGCAGATCGATGCGGAAGCCGTCGGCATACTGCACCGAGCTGACCGAAATCAGGCGGGTGGCCGAATCGCACAGGCCGATCAAGGCGGCCTCGGGGTCGGCCGCGCGATGATCCGCCAGCCGCAGGGTCACGCCCTGATCCGCGAGCGCCTGCCAAACGATGCGGTTGGAGGGGAATTCGGCGGCGAAGCTGACGATGTTGTCCCCGGCTTGCCAAGGCAGGCCTTGGGCGATCAGCGATAGGCCTTCCGAGGTGTTCTTCAGCAGCGCGATGTCTTGCGCCGCGGCCCCGCCGAGGAGCCGCCCCGCTAGCGTCCGCAGTTGCTGTTCGGTCTCCAGCCACTGGGGGTAGTCGGCGGCCCCGCGATGCAGGTTCTGGTGCGCGAATCCCGCCACCGCCTCCGCCGTGCGACGCGGCCAAGGGGCCACGGCGGCGTGATTGAGGTAGCACAGGGCCGGATCCAACGGGAATTCAGGGTGCGCGTCCGGGGTCATCGGTTGCTCGCTGTCGCGGGGGTGGTTTCGTTATGTAACCCTAGTGTAGCAATCGGGGCCGTCTTTTTCAGCGGTTTTCGTCCGGTTGGGCCTGCACGCGTCGGGGTTCGACCCGCCGGCTGGGGCGGCCGCACCATTCCAGCACCGCCTCGGCGTTGGCCTCGGTGGGCTCGTTATCGTACAAATAGCGGAAACGCTGGCACTTGAGCCGCCGCTCGTCTTCCACCGTAGCCGGGTCTTCCCACTGAATGTCCGCCACCGGGGCGGCCGCAGGGGCCGACCCCGGTTCCAGCGGCGTCTCGTCCGCGGCCGGCGGCGGCAGTAGCGGGGTCGGGTCCGCGGCCTCGTCCGCGGGCTTGAGTTTGACCACCGGCAGCGCGGGCGGCTCGCGGGCCGGTTCCGGCGCGGGCGGCGGGGGTTCGAGCGCCGGCGCCGGTTCGGGGCTGATCGCGGTGGTCGGCATAGGGGCCTTAGCCGCCGGCGCCGGGTCGAGGCCTCGCAGGATCAGTTCCGAGCCGAGGTTGCCGAGCACTACGCCGAACATAACCGAAACGGCGAGGGCGAAATAGCTAATGGCCTTCATCGGTAGAGCGGGCTCACGCGGGTGACGCCGTCACCGCTGGTGATCACCCGCACCGGGTCGCCGGCGGCGAACGGGGTGTCCGCTTGTTGCACCACCGCGATCAGGCGCCCGGAATCCAGGCGGATGATCAGCTCGACGCCTGCGGATGCGGTGAGCCCGCGTTCCGTGTAATCGCCGATCACGGCCCCGGCGATTGCGCCGATGATAGTGGCCGCGGCCTGACCGTGGCCGCCGCCTACGGTGTTGCCGGCCACGCCGCCGAGGGCGCTGCCGCCGATGGAGCCGAGCCCGCTCTGCGTGCCTTTGATCTGCACCGGGCGCAAGTCTTCCACCACGCCGGTTTCCACGCGGGCGGCCTGCATGGCGTGCTCGCGGTCATAGGCGTCGCTATTGAGTTCGGTGGCGCAGCCGGCGAGCAGACCGAGGCTCAGCAGGAGCGCAAGACCGGGTCGGGCGAGGGGGCGGCATCGGGTGATCATAGGCGGTGGCATCGTCCTTTGGGGTTAGGGAGCGGGGAAACGGTAGCAGCAGCCCTGGCGGGCGAAGGAGTGGAAACCGGCGTCTAGCGCCTGGCGCTCGAAATTACGCCAGTTGTCGCCATAGTGCATCAGCACGATCTTGCTGCGCAGCCGCTCGGGGAGGGTCGTCAGCTCCTCCAGCGAGGCATGCACCCCGCCGGTGAACAGCTGGCAGTCGTGAAAGATGAGCTCGAAATCGAAGATCTCGTCATAGGTCTGGGTGAGCCCGGGGTCGAAGCGGGTGTCCGAGGTGAACAGCACGCGGTCGTCAAAGATCACCGCGCTGCTCCAAAAGGAATCCCGCCAAGACGCGGCGTTGTTGGGGAAATGCATGGTGCGTGGCATCTTGAGGTCGAGATCGCCGAGGCGATAGCCCCAGGTCTCGCGCGGCATGTCGGGGACCGGGTGCGGCCTTAGCGGGTTCCAAAAATCCTCGAAACCCAGGGGTTGGCCGTCGCGGACCTCGGAATAGGCGGCGCCGCCGCGCAGGGAGTGCTCCCAGAGGATCGTCTGAAAGCGCTCGTTGATCACGATGTTCGGCTTCTTGCCCGCCATGTAGCGGTTCATCAGCATAATCTCTTCAAGCCCGCCGATATGGTCCGCATGGGTGTGGGTGACCAGGAGGTTGTGCAGGTCCGGGGCATGCAGGCCCAGCTCGTGCAGCGCTTGGGTACACTTATTGCCGCAGTCCACCAACAGGTGCTGCTCGCCCTTGACGACCAGAATATTGTTCTGATTCATCACCTTGGTGAAGGCCGATCCGGCGCCGATGAAGAACACCGACAGCTCGCCGGCATTGGCCAGCGGCAGTTGCTGGGCCGCGAATTGCTCGATTCTCATCCTTTATCGGGATCCTTAGCTCGGTGCTGCGCGAGGTTGCTTATGGCGCCGGTGACTGGGTCCGGGCGACCGCATCCGGACACGCGCTTCATCTCAGAACCCGCCAGCGACGATCACGCGGCAAACCGCTAAATCGGGTGGCGGCATTAGGCCTAAAAATGGCAACTATAGCATTTTGTCGGGGAAGCGGGTGTGAAATGGCGCAACTCTTCAATGCCCCGAAAAGTGTGGAATTTACCCGGGTCCGTCTGTTTGGGCATGGACTCAGTCTTTGGGGGTATAAAAATATCATTAGGCTGCCGGCGGTAGGGCTATGGTACGGTATGCGCCTGAAAAAGCCCGCACGGCGAATGCCCCCTGTCCCGCTCGGGGCCGGGCGGCGCGTCCCGTTTCGATTCGGCCGCAACCTCTATAAAAAATCAGGAGAGCGCATAAAATGATCAAGCCACATGGTTCCGACACCCTGAATCCGCTGTTCGTCTACGACGTCGACAAACATCACGAACTCAGCCACGAGGCCGAGGGTCTGCCGTCGCTGCTGTTGAACTCCGCCGCCGCCGCCAATGCCGTGATGATGGGCGCGGGCTACTTCAACCCGCTCACCGGCTATATGAACCTAGCGGACGCCCTTGCCGTGGCGGAGAACATGCGGACCGCCGACGGCCTGTTCTGGCCCACCCCGGTGGTCAACCTGACCAAAGACATCGAGGCGGTGAAGGGTCACAAGCGGATCGCACTGCGTGACCCCAACGTCGAAGGCCGCCCGGTGCTGGCGGTGATGGACGTGGAAGACGTGGAAGAGGTGAGTGATAGCCAGCTCAACCTGATCGCGGAGCACGTCTACGGCACTACCGATCCGGAGCACCCGGGCGTGGCCACCTTCATGGACCTGGGGCGCTTTATGGTGTCCGGGCCGATTCAGGTGCTGAACTTCTCCTACTTTCAGCAGGACTTCCCCGACACCTTCCGCACCGCGGTGGAGATCCGCAACGAAATCCAGGAGCACGGCTGGAAGAAGATCGTCGCCTTCCAAACCCGCAACCCCATGCACTTGGCGCATGAAGAGCTGTGCCACATGGCCATGGACCGCCTCGGCTGCGACGGCCTGGTGATCCACATGCTGCTGGGCAAGCTGAAGAAGGGCGACATCCCCGCCCCGGTGCGCGACGCCGCCATCCGCAAGATGGTGGAGGTGTATTTCCCGCCCAACAGCGCCATGGTCACCGGTTACGGTTTCGACATGCTCTACGCCGGCCCGCGTGAGGCGGTGCTGCACGCGGTGTTCCGCCAGAACATGGGAGCCACCCATTTCATCATCGGCCGTGACCACGCCGGCGTGGGCGACTACTACGGGGCCTTTGATGCGCAGACCATCTTCGACGAAAAGGTGCCAGCGGGCGCGCTGGAGATCGAGATCTTCCGCGCCGATCACACCGCGTGGTCCAAAAAACTGAACAAGGTGGTGATGATGTGCGAGGCCCCGGACCACGAAAAGGAGGATTTCGTGCTGCTATCCGGCACCAAGGTGCGGGAAATGCTCGGCCGCGGCGAGGCCCCGCCCAAGGAGTTCTCCCGCCCCGAGGTGGCCGAGATCCTAATCGACTACTATCAGTCTCTGAAGTGATCCGGGCTTAGCCGCCGCAGCCGTGAGCAAAGCCCCCCGATCCCCTGGATCGGGGGGCTTTTTCGTTACCGCAGGTTGGTTTTGTAGGAGGGGATCGCGGCATTCAAGGCCTTGGAGAAGTTGGATAAATCCAGGCTCACGGTGGCCAGCTCCACGCCCTCGAAGTTCGCCCCCTCCACGTCTGCGCAGCGGATCACCGCACCGCCGAGCACGGCGCGGCTCAAATCGGCGTTGCGCAAGATACAGTGCTTGAGGTTCACCTCTTGCGCGGCGATGCCGTGCATGCGGGCGTCGCTCAAGTCCGCCCCTTCCAGGTTGGCCAAATTGAGCACCGTGAAGCCGTCATCGCGGCTTTCCAGGTTGGCCCCCTTCAGGCAGGCCTTAATCAGGTTGGCATCGTTCAAATGGCTGTCCCGCAGGTCGGCTTCAGACAGATCCGCCTCGCGCAGCACCGCCTTAATAAACAGCGCGTTGCGGGCCAACAGCCGGGGCATCTTGGCGCGGAAGAAGTCGGCCCCGCGGGCGTCGGCGCGGTCGAGCACGGCGTCTGCGAGGTTGGTGTCCCTAAGCTCCACATGGCGTAGGTCCGCTTGGGTGAAATTGCACCCCCCGAGATTGCACTCCAGCAACATGGCGGCCGTAGCCGCGCTCCCGGACCCCAGCCGGGCCATGGTTAAATCGGCCCCCGACAGGTCCGCGCCATTGAGGTGGGCGCCCGCTAGGTTGGCGCCCCGGAGGTTGGCCCCGCGCAGATTCGCCGCGGTGAGGTCGCACATCTGGAGCAGCGCGCCTTCGAGATTGGCGCCGGCCAAGTCGGCGGCATGCAGACGCATCTCCCGCAGGTCTTGACCCGCCAGGGTGTCGGCGTCCAGGGTGATGATCACCGCGTTGGAATCCCGTTGTTTGATCTCTAGCATCCGAAACTCCTCTTAGTTGGTTTTTGGGGCGGAGCCGGCGTAGCCGCAAGCCCCGCGCCCGACTTTACCTTGCGTCAGCATAGCAAGCGGCGCTCAACATTGCTCCCATGGCAGCCCATGGAAGCGCCAGCCGCCGATGGTGCTGCGTTGGTGCTGCTCGTTGAGTTCGCCCTCAAAGCCCTCTTCGACATGAAAAACCTGGCCCAGGCCCGCTTCCAGCAGCGCCCGCCCGGCCTCCAGCGAACGCTTGCCGCTGCGGCAGATCAGGATCACCGGCGCGCATTGGCCGGGGGACTCGCACTGCGCCCCGCCCAGCAAGAGTTTGCGGATTTCGGTCACGAAGTGCGGGTTTTCGATCCAGTCCGGTTCATCAATCCAGGGTACATGGACCGCGCCCGCCGGGTGGCCGACGAACAGGAACTCCATACTGGAGCGGATATCGACCAGCAGCGCGCGCGGCTCGGAACGCAAGGTTTCGAAGGCCTCAAGCGGCGATAGGGGAACGGGTTGTGCGCTCATGGGCAGGCTCCGGGGCATGGCAAGGGACGGCATAAAGCGGGATAATCCGCTCTCGGTTTCATCTTTTCACATTTTGCACGGCTGGGGATATGCAAGACAAGCTCGTTCAGTGGTTGATTAGGGCCGCCGCATCTTTACCGCTCGGGACGGCCCAGGGGGCGGGGCGCTGGCTCGGGCGCTTGATCTATTGGACGCCGAACAACCTGCGGCGGGTCGCGCGGATCAATATCGAGCGCTGTTTTCCGCACTCGACCCCGCGCCAGCGGGCGGCGCTGTTGCGCCAGACCCTGATGGAGAACGCCTGCACCCTGCTGGAGATGCCCGGGATTTGGCTCAAGGACGAGGCGCGGATCCTGGAGTGCATCGTCGAGGGCGATGCGCGCACCTTGCTGCAAGAAAAGCTCGCCCTGGGCAAGGGCCTGATCCTGGTCGCCCCGCATTTGGGCAACTGGGAAACAGGCATCCATTTCCTGGCCGATGTCGGGCCGATCACGGCGCTATACCGTCCGCCGCGGATGCAGGCGCTAGAGGCCATGATCACCGCGGGCCGCAGCAGCGGCGGGGCGCGCCTGGTTCCGACCAAAGTCAAAGGCGTGAAGGCCTTGTTCGCGGCGCTCAGACAGGGCGAAATGATTACCATCTTACCGGATCAGCAGCCCAAGACCGGGGACGGCGGGGCGGGCGTGTTCGCGCCGTTTTTCGGCGCGCCGGCGCTGACTATGACGCTGCTGAGTCGGTTGGTGAAGAAAAGCGGCGCCGCCGTGTTGTTCATCTATATGGAACGCTTGCCGCACGCACAGGGTTTTAAGGTGAACCTGGTGGAGCCGCCGGCGGGCATGGATGCCGAGGACGAGGCGGCAGCGGTGGCCGCGCTGAATCGCGGGGTCGAGGCCTGTGTGCTGGCCAAACCGGCCCAGTATCAATGGACCTATAAGCGGTTTTCCATCCAACCGGAAGGCTACCCGTCGCCGTATCGGACCTAGTGCCGTTGCGCCGAAGTAACGGCAGCAACGCCATTTAGGAACGCAGAGGGCGCAGAGGACCGCAGAGAGGACGGAGTGGGTTTTGGTTAAAAACTGGGGCGCCCATGGGCGGTTATTTGCGGGAAGGGTTCCCTACTCGGTGCGGGGCGGGACCGCATCATGGTCTAGTCGCGCCCCGCAAGGCGCGTCAGGTGCCGCCTGTTGCGAAGTGAGTGTTCGCGTCTATTCGCGTCTATTCGCGGTTCAATGGTCCGCAGCGAAGGCGCTCTCGCCAAGACACAAAGGGCGCTAAGAAAAACCTTTTCCTCTCTGCGCCCTTTGCGGTTCTCCGCGTGCTCTGCGCTCCTAAGGGCCGGTTGCGCACAAGGCGTATCAGGGCCTTCGCCGCAACGAAGGCCCTGGGCGGGGATTAGGAGATCGCGGCCTCCACCGAGTCCGAACCGCCCTGGTTGTCCACCCATTTCAGGGTCAATTGATCGCCCTTGTCGGCGCCTTTGAACTTGAACGACAGGTAGGGGTTTTTGGACACGCCGCCGCTCCACAGCGCGGTCATGACGGTCTTGCCGCCGACTTCGCAGGTGACTTCCTGAATGAAGTGGGCCGGGATCTTTTCCCCGGTCTTGGAGTCCTTACGGGCGCCGGTCTCCATCGGGTGGGTCATCAGGGACTTCACCTCGGTTACGCCGTCTTTCACCTTGGCGCGGATTTTGATGCTTTTAGCCATTTTTCATTTACCTCGAATCTTTGAATAGGGGCCTGCGGGCCTTGTGCGAGTACAACGACTCGCAAATCCCGTGGGAGCGGATTGCATCCGCGAAAACAGCCCCGAATTGGGCGCATGCGCCGGGGTCAAGCCGCTGTCGCGGCCGATCGCGGTCTGGCGGTAGCGGGTATCGCGGTTTAAAACCGCTCCCACAGGCGAGGCGCGACGTTGTACTTCTTAATCAGCCCCGGCCCAGGCATCCTGCCTGGTCGTTCGGCCAAAAATTTAGTCCGCTGGACTAAATTTTTGGTCTCACCCCCCGCATCCGCCGATGGTCACTTTGACCTGTTTGCGGGCGCTGTAGAGCTTGCCGCCTTTGTTGACGACGGCCACGACGTCGCCGGTTTCACCCATTTTGATGCGGGTGGAGGCGTAGGGCAGGGCGCCTTCGCCGAGCTTGAAGTCGGCCACCAGGGCGGACGGGTTGTTGGGGGCGGCGATGGCGATAGACTCCACGCCGTCCATGCTGGTGGACACGGTGACCGGCACCACGGCGCCGTTTTCGGCGATGTCCGGGGCCTTTACTTCGATTTCGGCGCTTTCTTCGAGGTCGGAGCCGCCCCAGAGTTCGTTCAGCGCGGCGGAAAGCTCTTTGGTCTCAAAGGCCGCCTCGGGCCAAGCGGCGAGCACGTCGCGCGGGGACAGCAGGCCCGCGCCGGCGGCCACGCTCAACGTGCCTACGGCCATGGAGCCTTTGAGGAAAAGCCTGCGTTTGCTATCTGCACTCATTGAACTTCTCTCCTACGGTGCTGGATCGATGGCCGAACAGCCATCGAATTGGGGGATGCGCAAAGGCGCATCTTAATGAAAGTCTGGCGATGCATGGCAATAGGATACCTTATGCGCCGATTCATGCAACAAAATCCTTGTTTATTAGTAATTTAGGATTAGCTAATGGATAACCCGCGCATGCGTTAGGGTGTTCCCGATGCCTGCTGCCTTTGCTTCAGTGCGTGAAGCTCGGCGCGAAAGGCCTTCAGGCGCGCGGCCATGCGGGCGCTTTGGTAATAGTCGAGTGCCGGGTCTCGCAGGCCGGACTCCAACTTCTGCACCGCCGCCTCCAGCTCGCCGGATAGGTAATGGTGCTCGGCTAGGTGGAGGTAGCCGTCGCCGGTGCGTCCCGAGTCGCCGGCCGCCTGGGCCATCAGGCTGTGCAGTTGCGCGTCTTGCGGGCGGCGTTGCAGTAAGGGCTCGAGCAGGTCGGCGGCTTGTTCGGGTTGGCCGGCATCGAGCGCGATACGCGCGGCCTCCATCGCTAGGGGGCGGTTGCCCGGCAGCAGGCTCAGGGCGTCCTCCAGGCCGGTTAGGGCGGCCTCCGGGCGGCCGCTCAAATTCAGCAAGCGGGCCTGGGTGATCAGGTATTCCAGTTGCAGCGGGGCCTTGCGCAGCAGGGGGCGAAGCTCGGCGGCCGCCGCTTCCCACTGCCGGTCGCGCATCAGCGCCAGCACCAGGCCGTAGCGTTGGGCGTCCTCGTTGCGGTAGCGTCCATCTTTTAGCCCGGAGCGGAAATAGCGCAGGGCTGCATCGGCATTTGCCAGGCTGTCCACCTTCAGCGCCGCCCGGGTGAGGTGGTATTCCAGGCTGTCCGGGCGTTGCCGATAGGCGTAGTTGGCGGCGCGACCGCGGGCATCGGCGATGCGGTTGGCGGTGACCGGGTGGGTGCGCAGAAATTCGGGAAATTCGCCGTTGTCGTACAGGCGGGCGGCCTGACCCATGCGGGCGAAGAAGGCGGGCATGGCGCTGGGGTCGAACTCGCTGTGCGCCAGAATCTGCATGCCGACATGATCGGCCTCTTGCTCGTTGGCGCGGGTGAAATTGATTTGGTGTTGAATCAGGCCGGCCTGAATGCCGGCGATGGCCGCGGCGCCCAGGTCGCTGTTGTCGGCCGCGGCCCCCAATAGCACCGCCGCCAGGATCATGGCCGCCAGGGGGCCGTTCATGCGGCTGGCTTCTTCAAAGGCGCGGAATAGGTGATTTTGCGAGACATGGGCGATTTCGTGGGCCAGCACCGCCGCCAGCTCGGCTTCGGTTTCGGTCTCCAGGATCAGCCCGGTATGCACGCCGATGTTGCCGGCGGGGCCGGCGAAGGCGTTAATCGCCGGGTCGTCCACCAGGAAGAACTCAAAGGGGCGGTGCGCGGCATCGCTTTCCGCCGCCAGTTGGCGCCCGAGGTTGTCGATGTATTGGCCCAGCAGCGGATCGGAGACCAGGCGGGAGGAGGCCCGAATATGGCGCATGAAATCCTGCCCCAGGCGCTCTTCTTCGCTGGGGGTCATGACGTTACCGGCCAGGCTCCCCATGGCCGGGAGATCAATGGATTGCTCGCCCCACGCGGTCGCGGGCAGGGTCAGCAAGGCGAACAGAACGATGCGAACGAACATCGGCACGAAGCGGGGCCTCCGGTTGCGGCTTTAATCAGAAAAGACAGTGGTTTCCGCCGCTAGTTCAGTTGGATCCGCTCGCCCCAAGGCGCAGGCAGCTTGCCCTTCACCAACCAAATCACCGGATAGGCCGGCGGGCGGTCGGGGAAATAGCCCTCGGCGTCGGTAAAGTAGACCAGGGCCTGGGGTTGCAGGCCGCTGCGCTCCACCCAGTCGAACACCGGCGAGAAGTCGGTGCCGCCGCCGCCCTTGAACGCCCGCGGCAGCTTAAACTCCTCCCAGGGCTCGTAGACCCAGGGGCCGTCCTCCGCCAGCTTGGCGTCGCAGGCGGTGAGGGTCACCCGGGCGCGGATCTGGCCCTTCAGGGCGTCGATTTCGCCCGCGAACTCGGCCAATTCATCTTGCTGGATGGAGCCGCTGGTGTCCAGCGCCACCACCAGGTCGATGTGCTGACTGCGCAGGCTCGGCAGGATGAAGTCGCCCTCGCGGCGGGAGGGGCGCATATAGCTGTAGTCGTCGCGCGCGGTATTGCTCAGAAAACGCGCCAGCAGGCTGCGCCAGGGCAGTTGCGGCTGTCGCATTTGATCGATCATGCGCGCCAACTCACCGCCGAGCTTGCCGGTGAGCATCGCCTGTTGCGCCGCCCCGGCCATGCGTTGCTGCCACTGCACGCTCAGGGTCTCGCGCTCGTCCGGCTCCAGCGGCGGCGGCCGGCCCTGACCCTGAGACTCGCTCGGCGGCCCGCCTTGATCCGGCTTGGCTCCGTCGCTCGGCATGGGGCTGTCGCCCTCGCCCCCCTCGCCGCCGCCCTGGTTAGAGCTGTCCGAGTCATAGACATGCTGATCCAGGGTCTCCTTATCCTCGTCCTCCTCCAGCAGCGGATAGATCTCCTCCGCGGTCATGCCCTTGTAGTCCTCAATGATCAGGCTCCCCGGCGGGGCCTTCAGCCCATCGTCCGCCAACAACGGATTAACGGCCAGATCGCAGGCCAGATCCCAGCGGTGCTTGGCCCGATGCATGCGCCGGGCGAAGTGGGAAAGGGCGCAGTGCAACGCCTCATGGGCCAGCACAAACTGGGTCTCATCCAGCGTAAGCTGATCGATATAGCCCCGATTGTAATAAAAGGCCCGCGCGTCCGTGGCCGTAGTCTTGCACCAGTCGTCCGCCGCCTCGGTCAACGGCAGCCGCAACACCAACGCCCCCAGAAAAGGCTTATCCAGGATCAGCTTGGTGCGGGCCGCGGAGAGCTTGGTTTGCACTGGATCGATTGTCATAGTGCTTAGTTCTCAGTGCTGAGTTCTTAGTGCCGACCCGGCGGCAATACGGCTGTTAGTCCCCATAGTCGCCGAGCAGGTGTTAGCGGAGTTCATGCTTTGATTCTCTCGATAAGTGCGGTTTGAGAAGCTTTCTTACGGAGAGCTGGGAAGCATGTTCCAGGAAACAGGTAGAAACCGCATTTTCCAAGTCTCCGCCTCTGCTCACCATGTAGTCGATTAGTGAAGAGAATCTTTTGATCTCATTCGGCGTGGCCTCATGGAGCAGTTTGTAGCAGTGCGGGGCGAAAACCATCCATACGGAATGGAAAGACTGCGTGTCTTCCGCTTCGAGTTCTCCCGGTTGTGCCCATAGCTGCCGAAGATCTGGAAAAATGTCCATCAAGGCTTCAGAGAGATCGCTCGGATTAAATATTTCCTTGTGATGCATGAACTCAGTGCCCCAGTGGTATTTTTTACTCATTTCCGCATTATCGAGCGTCCGTCTTAGCCCTCAGTCCTCAGCACTTTCTTACTCAAACAGCATCACATCCGAGACCGCCTGCGCCCATTGATTGAACTCGGGGACCTGGAACAGGTCCTGGCCCACGGCGCGGTGGAGGTCGGAGACCAGCATGATGCCCATCTCGCGCTGGGGGAAGCGCTGGGCGTAGTCCAGGATATGCCCCATCACCTGGGTCCCGTCGCCGGCGTCGCGGGCGCGGATGGCGCGGCCCACCAGGGCCGCGGCCACCGCGTATTGCAGGTCGATTTCTTCCGGAACGGGCACTTCTTGGCCGGCGACGATGGCGTCGAGGTCCGGCATTTGCTCCAGGCTGTTGACGAAGGCGGTGAGTTCGATGCCCGCGGCCGGGCCCACGCAGGCCTGGAGTGCGCCCTGGAGCAGGTCGCCGTGGTCGCCGAACTTCTGCAACCCACGGTGGGCGAATTCCCAGGACCGGGGCGAGGGGAAGGCCACCGGGTTGTGGGCCGGGTCGAAGTCGAACAGCAGCTCGGGGCGGAAGCGCAGGAAGGCGATCACCCGCTCGTCGATGCCGTTGCGATAGGCCCAGAGCACCCAGTCGTCCAGGTGGGTCTCCACCTCGAAGTGGGAGAAACGGTTGGCCAGCGGCGCCGGCATGGTGTAGGTGACGCCGCGGTCGCCCTGGCGGTTGCCGGCGGCGAAGATGGCCCAGCCCGCCGGCACTTGGTATTCGCCCAGGCGGCGGTCGAGGATCAGCTGATAGGCCGCCGCGCTCACCGCCGGCGGGGCGGAGGTGATTTCGTCCAGAAACAGCACCCCTTCGACGCCATGGCGGTCCGCGTCCGGCAGCATGGCCGGCACCGCCCATTCCACATGATCCGCCACCCGAAACGGGATGCCGCGCAGGTCGCTGGGCTCCATTTGCGACAAGCGGATATCGATCACCGGGGCCTGGCGGCGCGCCGCCACCTGGGCGATCATTTGCGATTTGCCCACGCCGGGCGGGCCCCACAGCATCACCGGGGTGTGGTGGCCCGCGGCGGTGCTTTGAAACTCGCGGTCGAGGATGGTGAGGATTTGCGCTGGACGCATGGCGACTCCTGGAAGCTTTGATTGGTTGTCTGGCTCAACCGAGCAGGGATCCGGTGGTGCGTTGGACGTGGCCGAAGACCTCGGGGCCGTCCACGTCCATCACCTGATCGATCACCCAGCGGTTTTCGCCCGCCGTGCCCATCACCCCCTGTATGGAGGCGCCCAGGTGGCGATAAAAGGAGTAGGCGGGGCCGTCGTCGGAAAAACCGGTGTCGGCATACTCCGCGGCGCGCCGGTTCAGGGTGGCGATAAAGTCATTGGCGTGGTCGCCGGGGCCGAGCAGGTCGTTGCCGTTGTCTTGCATGAAGTCCGCCATCTTGTGCGCCAGGGCGGCGATCAGGTCCACCTCGTCCTGGGGCGACAACTGGTCGTGGATCAGGCGGTGGACGATCTGGATTTGGAACACCAGGTATTCGGTGATTACGGCCAGGCGCTGGCGGTCGTCGCGGAAGAAGAAATCCTCGCCGTGCAGGGTCTTGGCCTTGTCCAGCGCGAGCTTCCAGCCGTTGAAGCCGATGGCCCCGGCCACCTCTTCGATGGAACGCTGCCGTTCGTCGTCGTGCCAATGGCTCTTCAGTCTCAGTACCGCCATGTCTGCTCCTCTGTGCTTGGCCCATCCGGCCCGGGCGTGGTAGGTTATAGTTGATTATTTTACTCGGGAATAGTGCCCGCTGAAAACCCCGAACTGCAAAAGCCGGAGACAAGCCCATGAACGCACAGACGGAACAGGACCTGATCGCCCAGGTGCAGCACAACTGTCATATCGCTGATTCACGCCATGCGGCCAGCTTCGGCCTCTGCACCTACCTGCTGAAGATGCGTGAATTCTACCGCTGGGAGCAGGGCCTATCCTTTGAGGCCTCGCTGCCCCAAGGCGACGTGGTGGCCTGGCTGGAGGAACGGGAGGGCCTTTGGGAGGGGCTGGCCGAGGCCGACTATCGGCCGATCCAAATCCAGGGCGAGGCCTTCGAACCCTTCGATGCCGCGGCCATCAATCGCGCCCTGAAACCGCTGGAATTGGTGTATAGTGGCGGGCTGGGGCACGCGGCCACGCCGCACTTCTTCCTCGGTCGGCTGCATCGGCGCGAGGACTGCGAGGGCCCCGAGATCCTGGTCTCGGGGCCGGAACTGGCGCGGGATCTGGCCGCGCCGCCGGCCATGTATGCCGAGGGGCTGATCTTTCTGCGGCGCGAGTCGCTGAAGCGGATGCTGTGGGAGCGCTTGCAGAATTGGCGCTGGTCCCGGCGCGACAACACCCTGGGCCGGGCCTTCGCCAGCTATGCCTTCGATGAGGACCTGGAAGGCGCGCTGGAGGCCATGACCGAGACCGAACTCACCACGGTGCTGCTGCACGAGCGCGGCGAGTTTCAGGCGGACCAAGCGTTGGGGCCGGGTTGGAACGAACTGCTGCTGAGTTGCGCCGGCAGCCGCGCGGAACTGATGCTGCGTTCGGTGCGCGACCATTGGGCCGATTGCGCCACCACCCTGCCGGCGCTGGCGGAGCGCGGCGACCCGGCCCCGATCCATTTCTTCGTGGGCAACCTGAGCGGCATGCGCAAGGAGATCTTCCCGGCCCTCACGGCGGCCTATGAAGACTGGCGCCAAAGCGGCGACCTGTCCGCTTTGGCCGCGGCGGCCGAGCAGGGCGAGCCCCATTGGCGCGGCCTGGCCCTGCGCGCCCTGGCGCGGGCGGGGCCGCGTGATGCGGCCATGGCCGACGACCTGGTGCGCATGATCGAAGGTGGTTATTGGTGAATCTCCGCCACAACGGCACCGAGAACACAGAGAACACCGAGAACACAGATGCGGATCGGTGGCCGTTAGGCCTCGATCCCTCACCGGGCAAGGGCCGCAGGCTTTCCCCTGCAGGGGCATGCATTTTCGAGTTTATTCGTGTCCATTCGTGTCCATTCGTGGTTCAACCGAAGCGCCTGAAGGCCTCTGTGAACTCGGCGCCTGTGTGGTAGCAGAAACGATATTGCAAAGAGACGAGGCAAACGCATGTCCGGAAACAGCATCGGCAAGCTCTTTACCGTCACCACCTTCGGCGAGAGCCACGGCCCTGGGCTCGGGGCCATCGTGGATGGCTGCCCGCCGGGGCTGGAGTTGAGCGCCGAGGACCTGCAACAGGAGCTGGATCGCCGCCGGCCGGGCACCTCTCGCCACACCACCCAGCGCCGCGAGGCGGACGAGGTGGAGATCCTCTCCGGCGTGTTCGAGGGGCGCACCACCGGCGTCCCTATCGGGCTGTTGATCCGTAACACCGACCAGCGCTCCAAGGACTACGCCAACATCATGGACCGCTTTCGCCCCGGGCATGCGGACTACGCCTATTTACGCAAATACGGTGTGCGCGACTACCGCGGCGGCGGTCGCTCCTCGGCCCGCGAGACCGCCATGCGCGTGGCCGCCGGGGCCATCGCCAAGAAATACCTGGCCGCTCGGGGCGTGCGGATTCGCGGCTATCTATCGCAATTGGGTCCGATTCGCGCCGAAATCCTCGACTGGGGGCAGGTGGGGCAAAACCCCTTTTTCTGCCCGGATGCGGACAAGGTCCCGGAGATGGAGGCCTATATGGACGCCCTGCGCAAGGCGGGCAACTCGGTGGGCGCGCGCATCAACGTGGTCGCCGGCGGCGTGCCCGCCGGCCTGGGCGAGCCGGTGTTCGACCGCCTAGACGCCGACATCGCCCACGCCATGATGAGCATTAACGCGGTGAAGGGGGTGGAGATCGGGGCCGGCTTCGACAGTGTGGCGCAAAAGGGCACGGATCACCGCGACGAAATGACCCCGGAAGGCTTTTTGAGCAATCACGCCGGCGGCGTCCTCGGCGGCATCTCCAGCGGCCAGGACATCCTGGTCAGCATCGCCCTCAAGCCCACCTCCAGCATGCGCATCCCGGGGCGTTCGGTGAACCTCCAGGGCGAGCCGGTCGAGGTGGTCACCGAGGGCCGCCACGACCCCTGCGTAGGCATTCGCGCCACCCCCATCGCCGAGGCCATGCTGGCCATCGTGCTAATGGATCATCTCATGCGCCAGCGGGCGCAAAACGCCGACCTGCCCGAGGGCCTGCCATTGGTGCCGCCCGCTGCCGGGTCGGTATAACGCAAAGGGCGCACAGGAGGCGCAAAGGAGGCGCAAAGGGCGCAGAGTGTGTTTGCGAAGCGCCGGGGCTCCGAGCGGCGGGGGCCATGCCGGACTAGTACGCCTGCGCACAAATAACGGAAACAACGCCTTTGAGGAACGCAAAGGGCGCCGAGGACCGCAGAGGGCGCGGAGGAGGTTTTGCTTGCTTGTTGTCGTGTCCAGCGCCCTCTGCGGTTCTCCGCGCGCCCTGCGTTCCGAGGGCGTCCGGATTGTTTCCGATACTTAGGCGCGGCTGTACGAGACTCCGAACCCCGTTTGCGTCTCCTTTGCGCCCTTGCGTTTTAAAGACGACCTGAAAAAATGCCCTACTGGCGACTTTCCAGCTTTTACCTCTTCTACTTCGCCGCCCTTGGGGTATTGGTGCCCTATTGGGGCCTGTATCTGAAGGATTTGGGCTATAGCGCGGCGCAGATCGGGGAGCTGTTGGCGATCCCGATGGCCACCAAGTTCCTGGCCCCCTACCTTTGGGGCTGGCTGGGGGACCGCTTGGGGCGGCGCATGGCCATCGTGCGCCTGGGGACCTTTTTGACCCTAGTGGTGTTCACCGCGATCTTTTGGGTGCGGGGCTATTGGGAATTGGCCGCCGCCATGGCGCTGTTTAGTTTCTTTTGGAACGCGGTGCTGCCCCAGTTCGAGGCGGTGACCTTTCGCTATCTGCATGGCCAGGTGTCGCGCTATGCGCGGGTGCGGCTGTGGGGCTCGGTGGGTTTTATCCTCACGGTGGTCGCCGTCGGCATGGCGGTCGATCGGTGGGGGCCGGGGGTGACGCCGGTGGCGCTAATGGCCGTCTTCGGCTCGATTTGGATCGCCAGCCTGACGGTGGCCGATCCGCAGGCGGAGGCCCTTCATCACCGCCCCAGCCCCATCGGCGGGGTGCTGCGCCAGCCGGCGGTGATCGCCTTTTTCGTGGTGTGCTTTTTGTTGCAGGCGGGGCACGCGGCCTACTACTCCTTTTATTCCATTTATATGGAGGAGACGGGCTACTCAAAGACCTGGATCGGCCAGTTGTGGTCGGTGGGGGTGCTGGCCGAGGTGGGCATATTTCTGGTGATGCACCGGCTGCTAGATCGCTTCGGGGCGCGCCGGGTGCTGATCGCCAGCCTGGCGCTGGCGGCGCTGCGCTGGCTGCTGATCGCGTTGTTTCCCCAATATCTCGCGGTGTTGCTGGCCGCCCAGACCCTGCATGCGGCCTCCTTCGGCACCTTCCATGCCGCGGCCATCCATTTGGTGCATCACTATTTCGTGGGGCCGCATCAAGGCCGCGGCCAGGCCTTGTACAGTGCGCTGAGTTTCGGCGCCGGCGGGGCCTTGGGCAGTCTGGCCAGCGGTTACCTGTGGGACGGGGCCGGCCCTGCATTCACCTTTTTGCTGGCCGCGGCGGTCACGGCGCTGGCCCTGGGCGTTAGCTGGAAGTGGGTGCGCGACGAGCTTCCGGCGGCGGAGGCCTGACGCGATTTGGCGGGAACTGCGCGGATTTGGTACTCCCTAGGGGAATCGAACCCCTGTTACCGCCGTGAGAGGGCGACGTCCTAGACCGCTAGACGAAGGGAGCAGGTCGAACAGAGGACCGTATTATACGCATTTTGCGCCGTTCGGCAAGCGCCGGATCACGCCGATTTCGCCCCCGTGCCCGCGATTCGGCTTGTGCATGGGTTATGCCGTATAATGTATCCTAATGGCAACCCAACCCAAAGACGGAGTGACAGACCTCTTGCCCAGCACTGAAACCCCCAGCGTTATCCCCAGGCCCGAGCATATCATCTCGCGCGCCAATATCAGCGAGCACGCGCTCAAGGTGCTGTATCGACTGAAAAACGCCGGCTACCAGGCGCATTTGGTGGGCGGCGGGGTGCGGGATCTGCTGCTCGGTCGCGAGCCCAAAGACTTCGATGTCGCCACGGACGCCAGCCCCGAGCAGGTGAAGCAGGTGTTCCGCAATTGCCGCCTGATCGGGCGCCGCTTCCGCTTGGCGCATGTGCATTTCGGGCGCGATATCATCGAGGTGGCCACCTTCCGCGCCAAGAGCGACGATCAAGCCGGGGCGGGGGAGCGGTCGGCGGACAACGGCATGCTGCTGCGCGACAACGTGTACGGCAGCATCGAAGAGGACGCCTTCAGGCGGGATTTCACGATTAACGCCCTGTATTACAACATCGAAGATTTCAGCGTGACCGATTACACCGGCGGCATCGAGGACTTGGCGCAGGGCCAATTGCGCCTGATCGGCGACCCGGAGGAGCGCTACCGCGAAGACCCGGTGCGCATGCTGCGCGCGGTGCGTTTCGCGGCCAAACTGGGCTTCAATATCGCCCCCGAGTGCGAACAACCGCTGACGCGCCTAGGGCCGCTGCTCCAAGGCGTGCCGGCGGCGCGCCTGTTCGAGGAGGTCTTAAAGCTGTTTATGGCCGGCTCGGCGGTGCAGACCTTCGAAAAGCTGCGTCACTACAACCTGTTCGAACACCTGTTCCCGGCCACCGAAGAGGCCTTGGCGCACGAGGACCACGCCTTTCCGATCACCTTCGTACTGCGCGCGCTGGAGAATACCGACCGGCGGGTGCAGGCCGACAAGCCGGTGACCCCGGCCTTTCTGTACGCCGCGGTGTTGTGGGAGCCGGTGCGCCTGCGCCAACTGGAACTGCTTGACGCGGGCGTGCCCGAGACCCCGGCCATGGACCAGGCCGCCACCAGCGTATTGACCCGGCAGGTGCAGCATGTGGCCATCCCCAAGCGCTTTACGCTGCCGATGCGCGAGATTTGGGGCCTGCAACACCGCTTCGCCCAGCGCGGCGGCCAGCGCGCCTTTCGGTTGCTGACCCACCCGCGATTTCGCGCCGCCTACGATTTCCTGTTGTTGCGCGCCGAGTCCGGCGAGGAAGAGCTGGAATTGGCCGAATGGTGGACCCGGTTCCAGGAGGTCAAGCCGGAAGAGCGGGCGGAAATGGTGCAGGGCTTCGGCGGCGCGGGTCGCCGGCGGCGGCGTTCCAGGCGGCGCAATACCGGCCCCGAATGACCCCGGTGACGGCCTATGTCGGCCTTGGGAGTAATTTGGCCGATCCGCGGCGCCAGCTTGCCGCGGCGGTGCGCGCATTGGCGGCGCTGGAGGGTTGTGCGCTGGGGCGCGTCTCCGGCTGTTACCGCACCGCGGCCATGGGGCCGGCGGGCCAGGCGGATTACCTGAATGCGGCGGCGGCGCTCGAAACCCGCTGGTCGCCGCTGGAATTGCTGGATCGATTGCAGGCCATCGAGTCCGTCCAGGGCCGTGTTCGCACCGCCCATTGGGGGCCGCGGACCCTGGATCTCGATCTGCTGCTATACGGTGACCTGGAATACGCCGACCAACGGCTCCAGTTGCCGCACCCCGGGCTTGCAGAGCGCCCGTTCGTGTTGGCCCCGCTGGCGCAAATCGCCGGGGCGGCGCTGGAGATCCCCGGCCGGGGCCGCTTGGACCGCCTGCTGGCCGCGGTTGCCGCCCGCCCCGGCGAGGGTGCGGTATTGGAACGCCTTGCAGATTTATGAGGCCGGTCATGGTTTGGCCGCACGATCGCTTGGCCGGATCTGTATAATGCCCGGCTTCCCGAATGACAACCCGAAACCGCAACCCTAGGCCCCGAATGACCGCTGATGCCCAGAAACCCGTCACCGTAACCGCCCTCGCCAAGCTCAAGGCCCGGGGGGAGCGGATCGCGGTATTAACCGCCTACGATGCGGCCTTCGCCGAGGTGTTGGAAAAGGCCGGGGTGGAGGTGATCCTGATCGGCGACTCCCTGGGCATGGCGATTCAGGGGCGCGATAGCACCCTGGCGGTGACGCTGGAGCAAATGGCCTATCACACCGCCTGCGTGGCGCGGGGGTGTCGGCGGCCCCTGGTGGTGGCGGATATGCCGTTCTTGAGCGACAGTTCCACCGAACGCACCCTGTTAAACGCCGGGCGGCTGATGCAGGCGGGGGCGCGCATGGTCAAGCTGGAGGGCGGCGCCCGGCAGTTGCCGGGCGTGGCGCAACTGGCGGCGCACGGCATCCCGGTCTGCGGCCACCTCGGGCTGTTGCCGCAGTCGGTGCATCGCCTAGGCGGCTATCGGGTGCAGGGGCGAGCGGAGCGCGAGGCGCACCGGCTGCTGGAAGAGGCCCAGGCGCTGGAAGAAGCCGGCGCCCAGTTGCTGGTGTTGGAGTGCGTGCCGGCGGCGCTGGCGGCGCGCGTGAGCGCGGAGCGCGAGATCCCGGTGATCGGCATCGGCGCCGGCGGCGGCTGCGACGGCCAGGTGCTGGTGCTCTATGACCTGCTGGGCCTAACGCCGCGTCCGCCGGCCTTTGCCAAAGACTTTCTGGCCCGCGGCGGCAGCATCGAAGGCGCAGTGGCGGCCTATGTCGAAGCGGTCAAGGCCGGAACCTTCCCGAGCGAGGCGCAGACCCTGGCATGAAGACCCTGACCGCCACCGCCGATTTGCGCGCCCAGGTGGCCCGCTGGCGAGCGGCCGGCGAGCGCATCGCGCTGGCGCCCACCATGGGCAACCTGCACGCGGGCCACCTGGCCCTGGTGCGCCGGGCGCGGGAACTCGCGCCCCGGGTGGTGGTGTCGGTATTCGTCAACCCGCTCCAGTTCGGCGCCGGCGAGGACTATGCCGACTACCCGCGCACGCTGCCGGCCGATCAGGCCAAGCTGGCCCCCGAAGGGGTGGACGTGGTGTTCGCGCCCGCCACCCGCGAGGTCTACCCGACCGCACTCGAGCGCCAAACCCGGGTGGAGGCGCCCGGCATCTCGGACGAACTCTGCGGGGCCACTCGGCCCGGGCACTTCGCAGGCGTGGCCACCATCGTCTGCAAGCTGTTCAATATGGTCCAACCGGACCTGGCGCTATTCGGGGAAAAAGACTACCAGCAACTCGAAGTCATTCGGCGCATGACCGCGGACCTGTGCATGCCGGTGGCGCTGTACGGGGTGGCCACGGTGCGCGAACCGGACGGCCTAGCGATGAGTTCACGCAACGCCTACCTGACCCCGGCGCAACGGCGCCAGGCCCCGGCCCTGTATCAGACCCTGCAAGCCGCGGCCGCGGCGCTGGCGGCGGGCGACCGGCGCTTTGCGGAACTCGAGCGCGAGGCCTGTGAACGCCTGCAACAACAAGGCCTTGCGCCGGATTATGTGGCCATCCGCAATGCCGTCGGCCTGGCCCCGCCCGGGGCCGGCGAGCTAGTGGTCCTGGCCGCCGCGCGCCTGGGGCGGGCGCGCCTGATCGATAACCTGCGGGTCATGCTCGGTTAGCCCCGCCCTGATCTTTTAATCTCCCGAGTCGTTTTTACTTATGCAACAGTGGTACGCCGTCGTCTCCAAGCCGCGCCAGGAGCGCACCGCCGAGGAGAACCTGCGCAACCAGGAGTTCGAAACCTTTCTGCCGTTAATCAAGCTGCAAAAGCGCTTGCGCGGCAAATGGCAGGACGTAATCGAGCCGTTATTCCCGCGCTATCTGTTCGTGCATGTGGACCCCGATGTGGTCAGCGTGGGCCCGATCCGCTCCACCCTCGGGGTGGCCGGGCTGGTGCGCTTCGGCATGGAAATCAAACCCGTGCCCGATGCGGTAATGGCCTTTTTATTGCAGACCCGCGACCCGGAAACCGGCCTCCACATGCCGAACCAAAGCGGCTTCAAAAAGAATGATTCGGTGACCGTGGTGGAAGGCCCCTTCTCCGGCCTCAACGGCATCTTCCATCAAACCAGGGGTGAAGACCGCGTCATGGTGCTGCTCGAATTCCTGGGCCGCACCAACGTGGTCACGCTCAAGCGCGACGCCATCATCCCGGCCGCGGACTGAGGCGCCCACAGAGGCCGCCCCGACCCAAGCCCGATAACCTTTGCCTCCCTAAGGCCGAGGCGGTAGTATAGGCGGCGTTCAAGCATTGAACGCAAGGCGCCGAAGCCCGCTAGGCCCGGACGCAGGGGCCTATGGCCTTTTTTGCCATGCTTCGCATCGGCCGCGGTGCAAGGCAGGGCGGTAGCATGCCCGCACGCGTAACAGGATATTCGATACGGGAAGCCCCACAGCGTATGGAAACCCCAACGGACGAGCACGATGAATGAAGAAATGAGTTATCGCATTTTCAAGATCCTCGAACAGGATCCGGAGATTTCCCAGCGCGAGCTGGCCCAGCGCATGGAGGTCAGCCTGGGCAAGATGAATTACTGTCTTAAGGCCCTGATGGACAAGGGCCTGGTCAAGGCCGCCAATTTTCGCAACAACACCAATAAGGCCGCCTACGCCTATTTACTGACGCCCCAGGGCGTGGAGGAAAAGACCCGAATCACGGTCCGCTTTCTGCGCCGCAAGGTAGCGGAATACGAATCCCTGGAGCAAGAAATCGAACGCCTGCGAGACGAGGTCAAGGCCCTGAATTTGGGGGAAGAGAGTTGAACAGCAATCAGAGGGCGGTCTAATGATGGTGGAAGATCCGATTATCGGCGTCGTGGGCCTAGGCTATGTCGGGCTGCCCTTGGCGGTGGAGTTCGGCCGGCGCTATCGCACCATCGGCTTCGACATCAACGCCGCCCGGGTGGCCGAGTTAAAGGCCGGGCGCGATAGAACCCTGGAGGTGGAACCCGAGGAATTGAAGGCGGCGACCCAGTTGGAGTATGCCGCGGATGTGCAGGCCCTGTTTAAGGCCCAAGTGTACGTCATCACCGTGCCCACCCCCATCGACCAGCACAAGCGCCCCGACCTGGAACCGCTGCGCAAGGCCAGCGCGGCGGTGGGGCGGGTGCTGAAGCCGGGCGATTTGGCGATCTACGAATCCACCGTCTACCCGGGGGCCACCGAAGAGGTCTGCATACCCATCCTGGAGGCGGTTTCCGGGCTGGTGTTCAACCGCGACTTCTTCGCCGGCTATAGCCCGGAACGCATCAACCCCGGCGACAAGGCGCACCGCCTGACCACGATCAAAAAGGTCACCGCGGGCTCCACCCCGGAAGCCGCCGCCTTCGTCGATCGACTCTACGCCTCGGTGATCCAGGCCGGCACCCACTTGGCCTCCAGCATCCGGGTGGCGGAAGCGGCCAAGGTAATCGAAAACACCCAGCGGGACGTGAATATCGCGCTCATTAACGAACTGGCGCTGATCTTCCATCGCCTCGGCATCGACACCGAAGAGGTGCTGAAGGCCGCCGGCACCAAATGGAACTTCCTGCCGTTTCGTCCCGGTTTGGTGGGCGGCCACTGCATCGGCGTCGATCCCTACTACCTCACCCATAAGGCCATGGAGGTGGGCTACCACCCGGAGATGATCCTGGCCGGCCGGCGCCTCAACGACGGCATGGGCGCCTATGTGGTGGACCGCCTCACCCGGCTGATGACCCAGCGCAAGATCCATGTCGTGGACTCCCGGGTGCTGGTGCTGGGCCTGACCTTTAAAGAGAACTGCCCCGACCTGCGCAACACCCGGGTGGTGGACATTATTCGAGAACTGCGCGACCTGCACAGCCGCGTGGATGTCTTCGACCCCTGGGCCTCGCCCGAAGAGGCGCAAGCGGAGTGCGGCGTCGAGTTAATCTCCGAGCCGGCGATAGGGGCCTACGACGCCATCGTGCTAGCGGTGGCCCATCGGCAATTTGCGGAACTCGGCGCAGACGGCATTCATCGGTTCGGCAAACCCAACCATGTCTTATTCGATGTCAAATACCTGCTGCCGCCGGATCAAGTGGACGAAAGACTATGACTGCACCGCGTTATGCAGCCGTTAAGGCGGCGTTAATTCAACATCCTCGGCATTGGCTGATTACCGGGGTGGCCGGCTTCATCGGCTCCAACCTGCTGGAGACCCTGCTCAGGCTCGACCAACAGGTGACCGGGCTGGACAACTTCGAGACCGGACATCGGCATAATTTGGAAGACGTGCGGGCGCAGGTCGGCCCCGCGCGCTGGGGGCGATTTACCTTAATTGATGGCGATATTCGCCGCCTCGACGATTGCCGGCGGGCCTGTCAGGGCGCGGACTATGTATTGCACCAGGCCGCCCTCGGTTCGGTGCCGCGCTCCATCGAAGACCCCATCGCCACCAACCGCGCCAATATCGACGGCTTTTTGAATATGCTGACGGCGGCGCGGGACGCCGCGGTGAAACGCTTCGTGTATGCCGCCTCCAGCTCCACCTACGGCGATCACCCGGGCCTGCCCAAGGTGGAAGATCAAATCGGCAGTCCGCTGTCGCCCTATGCGGTGACCAAGTATGTAAACGAGCTGTACGCCGACGTATTCACCCGCACCTACGGGTTTCGCACCATCGGCCTGCGCTATTTCAATATCTTCGGCCGCCGTCAGGACCCCGCAGGGGCCTATGCCGCGGTGATCCCCAAGTGGTTTTCGGCCCTGATCAACGGCCAGCCCGTG
Organism: Gammaproteobacteria bacterium; assembly: GCA_011389885.1. Classification (GTDB taxonomy): domain Bacteria; phylum Pseudomonadota; class Gammaproteobacteria; order Chromatiales; family Chromatiaceae; genus JABBTK01. The sequence goes on along the minus strand of JAABTK010000051.1, from coordinate 8,691 downwards.
TATATCAACGGCGACGGCGAGACCAGCCGCGACTTCTGCTATATCGACAACTGCGTGCAGGCCAACCTGCTGGCGGCTACGGCGGAAGACGCAGCGGCCACCAATCGGGTTTACAACGTCGCCTTCGGCGAACGCACCACCCTGAATGAACTCTTCGCGCTGGTGCGCGAACAGGTGGCCGCAAGGCGCCCCGATGCGGGCGCGGCCGAGCCGGTCTACCGGGATTTTCGCGCCGGCGATGTACGCCATTCCCTGGCGGACATCTCACGCGCCGCCAATCTCCTGGGCTACCAACCGAATTTTTCGGCCCGAGAGGGACTGCGCGAGGCCGGCAGTTGGTATTTGGAACCACTGAGTTAACGCGCGAGGCATCCTAATGCGGATTTTAGTCACCGGCGCCGCTGGGTTCATCGGCGCGGCCTTGAGCCGCCGGCTCCTGGATCGCGGCGACCAGGTCACCGGCATCGATAACCTCAACCACTACTACACCGTAGCGTTGAAGGAGGCGCGGCTGGCGGGGCTTCAAGACGCGTCGCATTTTCGGTTCCGCCGAATCGATCTCGCCGACCGGCCCGCAATGACCGAACTGTTCCAGACCGAGGCCTTCGATTGCGTGGTCAACCTCGCCGCCCAACCCGGCGTGCGCTACTCGCTGGAAAATCCAGCGGCCTATGTAGACACCAACCTAGTCGGCTTTGGCAATCTGCTGGAAGGCTGCCGGCATAACGGCGCCAAGCATCTAGTATTCGCGTCCTCGAGTTCGGTCTATGGCGCCAACCGCAAGCTGCCGTTCTCCGAAGACGACAATGTGGACCACCCAGTCTCACTCTATGCGGCCTCGAAAAAGGCCAATGAGCTGATGGCCCACAGCTACGCCCATCTATACGGGCTGCCCTGCACCGGCTTGCGCTTCTTCACCGTCTACGGCCCCATGGGCCGGCCCGACATGGCCTATTTCAGCTTTACGCGCAAGATCCTCGCCGGCGAGCCCATACCGGTATTCAATCACGGCAAGCTGTCGCGGGACTTCACCTATATCGACGACATCGTCGAAGGCGTAATGCGCGTGATCGATAAGCCGCCCGCCGGGGATGCGCAATGGGACGGCGCCGCGCCCACGCCCTCCACCAGCTATGCCCCGTATCGCGTATTTAATATCGGCAACCATCAATCGGTGGAACTGATGACCTTTATTCGAACACTAGAAGAATGCCTCGGTAAAACGGCCGAGTTAGAAATGCTGCCGATGCAAAACGGCGACGTGCATGCCACCTACGCCGATGTATCCAAGCTCCAGGCGCTTACCGGCTTTCATCCGCACACCCCGCTGCAAACGGGGCTGCAACGATTCGTGGATTGGTATAGGGGTTACTATCAATGAGAGGCTTAACGCGCAAGCGGATATTGGTCACCGGGGGGGCCGGGTTCCTGGGGGCGCATCTGTGTAAGAGATTGCTCGACGAAGACCATGAGGTGATCTGTGTAGACAACTACTTCACCGGATCCAAAGACAACGTCATCGAACTGCTCGACAATCCGCACTTCGAGTTGATGCGCCACGACGTCACCTTTCCGCTGTATATCGAGGTGGACGAAATCTACAACCTGGCCTGTCCCGCATCGCCGATTCATTACCAGCACGACCCGGTGCAGACCACCAAGACCAGCGTACACGGCGCCATCAACATGCTCGGCCTTGCCAAAAGGGTCAAGGCCAAGATCTTTCAGGCCTCCACCAGCGAGGTTTACGGCGACCCCCAGGTCCACCCGCAAACCGAGAGCTACTGGGGCCATGTCAACCCGAACGGCATCCGCTCCTGCTACGACGAAGGCAAGCGCTGCGCCGAAACCCTATTCTTCGACTACCACCGTCAACACGGCTTGCGCATCAAGGTGGCGCGCATCTTCAACACCTATGGCCCCAAGATGCACCCGGCCGACGGACGCGTGGTGTCCAATTTTATCATTCAGGCGCTCAACAACAAGCCCATCACCATCTATGGCGACGGCTCGCAGACCCGCTCCTTCTGCTATGTAGACGACCTCATCGAGGCCTTCCTGCGCTTAATGAATTCCCCCGACGGGTTCACCGGCCCGGTGAATACCGGCAATCCGGGGGAATTCACCATTAAGGAGTTGGCCGAAAAGGTCATCGAGCTGACCGGCTCCCGCTCCAAGCTCGACTATCGGCCCCTGCCCGCCGATGATCCGGCCCATCGCCAACCGGACATCACCCTGGCGCGGGACAAGCTGGGCTGGGAACCCCGGGTCGAGCTGGAAGAAGGCCTGAAGAAAACGATTCCATATTTCGAAGGGTTATTGAAGCCATGAAAGTGACGATTTTCGGATCCGGCTACGTCGGACTGGTGACCGGGGCCTGTTTGGCCGAAGTCGGCAACGACGTGATCTGCATGGATATCGATCAACGCAAGATCGACATGCTCAACCGCGGCGAAATCCCCATCTACGAACCGGACCTCGACCAAATGGTCGAACGCAATGCGCGGGAAGGCCGGTTGAAATTCACCACCGACGCCAAACAGGCGGTGGAGCACGGCCTATTCCAATTCATCGCCGTAGGCACCCCGCCGGACGAAGACGGATCCGCCGACCTGCAATATGTACTGGCAGTGGCCGAAACCGTGGCCGAGCACATGACCGAGTACCGGGTGCTAATCGACAAATCCACGGTCCCGGTGGGCACCGCCGACAGGGTGCGGGCGCGGGTCCGGGAGACCTTGGCCCGTCTCGACAAGCAGGCGGACTTCGACGTAGTCTCCAACCCCGAGTTCCTGAAAGAGGGCGCCGCCATCGATGACTTCATGCGCCCCGATCGCATCGTGGTCGGCACAGACAACCCCCGCACCACCGAATTATTGCGCGCCCTCTATGCGCCCTTTAATCGCAGTCACGACCGCCTCATCGCCATGGACATCCGCTCCGCCGAGCTGACCAAATACGCCGCCAACGCCATGTTGGCCACCAAGATCAGCTTCATGAACGAACTCTCCAACCTGGCTGATCGACTCGGGGCGGATATCGAGCATGTACGCAACGGCATCGGCTCGGATAAGCGAATCGGCTACGCCTTTATCTATCCCGGCTGCGGTTATGGCGGCTCCTGTTTCCCCAAGGACGTAAGCGCCCTGGAGCGCACCGCACACGAGGTGGGCTTCGAGGCGCAACTCCTGAATGCGGTGCAGGACGTGAACCATCGTCAAAAAAACATACTATTCAAAAAGATCAGCGATCACTTCGACGGCGACTTAAAGGGCAAAACCATCGGCATTTGGGGCCTGGCCTTCAAACCGAATACCGACGACATGCGCGAGGCCCCCAGTCGGGCGCTAATGGAGGCCCTATGGCAGGCCGGCGCCCAGGTGCAGGCCTATGATCCCGTCGCGGGGGAAGAAGCCAAGCGGATCTATGGGGAAAGAGAAGACCTAATACTCGTCGAAAACCCGGAAGCGGCGGTAAAAGACGCCGACGCACTGGCCGTGGTCACCGAATGGCGCATCTTCCAAAGCCCCGACTTCGACGAAATTAAGCAGTTGCTCAAACAGCCCGTGGTAATCGACGGGCGCAACATCTACGACCCCGAAATGCTCCGCCAGAAAGGCTTCGCCTACTACTGCATCGGGAGACCTTAACCAACACGCCCGCGCAAACCCCTAAAGCCCCCAACGGAGGCAGAGGCCTCAGCCGGACCAAACGCAGAGCGCAGGACGGGCAAAGCCGCCCCCCCGGCATTGGCCTGGGGCGCGATCCATCAGCGCCGTGGCCATTAAAGGCGCCGGCTAAAGAACAAGACCAACCCCCGGCGAAAGCATGCAAAACTAAAGTTTTGCACTCCAGCCGGAAGCCAACAGCCGGGAGTGAAAAACTTTAGTTTTTCAGCGGCCAGGAGTGAAAAACTTTCCACTGGTTCCCAAGCTCCAGCTTGGGAACCCAAGTGTTGGCAGCTCTAGCGGCCAGAGGGATCAGCAAGCTAGAGCTTGCAAGACGTGCGTTCCCAAGGAGGACCTTGGGCGCGAGCCAACTTTTGCAAAGGCCCAGATAGTGGCCAAAGCGCTGGACATCGAAACATTCAATGAACCGGAAGGCGTCAAGTCGTTATGAATCCTAGAGCCAACATTTTAGTCACGGGCGGCGCCGGGTACATCGGCGCCCATGCCTGCAAGGCCTTGGCGCAATCCGGCTATACCCCGGTTGCGTTTGATAACCTAGTCTATGGCCATGCAGCCGCGGTCAAATGGGGGCCGCTGGAAAAAGGCGACCTCGCGGACCGCAGGGCCTTGGAAGCGGTGTTCGAGAAATACCGTCCGGCGGCGGTCATGCACTTCGCCGCCTACGCCTATGTCGGGGAATCGGTTCAGGATCCGGCCAAATACTATCGGAACAATGCGGTCGGGTCGCTGAATCTGCTCGACGCGATGCGGGCGTTCGAGGTCGATCAGCTGGTCTTCTCCAGCACCTGCGCCACCTACGGTGAACCCGAGCGCATTCCGATCACCGAGGATCATCCGCAAAACCCCATCAACCCCTATGGCGCCACCAAGCGAATGATCGAGCAGGCCCTGCGCGATTATGCCCAGGCATACGGGCTGCGTGCCGTGGCCCTGCGCTATTTCAATGCCGCGGGCGCCGACCCCGAGGGCGAGATCGGCGAAGATCACGATCCGGAGACCCACCTAATCCCGCTGGTGTTGGACGCGGCGGCCGGGAGTCGGCCGCATATCACCGTGTTCGGCGATGACTACGACACCCCCGACGGCACCTGCATCCGCGACTACATCCATGTCACCGACTTGGCGGACGCCCATCTTCGCGCCCTGGATTTTCTGTCCGATCAACCCGGTTTTCACGCCTTTAACCTCGGCAACGGGCGGGGTTTCTCGGTGCAAGAGGTGATCGAGGCGGCACGGCGGGTGACCGGAAAGGCAATCCCGGTGCAAATGGGGCCGCGGCGTCCCGGCGATCCGCCGCGCCTGGTGGGGGATGCGCAGGCGGCCAAAAGTCGGCTGCATTGGGAACAACGCCTCGGAGATCTGTCGAAGATTATAGAAACCGCATGGCGCTGGCGCCAGAGAGAGGGGAGGTGAAAAGCGATGTCTGAGGAATCCGTAACCGAGCTGATTAAACGCGAACTGCCGCACTTGCTACAGGCGGATCCGTCCTTGCGCACCTGGGTGCTTGATGTCGCCCGCGAGGAATTTGCGCCGCGCCAGGGCACCGAGGATCGTTTCACGCAATTGCTTCAAGAGATGAAGGAGGAAAGGGAGAGGCGGGAAGAGGAACAGGCAAAGTGGAATGCGAGGTGGCAAAAGCAAGAGGAAAAATGGCAAGAGCAAGGGGGGTTGTGGCAAAAGCAGGACGACAGATGGCAAAAGCAGGACGACAGATGGCAAAAGCAAGAGGAATTGCGGCAAAGGCAAGACGAGAAGTGGCAAGAACAAATGGAGATGTGGAAAAAGAATGATGAGAGATGGCAAAAGCAAGAGGAGTTGCGGCAAAGGCAAGACGAGAAGTGGCAAGAACAAATGGAGATGTGGAAAAAGAATGATGAGAGATGGCGAAAGCAAGAGGAGTTGCGGCAAAGGCAAGACGAGAAGTGGCAAGAACAAATGGAGATGTGGAAAAAGAATGATGAGAGATGGCAAAAGAATGATGAGAGATGGCGAAGGGATGATGAGAGATGGCGAAAGAATGATGAGAAATGGCAAAAGAATGAGCAGAGGTGGCAACGGCAGGACGAAAAATGGGAAGAGTCGCGCAAAGAATTCGCCCAAGTCCATGAAGAAATCATGGCCCAGGCCAAGAAGTTTGACCGCAGTATCGGCGCCCTCGGCGCTCGCTGGGGCATGCAGTCGGAGAAGACGTTTCGCAATGCATTGGCCGGCATCCTGGAAGAAAGTTTTGGCGTCCAAGTGCTCAATGTCAATGAATACGACGACAGCGGCGAGGTCTTCGGCCGTCCGGATCAAGTGGAGCTGGATGTCATCATCAAAAACGGCCTGCTGATCATCTCCGAACTCAAGTCCTCCATTGACAAGGCCGGGATGTATATCTTCGAACGCAAGGTTCGGTTTTACGAAAAACACCATCAGCGCAAGGCGGATCGATTGATCGTCATTTCGCCGATGATCGACCCCAAGGCGCAAGCGGTGGCCGACCAACTGGGCATCGAAACCTATTGCGACTCCACGGAAGTGGAAAAGCTATAGCAATGTGCGGCGTAGCCGGCCTTTACGCCTATGGTGCGCACGCCCAGCCCGCCGATCCGCAAGAGCTGGCGCGCCTGTCGGAGCAGATGCGGGCACGCGGCCCGGATGGGGCAGGGACATGGTATTCGCCGGATCGGCGGGCCGCGTTGGTTCATCGCCGCCTGTCGATTATCGACCTTTCAGACCGCGGCGCTCAGCCCATGTCCAGCGCCGATGGGCGATTGACCATCAGCTTTAATGGCGAAATCTACAACTACCGGCCACTGCGCGCCCAATTAGAGGCCAGGGGGCGGATCTTTCGCTCCGACTCAGACACCGAGGTGCTGCTGCACCTGTATGCCGAAAAAGGCGAGGGCATGCTGCATGAACTGCGCGGCATGTTCGCCTTCGCCCTCTGGGACGCCCGACGGCAAGGCCTGCTGCTCGCCCGCGACGGCTTCGGCATCAAACCGCTGTACTATGCACAAGCCGCCGGAACCCTGCGCTTCGCCTCCCAGGTCAAGGCCCTACTGGCCGGCGGCGCGGTGTCGGCTGAAGTCGATCACGCCGGCATCGCCGGCTTCTACCTCTTCGGCAGCATCCCCGAACCCTTCACCCTGTACCGCGCCATTCGCGCCTTGCCGGCCGGCCATGCCCTGTGGGCCGATCAAACCGGGGTCGGCCGGCCGCAACCCTGGTTCAGCTTGGCGGAGACCCTTAAGCATCGCCAGCCCGCGGGCTCGACCACGGCACAGGCCTTGCAAGCCGCAGTCAGCGCGCATCTAATTGCCGACGTACCCGTGGGGGCCTTTCTCTCCGCGGGCATCGATTCCACCGCCCTGGTCGGCCTAATGCGCGACGCCGGTCAGCAAGAAATCAGGACCGTCACCCTCGGCTTCGAGGCGTTTCGCGGCGGCCCGGATGACGAAGCGCCGCTGGCCGAACGCGCCGCCAAACACTACGGCACCCGGCACGTCACCCGTTACCTGGCCAAGGATGAGTTTCAGCGCGATCTACCGCAGATCCTCAAGGCCATGGACCAACCCACCATCGACGGGCTCAACACCTGGCTGGTGAGTCAGGCGACCGCAGAGCAGGGGCTCAAGGTGGCCCTATCCGGCCTCGGCGGCGACGAACTTTTCGGCGGCTATCCGGCCTTTCGGGATATTCCACGCTGGGCGGGGCTGTTCAGCAAAATCCCCGCCCCCCTGGGCCGCGCGGGCCGGCAGTTGGGCGCCTGGCTGCAAGCACTGCCTGGAATCGAAATCAACCCCAAGCTACTGGCGCTGCCCGAATACGCCCGCGATTATCCCGGCGCCTGGCTGGTGCGCCGCGGGCTCTTTATGCCCTGGGAACTGCCCCGGCTGATGGGTGCGGAACCGGCCCGCGACGGCCTGGCGCGACTCGACCCGCTCAAGCTTATCGCGGATGCCATGACGCCCGACCCGGAGCGCCCCTTCGACCGCGTCGCGGCGCTGGAGAGCGGCCTCTACATGCGCAACCAACTCCTGCGCGATACCGACTGGGCCAGCATGGCCCACTCCCTGGAAGTCCGGGTTCCGCTAGTCGATTCAATGCTGCTCGCCCAGGTTCGGCCCCAGCAAGCGGGCAAACAACCCCTGGCCCAGGCCCCGTCAAGGCCGCTTCCGCCGGAAATCGCCAACCGGGCCAAAACCGGTTTTCGCACCCCAATTCATCAATGGATGGACGAAGGCGCCGCAGGCCCGCGCGAAAACGGCCATTGGGCCAGGCAATGGGCCGTGGAAGTGCTAAGGCGCGGCTTCCCCGAAGCAAGCGCCCAGTAAGCCCAATCAAACTCATGTCTATGCGCATTCATGCGCGGTTTAACGGTCTTTTTTTAATCACCAGCCGTCTCGGCGGTTCGGAAAAAGCCTCGTCGTAGACACCCTGAAACAGGCCTTCTGCGGCAACCAGCGGCTTTTTAACGGCCCCTATCTCGAATCGCGTTGGGACTGGGACCAGGTTCACCCGGTGCTGCATCTCGACTTCAGCGGCGGCGTAGCAAAAAGCCCCGACCAACTCAGGGCCAAACCCCAGGATATCATTCGGGTTCGGCAAGAAGGGCAGGGGATTAGGCTGCACAGTCAAAGCCTCAGCGGCCGCCTGGAGGAGCTACTCCGGCGCATGCATCAAACCGCCGGTCAAAAGGCCGCGGTGCTGGTGGACGAATACGATAAACCGATCCTCGACAACATCGCGCCCCCCGAAATCGCGCTGGATATGCGCGAACAGCTCAAGGAACAGCGCCGTGGCCATAGAAGGCGCCGGTTAAAGAACAAGGCCAACCCCCGCCGGAAGCAACAGCCAGGAGTGAAAAACTTTAGTTTTTCAGCGGCCGGGAGTGAAAACTTCAGTTTTTCAGCGGCCAGGAGTGAAAAACTTTAGTTTTTCCCGAGCGAAGCGAGGCTGACAAAGCCCCAAGCCCAACCAAAACCTCAACCGCCCAAGCCCCTCGCCGTAAGCATGC
>JAABTK010000050.1 GCA_011389885.1 Gammaproteobacteria bacterium | reverse complement strand
CACCCTACAATAACTACAATAACTGGTTGGCCTCGTTACCAAGCTCTGCTTGGTAATGCCTGTTCCCCAAGCTCTGCTTGGAGCGAAGCGAAGATCGGGGAGGTTTTCGCTCGAATAATAGGCGGCGGTTCTTAATCCGGGGAATGGTGCGTTACGGCGCGCAAAGGCCTGAGATGCAATCAAAGGCCGTGCCGCGCGCCTAACGCACCCTACAATAACTACAATAACTGGTTGGCCTCGTTACCAAGCTCTGCTTGGTAATGCCTGTTCCCCAAGCTCTGCTTGGAGCGAAGCGAAGATCGGGAGGTTTTCGCTCGAATAATAGGCGACGGCTCTTAATCCGGGAAATGGTGCGTTACGGCGCGCAAAGGCCTGAGATGCCTTCAAAGGCCGTACTGCGCGCCTAAGAGATCCTATCAAAATGACCGAATCGCCTGTCCCGGAGCCTGGCTCCAGCGATCCTAGTCGTTTTTTGTTAGGGCTTTTTAACCACAGAGAGCACGGAGAGCCACAGAGAAAACCCGCTCAAGCTCTGTGGTCCTCTGTGTTCTCTGTGGTTCAAAAAAAACCCGAAAGAACCCGCAAGGCCCGGAAATTTAGAGATCCTGTCAAAATGACCGAACCGCCTGTCCAGGAGCCTGGCTCCAGCGATCCTAGTCGTTTTTTGTTAGGGCTTTTTAACCACAGAGAGCACAGAGAGCCACAGAGAAAACCTCTCAAGCTCTGTGGTCCTCTGTGTTCTCTGTGGTTCAAAAAAAACCCGAAAGAACCCGCAAGGCCCGGAAATTTAGAGGTCCTATCAAAATGACCGAATCGCCTGTCTAGGAGCCTGGCTCCAGCGTTCTTAGTCGTTTTTTAATGCCTGTTCCCCAAGCCCCGCTTGGAGCGAAGCGAAGATCGGGGAGGTTTTCGCTCGAATAATAGACGGCGGTTCTTAATCCGGGAAATGGTGCGTTACGGCGCGCAAAGGCCTGAGATGCAATCAAAGGCCGTACCGCGCGCCTAACGCACCCGACAATTGGTCTGGTTCCGATGCCAAGCGCTTCTCTCGCCAAGACGCAAAGTACGCCAAGAAAAACCCTTTGCGGACTTAGCGCCTTGGCGAAAGCCTTTTGCCTGGTGTCGGGGTCTTCCGCGGCGCCTGTGCCTTCGCCTCGTTACCAAGCTCTGCTTGGTAATGCCTGTTCCCCAAGCACTGAGGGAATGGCTGGGGCGTTACAGTCTCTCGGAGCTGTGGGAGAAAAATGTGCTGGGGGGCCAGCCATGATCCGCCTCCACATCACCGCCGAAGGGCAAACGGAAAAGGCCTTTGTGGATCAAATACTGACGGGGCGCTTGGCTGCCTTCGGCGTCTACGCCGATGCGCGCTGTGTACTGAGCGGAAGAGACAAGAAGGCCGCGAAAGCCTATCGCCGGGTCGAGACCCTGGAGGCGCGGATGCAGGAAGACATCGAGGACAGTCGCTTCGTCCCCTATCTTCTTTGGTATCTCGCTGCCATTTTCTGGGCGATCTCCCGGAATTCTTCCCGCAGGTCTGCGGGCTCGACGACTTCCACCCCGCTGCCGAAGCCCAGCAGCCACCAGCGCAGTTGTTGCGTGTCTTTGACGGTGGCGCGGATTTCGAGCCGTTGATCGTCGGTTTTGGTGATGGTCTGATCCGGGCTGAGCGGGGTTTCGTACAGGTGGCGGCCGATGCTCGGATCGAAGCGCACACGCAGGGGCAGGCGGTGCGCGGGGCGCTTCAGGTATTCGAAGCTGCCGGAGTCGATGTAGGCCTGGAGGTCGAAGCCTTCGGGCGCTCGACTCGGTGCGTCGAGCCGGGTGCATTGGGTGAAGCGGTGCAGGGCGTAGTGACGCGGATCCTGATAATCCCAGACCGTGGCCACCAGGTAGACCACGCTCTCGCGGAATACCAGGCCGAGGGGGTGGAAGTCGTATTCGGCCTCGCCCCCCCGGCGGTTGCGGTAGCGGCCGCGCACCTGGCGGGACTCGAATAGGGCCTGGTAGAGGGTGGTGATCAGCTCCTCGTCGAGGGCCGCGGGTTGCAGGGGCTGGGTTCGGGGGACGATCTTGACCCTGTCGGCCCAGTGGGCGTAGCCGGAATCGTCGGTGCTCCGGAGCACGTTGTCGGCGCAGCGGAAATAGGGATCGAGGCCCTGGGTGACGGCCGGGGGGATCAGGTCGTCGAGGAAGGTCTTCACCAGCTTGAAGGTGAGGGCCATGGGGGGATCCAGCGCGGGGAGATCCAGCACCTCGGTGTCGGGATTCCAGCGCCAGCCGGGGATGTCCGGGTTGCCGTCGCTCTCCAGGCCCGGGAACAACGGGGCCAGGGCCTGAAGATCGCGCTGGACGGTGCGTTGGGATACGTCGAGGCCCTCGCCCTGCAACCGTTCGGCGAGGTCGCGGGTGGAGACGCGCCGTTCGCCCCGGCGGATCAGCTGGAGCAGGCGAAAGCGACGGAAAAAGGCGCTCATGAAATGTTTGTGCGAGAAGCGCGGACGCCGTCCCCGTGATAACCCCCGGCCCTCATCAGTCCCCGATATAGCACCCGCGGGGCGTCGGCTCGCGGTCGGGCAGGCCGACCTCGCCTTTGGAGTTTTTGTACAGCCGGCTGACGCGCTGGCCCTCGGCGTCGAGCAGTTCCACCTCCAGGGGCATCTTGCCTAGGGCATGGGTGGCGCAGGAGAGGCAGGGGTCGTAGGCGCGGATGGCGATTTCGATGCGGTTGAGCAGGGGTTCGGTGACCTCGCGGCCGTCGAAGTGATCCACGGCCACGCGGCGAATGGAGCGGTTCATGGCCCGGTTGTTGTTGGTGGTGGAGACGATGAGGTTGGCGCGGGTGACCAGGCCGTCTTCATCGACCTCGTAGTGGTGGAACAGGGTGCCGCGGGGGGCCTCGATGACGCCGATGCCGTGGTCGCGCATTTGGCCCGAGACGCGCAGCTCGTGGCCCATGATCTCGGGGTCGTCGAGCAGGATTTTGATGCCCTCGGCGCAGTGCAGGAGTTCGATCATGCGCGCCCAGTGATAGGCCAGGGTGGATTGCACCAGGCCGTTGTCGGCGAAGGCGCGAAACTCCTGGCGGGCGTTTTCGGCCAGCGGGGTGTCGATGAGGTCGCAGGTGTTGACCCGCGCCAGCGGCCCCACGCGGTAGGCCCCGGCGTCCGGCCCGAGGGAGCGGATGAAGGGGAACTTCATGTAGCTCCAGGGCTTGACCTGTTCGTGGATGTAGTCGCCGTATTGGCGGTAATCGACATGGTCGAAGATGGGCTGGCCGGCGGGGTCGAGCGCGCGCAGGCCGCCGTGATACAGATCCAGGGCGCCGTCCGCCCGCACCAGGCTGAGCATGTTGGTGTCGATGGCGGCAAAGCTGCGGGCGCTTTCGAGGTCCTCGAACAGGATGCGCTTGGCCAGCTCCAGCGCGCCTTGGGCCCATTCGATGATTTGGTCCGCCTGGGGCAGCAGCTCGTCGCGTTCTTGGGGGCTAACGGCTTTATTCACGCCGCCGGGCACCGCGGCGGTGCCGTGGATGCGCTTGCCGGCGGTGATGCGAATCACCTCTTGGCCGAACTTGCGCAGCAGCACGCCTTGCTTGGCGATGTCCGGGTGGTCGGCCAGCACGCCGACGATGTTGCGGTGGGCCACTGCGTCGTCGTAGCCGAACAGCAGGTCCGGCGACGAGAGATGGAAGAAGTGCAGCGCATGGGATTGCAGGGTCTGGCCCAGGTGCATCAGGCGGCGCACCTTTTCCGCGGTGGGGGTCAGGGCGTCCACGCCGACGATTTGGTCCACCGCCTTGGCGGCCCCCAGGTGGTGGCTCACCGGGCAGATGCCGCACAGCCGCTGCACCGTCACCGGGAGTTCCCAGTAGGGGCGGCCCTGGATGAATTTCTCGAAACCGCGAAACTCTACGATATGCAGCCGGGCCTGCTGGACCCGGTTGTCCTCGTCGAGCAGCAGGGTCACCTTGCCGTGGCCCTCCACCCGGGTCAGGGGCTCGATGGCCACCCGCTTGAGGCGCGCGGTGTCTTGGGCGGTTTCCAGTTCGTCGATGCCTTTGGATGTGTCGGCCATGGGTTTTGCTCGGCTTGGGTTGTTGGTGGTGAAAGGGGCCATTGCATTCGCCTGAATCCGCCATTTAACCGCGAATAAACGCCAATAAACACGAATCGATCAGAGCCCCGCTTGGCCGCCATCCCGCACCCGCAAGGGGGTCGGGTTTCGCAGGCAGCGCCTTGAATATTCGTGTTCATTCTTCGTGTTCACTCGTTTCCATTCGCGGTTTAACGGCCCTTTTCAGGTTTACCGGCCCTTCAAGGGCCTGGCGATGGCGCCTCCCGAAATCAATCGTAATGAATCTGCCGGTAGGCGAATTCCACTGGCTTGCCGGACAGCAATTGCTCCAGGAAGGTCCAAATGGTGTCCGCCGCCGGCGGGCAGCCGGGAAGAAAGTAGTCTACCTTCACCACCTCGTGAATGGGATGCACCTGATTCAGCAACAGCGGCAGCTCGGGGTCGTTGGGAATGCCGCCGTCCTGCACCCCCAGGCCGTTGACATAGGCCTCGTCGAGGCATTCGTGGAGCGGGTAGTGATTGCGCATGGCGGGGACGCCGCCGGTGATGGCGCAGGCCCCTACGGCCACCAGGGTCTTGCATTGGCGGCGGAAGGCCCGCAGCACCTCTACATTCTCCGCGTTGCAGACGCCGCCCTCGATGAGGCCCAAATCCGAGGGGCCGACCTCCTTGATGTCGGTAATGGGGGAGCGGTCGAATTCCACCAGCTCCACCAGGTCGATCAGCCGCTCGTCGATGTCGAGCAGGGACATGTGACAGCCGAAGCAGCCCGCTAGGGAGCAGGTGGCCACCCGGACCTTTTTGGCCTGTTGTTCGCGCATGGGGTCGCCCTCCTTCAGCTCATATCTTCTTGGTGATCGGCCACGTCGCCGACCAGGCTCACCGGCTTGCGGTCGTAAATGCGGCGGCCGATGGGTACGTCATAGCCCTTGTGCTTGGGCAGGATAGCGCCCACCGGGCAGACCTGGGCGGCCCGGTCGTGCGGGTCAAAGTCGGTGTCGCCGAGCTTGCCGCTGGGGGCGTTGACGATCAGGTGCGCCCCGATGCCGCGGCCGCTGATGCCGAAGACGCCCTTGGCGTCTGCGTCGCGACTGGCCCGCACGCAGAGTTCGCACAGGATGCAGCGGTTGAAGTCGAGCACGAAGTCGGGATGCGACCCGTCCAATTCCCGCACCGGATACAGGTGCGTGAAGTCCGGGGCCAGCATGCCGCAGTAATAGGCCACCGCCTGGAGCTGGCAGTTGCCGCTCTTTTCGCAAGCGGGGCAGAGGTGGTTGCCCTCCACGAACAGCATTTGCAGCAGGCTGCGGCGGTCGGCCTGGATATCGGGGGTGTCGCTCTCCACCTCCAGGCCTTCCCGGGCGGGCGAGGTGCAGGCGGCCACGGAGCGGCCGTTGGCGCGCACCACGCAGAGCCGGCAACTGCCGCGGGGCCGGAATTCCGGGTTGTGGCAGAGGTGGGGGATGTATTCCCCGGCCTGCATGGCGGCGTCCATAATGGTCTGGCCGGGCTGAAAGGGGATCCTTTTCCCGTCCAGGCTGAAGTGCTCGATCATACGCCGTCTCCTTCCAAATGTGCGCGCGGGTCGTCGCGCCCGCTGGCGGCCCGGGCCTCGCTCAGCGCGGCGTCGAGGTCAAAGCCGGGGACGAAGCCCCGGTCCGACAGGCGGTCGCGGTACAAGGCCGGGAATTTATCCAGGGTGTCCAATACCGACAGGGGGGCCGTGGCGCCCAGGCCGCAATGGCTGGTGCGGCGCATCAGCTCGCCGATGCGGCGCAGGGTATCCAGGTCCATTGGCGCCGCATGGCCGCGGGAGACCTTGGCCAGGGTCTTTTGCATTAGGGTAGTCCCCACCCGACAGGGGGTGCAGAAGCCGCAGGATTCGTGGACGAAGAAATCGTTGAAATTGCGCACCATCTCCAACAGGTCCCGGCTTTGATCGAAGATCATAAAGGAGCCGGCGGTGCCCAAATCCTCAAACGCCACCCGGCGCTGGAATTCGTCCGGCGGGATCGTGCGCCCGGCGGCGCCGGCGATCTGCACCGCCTGGGTGTCGGCGGCGCCGCAATCGTCGAGGATCTGTTGCAGGGTGACGCCAAAGGGGTATTCGTAAATGCCCGGGCGGGCGCAGTCGCCGGAGACGCTCAGGATCTTGGTTCCGGCGGAGTGCTCGGTGCCGCGGGCGCGGTGCCAATCGGCCCCCTGCACTGCAACCAGGGCCGCGGCGATAAAGGTCTCCACATTGTTCACCACAGTGGGGCGGCCGAGGTAACCGCGGGTCACCGGAAACGGCGGCCGATCACGCGGGTTGCCCCGCTTGCCCTCCAGCGATTCGATCAGCGCCGACTCCTCGCCGCAGATGTAGGCCCCGGCCCCCAGGTGGATCGCAATATCGAAATCGAAACCTGCAATGCCAGCGATATTCTTGCCCAAGAGCCCGGCGTCGCGCCGGCGTTGCAGCTCGCGTTCCAGGGGTTCCAACAGGTTGCGATACTCGCCGCGCAGGTACAAAAACCCGCTGTCCGCGCCGACCATCCCCGCACACAGGGTCATGCCCTCGAACATTCGCGCCGCCTGTTGCGGATCCTGCATCAGCACCCGGTCCTTGAAGGTGCCCGGCTCGCCCTCGTCGGCGTTACAGACCACCACCCGCCGCTTGGCCTCCGCCGGGGCCTGGCGGCAAAAGCCCCACTTCCTGGCGAGGCCAAAGCCCGCCCCGCCGCGACCGCGCAAGCCCGAGGCCTCCAACACCTGCATCAGGGCGTCCGCCCCCGACGCCTTGAGCGCGGCCAGCGCAGCGCCGTCCTCCACGGCCGCCTCTAACAACAGATCCTTGCGCTGTATATTTAACGCCACCTCGAATAGCTCAGGCGGCCAGTCCGCCAGCGGGGTATTCGCCTCCACTAGGGCGACCACCTGCTCCAGTCGCGCATGCTCGACAGCGGGAATCGCGTAGCCATTCACCAGCAACGCCGGGGCCTGATCGCTCATCCCGATGCAAGGCGTATAGCCAAGACTCAAGCGCCCATCCACCCGCGTCTCTCCCGGCGGACAACCGAGCCGCCCGGCCAGGGCCTCGGCCAGTTCGCGGCTGCCCCGCATGCGCTCAATGATGTTGTCCGCCACCCGGATATCGAACCGGCCGCGCGGCCGGTGATGCAAGAAGGCGTAGAAACCGATTAGGCCCTCAATCCGGGCGCGGCCCACGCCGAGCGCCGCCTCGAAGCGACGTATCGCCGCCTCTGGGATATGCCCCAGGGCCGCCTGCACCCCGATCAGCATTTGCAGCAGGTTGTCAGAATCGGAACCCCAGCGTTCAAGCTGGGTGCCCGCCGCCTGTTCCGGCGATGGTGCGCTCATCAGGGTGCTCCTTCCTTCGGCCTATGGTGTTTGGCTGGATTTATTGTTGCTTGATCCGTAGAACATAGCCCCTTAGCGCCCAGCAAACAAGAGCGAATGACGATTCTTTGATGGAGCGCAACTTCCCTGCACACAGCCGAGCGGCCCAGGCCGGTCGGTCTTCATGCGGTCGCCTCCGAATCCGCCCGCAGCGCTTCGATCAATCCCTGCATATCGGCCGGCGGCGGCATTTCCCACGCCATCCCCGCCCCGCTCGCCGGGTGGATCAGCGCCAACCGGCGGGCGTGCAGGGCCTGGCGCTTAAAGGCGCGCAGGGCCTGGCGCAGCGGCTCACCCGCCTCTTTGGGCAGGCGCAGGCGGCCGCCGTATTGCGGATCGCCCGCCAGCGGATGCCGAATATGGGCCAAATGCACGCGGATTTGATGGGTGCGGCCGGTCTCCAGGTTCACTTGCAGCAGGCTATGCCCGCGATACCGCGCCAGCACCCGGTAGTGCGTCACCGCCGGCTTGCCGTCCGCCACCACGGCCATGCGCGTGCGCTGGCGGGGGTGGCGCCCGATCGGCTCGTCGAGCGTGCCGCCGCCGGTAAAAACCCCCTGCGCCACCGCCAGGTACTCCCGCTTCACGCTGCGCGCCTGGAGCTGTTCCACCAGCGACTTGTGGGCCAACGGCGAACGCGCCACCACCAGCAGGCCGCTGGTGTCCTTGTCCAGCCGATGCACGATGCCCGCCCGCGGCAGCCGGATCAAGAACTCATCGTGATGCAGGAGGGCGTTTTGCAGGGTTCCGTCCGGATTGCCGGCCGCCGGATGCACCACCAGCCCCGCCGGCTTGTTCACCACCAGCAGGTGCTCGTCTTCAAAGCGGATATCCAGCGGGATGGGCTGCGGCCGGCACGCCACTTGGTCGGCGTATTCGGGGGTGAGCACCAGCCGCTCGCCAATCCGCACCTTGTCCCGCGGGCGGCGCACCGCGCCCTCCACCCGCACCCGCCCTTGGCGCACCCAGTCCTGCAGGCGACTGCGGGAAAACCCCGGAAACAGCCCCGCCAACGCCTGATCCAGGCGTTTGCCCGCCTCTGCGGGGCCGACTTCGGCATGCAGCGGGGGCTGGTCCTGCAATTCTTCGTTTTGCATCATCTTTAAAACCAAGGCCTTTGCGGTATACTTGCGGCTCTTCCAATCTCTTGAAACCAAACGCCCGGGTCCACCATGCGCGCATTTCGTTTTTTTTCGTTGTTCCTCCTGGTCTCCCTGCTCGCCGGCTGCGGCCTGTTTAAGGAGCAAACGGACGTCACCAAGGACTGGAGCGCGAACAAGTTCTACGCCGAGGCCTCCGAGGCCCTCGCCAGCGGCGACTATCAAACGGCCATCGACTACTACGAGCAGCTAGAGGCGAGCTACCCCTTCGGCCGTTACGCCATGCAGGCGCAACTCGACGTAGCCTACGCCTACTATAAGGCGGAGGAGCCCGAGTCGGCCATCGCCGCGGCCAATCGCTTCATCAAACTGCATCCGCGCAACCCCTTCGTGGATTACGCCTACTACCTGAAGGGCATCGTCAATTTCAACCGCACCCTAGGCTTCCTGGAGCGCTTTCTGCCGCTCGACGCGGCCCAGCGCGACCCCGGCGCCTCAATGGAGGCGTTCAGGGACTTCTCCGAGTTGGCGCGCCTGTTCCCCGACAGCCCCTACGCCGAAGACGCACGCAAGCGTATGCACTATCTGCGCAACAACCTGGCCCGGCATGAGGTGCTGGTGGCCCGCTACTACATGAAGCGCGGGGCCTATCTGGCGGCGGCCAACCGGGCCGGGCAGGTGGTGAAAAACTTCAGCCGCACCCCGGCGGTGGAGCCGGCGCTAGAGTTGATGGCGGCGGCCTATACCCGCTTGGGCATGAACGACCTCGCCGCCGATGCCGAGCGGGTGCTGCGGCTCAACCGCGAGCAGGGCGTGTTCGATAGCCTGCAAGACGACGCGCTCGACGCCAAGCCCCTGAGCCGCAAGCTGTGGGATGCCATGAAGCTGGACGCGAACTAGTGCGGCTGCGCCCAAGTCTCGGAAACGACGCCATTCAGGAACGCAGAGGGCGCAGCGGCACGCTTGCTTGATCGGTCCCCGCGTTCCAGGGCGGGGATGCCGGTCCGCCGCTAAGGCCTGGCCTGGCCGCCCGAAGTACAGCCGTCGGTCTGTGCGGTCCTGCGGGTGCTCTGCGTTCCAAAAGCGCCTAGGCGCCAGTTGGTCAAACAGCGCGTCAAACGCGAGCTTGCAACCCGTTGGCCCCCAAGCCCCAGCTTGGGGACCCGCATCAAATCGCAATCATCTCTGCGGTTCTCCGCGCCCTCTGCGGTCCTAAGGGCCGTTGTTTCCGCTATTTGAGCACGCCTGCGCTAGTACAGGCCTTTCACCATCTCGCGGGCCATTTGCGCCCAGGGCAGGAGTTGGCGCACGTTTTCGCCGGTGTCGTACACCGCCTCCAGTTTTTTGGTGACGGTGTCCATGGCGATCGGCAGCAGTTCGCGCGGGGCGCCTTCGTCCGCCAATAGCTGGCGCACGCCTTTCACCTCCTTGAACAGGTCCTGGCGCACATATTCGTCCAGCTCCAGGCGGCCTAAATGGTCTTCGATTTGGTCCAGCAGACGCGTCACATCCTGCACCGTGGGCTGATCGAACGCCATTTCCAAGGTCGATTCCTCGGGGATGCGGAGATGCACCTCGTCGCCGATGCTCGGCTCGTCGGCCGCGGGGACCTCCTCGAAGGAAAGCCCTTGGCCCGAACCCTCTTCATTGCTGCCGTTCATTGCCCGGTTCCTTAATGTTCGATGAATTCACTGCGCAACTGCGGCCGCTTCGATGGCGGCATCGATGGCCGGTTGCAGGTTGCGCCTGGCCTGGTCGTTCAGCGACACCACGGTCAGGGCCAGGTTTTTCGCCGCGACCCCGTACACCGCGTGCTGGGCCAGGTAATAGATCCGCTCGGCGTCCAGCCACCCGGGATAGACCGGCGTCGATTGCATCATCGGACCCGCCTCGCTCACCCCATCGTCGGCCACTGCCAAGGGCTCGCCGCCCGCCGCATTGCGCACCTCGAGCAGCAGCTTTTCGTCCGCCTCGCGGCCGCTGAGAATGCGCTTGCCGTCCGGCGAGAAGAAACCGAACTTGACCCCCGGGGCCAGCTTGGCGAGCGCTTGCGTGGTCAGGTCATAGCCGTACAGGGCGACCTCGGTCGAGGCGCCCTCCAACTCCTGGCCCGGCTTGGCCGCTGCATTGGCGGTAAACAGCAGGCGGTTGCCGTCCGGTGCGATGTCCATCACTGTACCGCTGCCGCGGGCGCTCACCAGGATCTCTTCTTCGCCGCCCGGTTTCAGGGCCACGAGCTGGCCGATGAACTGATCGCCCTGCTTGCTCAGCACGCGAAAGATCAGCAGCCGCTCTCCGTCCGGGAACCAACGGTGCTGGCTGCCGACATTATGCGCCAGCACCTGGTCCGCGCCGCTCTCCAAGTCCACCCAATGCAGCTCCGGCATGTTCTCCTCCAGCGGCTCGCGGGCGCTGTCGCCCACCCGCGCATAGGAGATTTGCCGCCCCTGCGGACCCCATTGGACATAGCCCATGTTCGAAGCCTCGGCCACCGTTTGCAGGGCCCCGCCTTCGAGCGTAAGTATGCGGATGGCGGACTGGGCGCCCATCATCGTCCCCGCCGTGGAAGTCACCAGCAACACCCGCCGGTCGTCGGGCGCAAACAGGGCCAGTGCCGGTTGCCCCGAGTCGGCGGCGGTCAGGCGCTGGGCGCTCGCATCCGCCGGATCGAACAGAAAGAAGCCTTCCTGGCGCGGAATCACGAACACCCCGTCCTCCGAGGTGGACAACTCCACCGGCAGACAGCCGATGAGCAAGGGCAGGCCAAGCATCCAAAGCAGATTACGCATATTCGTACCGCATCTCGTATCACCGCAGTTGCGGCTACTCTACCCCCTCGCCGCCCCCTGGGCAATTGCCCCGGCTTGGCCTGCGGGCCTGCGGGCCGCATAATGCGGCCCCTGTTTGCCCAAATTTGAAACCCTACACAACCGCGGGGACCGACCGCATGCAAAGCCTCTGGGACGATCAACAAGCCGCCGCCTTCCAAGCCGACCCGCTAGCCATGCGGGTCTACACCTCGCGCCTGCTGGGGCGCAACCCGGACTTGGTGCTGCACGGCGGCGGCAACACCTCGGTCAAGGCCGAGACCCGCGACCTGTTCGACGACCCGCTGGAGGTCCTATATGTCAAGGGCAGCGGCTGGGACCTGGCCACCATCGAGGCCCCCGGCTTCGCCCCGGTGCGATTGGACGTGTTGCAGCGCATGGCCCAACTGCCCGAACTCGGCGACACCGAGATGGTGCGCGCCCAGCGTGCGGCCATGACCGACCCCAACGCCCCCAACCCCTCGGTGGAGGCCATCCTGCACGCCATCATCCCCTTTCGCTTCGTGGACCACACCCACGCGGACGCGGTGGTCACGGTCTGCAACACCCCGGGCGGCGAGGCGCGCATTCGCGAAATCTACGGCGAGCGGGTGTTCATCATCCCCTATGTCATGCCCGGCTTCGTGCTGGCGCGCAAGGTCTTTGAGATGACCCAGGGGCTGGATTGGTCCAAGCTGGAGGGCCTGGTGCTAATGAACCACGGCATCTTCAGCTTCGCCGACGACGGCCGCGAAAGCTATGAACGCATGATCCGCCTGGTGTCCCAGGCCGAGGACTACCTGGCCCGCCACAACGCCCTCGTCAGCCCCGCCCGGGTCGAGGCGCAGCAAGACCTGCCAATGCTGGCCCGCATCCGCAAGGCCGTCTCCGCGGCCCGCGGCCACGCCCTGACCCTGCGCTGGGACCGCGACCCCGCCTCCGTGGATTTCTCCAACCTAAGCCAGGTGGAAGACCTGGCCGGCCGCGGCCCCCTGACCCCGGACCACGTCATTCGCACCAAACGCACCCCGGTGGTGATCGGCGCGGACCCGGAGGCCGCGGTGGACTATTACCAACGGGAATACGCAAGCTATTTCGCCTGCCACACCGACGGCAACCTGACCCCGCTCAACCCCGCCCCCTGCTGGGCGGTGTGGCCCGGCTTCGGGACCCTGAGCTTCGGCCGCAGTATGCAGGAGGCCGGGATCATCGGCGACATCAAGGACCACAGTATTCAAGCCATCCGCAACGCCGAGGCCCTGGGCGGCTGGCGCGCCCTGCCCGAGAAGGACATCTTCGAGGTGGAGTATTGGGAGCTAGAACAGGCCAAGCTGCGCAAGGCCGCCGCCGCGCCGCCGCTTCAGGGCCAAATCGCCTTGGTCACCGGGGCCGCCAGCGGCATCGGCAAGGCCTGCGTAGAGGCGCTGCGCGGTCAGGGGGCCGCGGTGGCCGCGGTGGACCTGAACCCCGCCATTCGCGAGCAAATCCTGGGCCCCGACGCGCTCGGCCTGGTCTGCGACGTAACCGACCCGGCCCAGGTGCAGACTGCCGTGGCCGACACGGTGCGCGCCTTCGGCGGCCTGGACATCCTGGTGAGCAACGCCGGGGCCTTCTTCGCCAGCGAGACCATTGAGGACCTGCCCGCCGCGACCTGGGACACCAGCCTGGCGGTGAACCTCAGCGCCCACCAGCGTTTTCTCCAGGCCTGCATCCCCTACCTCAAACAGGGCCTGAACCCGGCGGTGGTGATGATCGCCTCCAAAAACGTCCCGGCCCCCGGACCCGGGGCCGCGGCCTACTCGGTGGCCAAGGCCGGCCAGACCCAACTGGCCCGGGTGGCCGCGCTGGAGCTAGGCCCCTTCGGCATCCGCGTCAACACCCTGCACCCCAATGCGGTGTTCGACACCGCCATTTGGACCGACGCCGTGCTGGCCAAAAGGGCCGAGCACTACGGCCTCACGGTGGAACAATACAAATGCAACAACCTGCTCAACACCGAGGTCCGCTCCGCCGACGTGGCGGCCCTGGCCTGCGCCCTGGCCGGCCCCCTGTTCGCCAAGACCACCGGGGCCCAACTGCCGGTGGACGGCGGCAACGAGCGGGTGGTTTGAGCGCGGCGTCTCGGCGCATCCGGCGGCTAAGCTCGGGCGAAGCCCGGGCACTCGACCCGCACCTGCCTTTGTGACAAATCCGAATTCATTGAAGAATCGCCGACGCGCCCAGACGCCGGGGCGCCGAGGCACTGACGGAAACCGAGCCTTGCGCCCCCCGCACCCACTGCGTTCCCCACCGAACCGAGGAATGTCGATTGTCCCCCTCCCGCAATAGCGCTAAGATTGCGTCTTTTTGCGAACCGGACCGGAGCCTCCATGCGCACCTCTCAATTCCCGCTGCAAACCGTCAAGGAAACCCCTGCGGACGCGGAGATCGTGTCCCACCAACTGCTGTTGCGCGCCGGCATGATCCGCAAGCTGGCCGCCGGGCTCTATACCTGGCTGCCGCTGGGGCTGCGGGTGTTGCGCAAGGTGGAGGCCATCGTGCGCGAGGAGATGGACCGCTCGGGGGCGCTGGAGGTGCTGATGCCGGCGGTGCAGCCGGCGGAGCTGTGGCGGGAAACCGGTCGCTGGGAGGCCATGGGCCCGGAGATGCTGCGGCTGCAAGACCGCCACCACCGAGACTTTTGCTTCGGCCCCACGCACGAAGAGATCATCACCGAGCTGGCGCGCAACGAACTCAAGAGCTACAAGCAGCTGCCGGTGAACTTCTACCAAATTCAGACCAAGTTCCGCGACGAGCGCCGGCCGCGCTTCGGCCTGATGCGGGCGCGCGAGTTCCTGATGAAGGACGCCTATTCCTTTCACCTGAACCAGGACTCGCTGCAACAGACCTATGCGGTGATGTACCGCACCTACGCGCGGATCTTCGACCGCCTGGGCCTGGACTACCGCGCGGTGCTGGCGGACACCGGGGCCATCGGCGGCACCGGCTCCCACGAATTCCATGTGCTGGCGGATTCGGGGGAAGACGCCATCGCCTTCTCCGACACCAGCGACTACGCGGCCAACGTAGAAATGGCCGAGGCCCTAGCCCCTGCGGGCGAGCGCCCGGCCCCGTCGCGCGAGATGGAGCTGATCGACACGCCAAACGCCAGGACCATCGCCGAGCTGGTGCAGCAGTTCGGCCAGCCCATCGAAAAGACCGTCAAGACCCTGGTGGTGAAGGCCGCCGAAGAGTCGGAGCACGAGCTGGTGGCCCTGCTGGTGCGCGGCGACCACGAACTGAACGAGATCAAGGCGGTCAAGCTGCCCGAGGTGGCCGCCCCGCTGACCATGGCCACCGAGGAAGAGATTCGCGCCGCAGTGGGCGCCGGCCCCGGCTCTTTGGGTCCGGTGAAGCTGCCCTTCCCCGCCATTGCGGACCGCAGCCTGACCCAAATGGCCGACTTCTCCGCCGGGGCCAATCAGGACGGCAAGCACTGGTTCGGCGTCAACTGGGGGCGCGACTGCCCGCTGCCTCAGGCGGCGGACCTGCGCAATGTGCAGGACGGCGACCCGAGCCCCGACGGCCAAGGCCGCTTGCAGATTAAGCGCGGCATCGAGGTGGGCCACATCTTCCAGCTCGGGACCAAGTATTCCGAGTCCATGAAGGCCACGGTGCTGGACGAAAACGGCCGCGCCCAGCCCATGATCATGGGCTGCTACGGCATTGGCGTCTCCCGCGTGGTGGCCGCGGCCATCGAGCAGGGGCATGACGCCAACGGCATCATCTGGCCCGCCGCCATCGCCCCCTTTCAGGTCGCCCTGTTGCCGATGAAGCTAAATCGCTCCCATCGGGTGCAGGAGGCGGTGGAAAAGCTCTACGCCGAACTCACCGCGGCCGGGATCGAGGTGCTGCTCGACGACCGCGACGTGCGCCCCGGCTTTATGTTCGCCGACATGGAGCTAATCGGCATCCCGCACCGGGTGGTGGTGGGCGAAAAGGGCCTGGACGCCGGGCAGGTGGAGTACCGCGGGCGGCGGGACAGCGAAAACCGCATGATCCCGTTGGACCAAATCGCGTTCCTGCTCCAGCAACAGCTCGCCCCATAACCCAAGGGCGCATTTGACACCGCCCGCCCGCGGGGCGAAACTACCTCAATCCATGCTCGAAAACCGGGCAGTTAGCGAATATACCTAAGAAAACCAATGACGAAAAAGAACAGCTTCACCCGGGAAGAACTCCTGAGTTGCAGTCGCGGCGAAATGTTCGGCCCCGGCAACGCCCAACTGCCCACGCCCAACATGCTGATGATGGACCGCATCACCTGGATGTCGGACGAGGGCGGCAATTACGGCAAGGGTCAAATCCAGGCCGAACTGGATATCCGCCCGGACCTGTGGTTTTTCGACTGCCACTTCCCCGGCGATCCGGTCATGCCCGGCTGCCTGGGGCTGGATGCCATGTGGCAGGCCGTCGGCTTCTTCCTGGCCTGGATCGGCAACCCCGGCCACGGCCGCGCCCTCGGCGTGGGCGAGGTGAAGTTCACCGGCCAGGTGCTGCCAACCGCCCGCAAGGTGAGTTACGCGATCCACATGAAGCGCGTCATCAGCCGCAAGCTGGTGCTCGGCGTGGCGGACGGCGTGATGAGCGTGGACGACAAAGAGATCTACATGGCCAAGGATCTGCGCGTGGGCCTGTTCATCTCCACGGACAATTTCTAAGCCCTTGCCCAGTGCGCGATCTGGCAATCCTTCACCGATGCAACGAAAATAGCCTGCAACGCCGAGAACATCGGACCCTGCGAAGGCGAACCGACAAACTCGGGCGTTACCCCCTGTAAAGACCAGTGACGAGCGGCTCAAGATCATGAGTGACCAGGCGAAACCCAGCGCACATCGCTTTCCCCCTTTTACGGATCTCCCGGCGGGCGCCCTTCGTTTGGTGCAGATCACCGACCCCCACCTGTACGCCGACCCGGAAAACCGCCTGGTGGGCCTGAAGACCCAGGAAAGCCTCGATCTGGTGGTGGAGCAGGTGAAGCAGCGGCTGCTGCCAGTGGATTTGGTGCTGATCACCGGCGACGTGGTGCATGACTCCACCCCCACCGGCTATCAGCGCTTCCGCCGAACCATCGAATCCCTCGACGCGCCGGCCCACTGCATACCCGGAAACCACGACAAATCCGAGGTGCTCGGCAAGTGGCTCGACAGCGGCGCCTTCAACACCGCCCCTTGCGTGCGCAAGGGCGGTTGGGCGCTGATCATGCTCGACTCCACCATCCCTGAAAGCGCCTTCAGCCACCTGCCGGAAGAACAGCTTAGACACCTCGAACGCTGCCTCGAAGCCAACCGTGATCGCCATATCATGATCTGCCTGCACCACCAACCGGTGCCGGTCGGCAGCACCTGGATGGACACCATGGCGGTGGACAACCCCGAAGAATTCTTCGCCATCGTAGACCGCTACCCCAATGTTCGCGCCATCCTGTTCGGTCACATCCACCAGGAATTCGAGAGCGAACGCAACGGCGTGCGCCTGATGGGCACCCCCTCCACCTGCATCCAGTTCACCCCCAAGAAGACCGATTTCGGCCTCGACGAACTGCCGCCCGGCTACCGCTGGATCGCCTTGCTGCCCGACGGCGAGGTGCGCAGCGGCGTAGAGCGGCTGGCCGAAATGCCCGCGGGATTGGATTTGAACTCATGGGGGTATGTCTGATGGGATTATTGATATCGGGAGATTTTGCGCCATGACGAAGGTGTGCTTTGGGCTTATTTTCTGCGTTACTCTGACATCGGCGCCCGTCCTCGGCGGCGTCTACAAATGGACCGACACCGACGGCACGGTGCATTTCGGCGACCGCCCGCCGGCGGACGCGGGCACCGAGTCGGTGGACATCCGCCCCAACACCTACGCCGCCCCGGAGGTTTCCGTTTATACCCCGGATCCGTCCGACCCCGCGCCCGCTGCGGCCGTGACCATCTTCACCATCCAAGGCTGCGGCTACTGCAAGGCGGCCAAGCGTCACTTCCAGCAGCAGGACATCGCGTATAAGGAATACGACATCCAACGCTCGGACGAGGCGCGGCGCAAGTACCAACGCCAGGGGGCGACCGGAGTGCCGGTGATCCTGGTCGGTGATCGGCGGTTGAACGGCTTCTCAGCCGAGGCCTTTGATCGTCTCTACACCGCGGCCGCCCGGCACTGAATTTCCCTCCTCCGCGCACTCTGCGGTCCTCTGCGTTCCGAAAGCGCCTGGGGCGGGAGATGCTTTGGAGGTTGAAACCTCCACGCCCGATCTCTCAGCCGCCCTTCAGCAGCTGCTCCAGCCGCCTGCGGTCAAAACCGCGCACCACCGCATCGCCGATCTGCACCAGCGGCACGCTGCGCCCGCCCAGGCGTTGAAACTCGGTCAGGGCGCGCCGGCTGCGCTCCACGTCCAGCTCGCGAAACGTCAACCCGCGTTGCTGCAAAAACGCCTTAAGCCGGCGGCAGTGCGGGCAGCGCCCAGTGGTATAGAGGGTGATGCGCGGGGTCTTGGCCTTGGCGTTCATCTGTACTCCCGCAGTAGTCGCTCCACCGACTCGTCCAAGCCCAGTTCGCCGTCGAGCACCGCTTGGTGATAGCTGCGCATCCAAGGCCCCATCAGGCCGCGGGAGCTGCGAAACTCCTGCAACATCAGACGCCCCAGGGGGCCGACCGCTTGCAGGAAGCCGGTATCCTCGAAGCTGCGCTCGGCCGCCGCACGATCATAATCGAGGCGTCGAATGGCGGCCCGCCAGCGCCCTTGGGAGAAGCTCAGCCGGGCATAGCAGGCGCGGGGGTCGCGATCGAACGGCGAGCCGACCGAGCCGGTATTGACCACCAGGTTACCCTGATACGCGCGCACCATGGGCCAATGGGTATGCGAGGACACGAACAGGTCGCGCGCATCGCCCAGCTTGGGGCCGAGGTCCGCCTCCGGGGTGCGCGGATGCACGCCGTCGCGATTGCCCAGGCGCGAGCCATGGGTGAAATGCACAGCGCCGCCCTCCAGGTCGTCGAGGTCCAGGTGGTCCGCCCAGTGCTGAATTTCGTCAATGCGCTCGGACCCCAACTGCTCAAAGGTCCAGCGCGCAAAGCGTTTGATCCGCCCGCGCATGCCCTCGGTGGGGAAATCCGCATTCAGGCAAGCGAGCACAAAGGTTTCGTGATTGCCGCGCAGGGTCACCGCTGCGGGCCAGCGCTCTTTAAGCCGCCGCAGCACGCCGGGGCTGTCCGGCCCGCGGTTGACCAAGTCGCCATTGGCCACTACCCGATCCGGCCCCCAATGCTCGATATCGTCGAGCACCGCTTCGAGGGCCGGCAGGTTGCCGTGGACATCAGAAAGGACTGCGATTTTCATGAGTCGATACTGCCGGTGGGAACACAAAAACGAAGATGCGGCGGGTGGGGGGCAAATCCAAGTCAGGACAGAAAGGCCGTGGTCCTCCGTGCCCTCTGTGGTTGAATCCGCCAAGCCCCTCTATAGCCAACTTTTGCATAATCAGTTCAAAGGTATATTTTCGAAGACCCGATAAACATGGGTGCCGGTTTTGGCGGGCCAGCGGCTTCGCGGGCGGTCGTCCGCTGCGCGGGCGCGTCGCACCGCACCTTCGATGTGGGGTTTGAACCGCTCAAGTGTCAGGCGAGACTTGTTGAAGGATCCGCCCAAGGCCTCCCGTAGCCAGCCCTCCACCTCGTCGCATCGGGCGGCCTGAGCCACCGTTTCCGCGTGATGCAACAGCAACCAGACCTCAAAACAGGGATTACTCACCGCGAGCCCGAACCCCGTGCTATTCGCCTCTCGCGCCACCCGAGATAGCTTGGCGTCTCCCCAGCGATCCACGTCGAGCATCAGCCAGCGTTCATCTTCACCGGCCAATTCATACTCACCGCGAAACCCCTTCAGGCGCTCCAGCACATACTCGGGGGCCGATTGGTGATCTTCGCCGGTCGATAGCACCTTGACCTGCACCCGGGTGCTGTCGATCATCGAGAAATATTGCTCCTCGGTGGCGTGGCCCTCAGCCGCGACCACGATCAGGCGCGTACCCCCCAAGTGCTCGACCTGTCGATCAAGCGGCCGCTTTTTGCGTGAGGTGAGACCCATTATCAACCCCCGGTATGCGCCTCATCGCCACATGGGCGCTCACCCGATAGCCGCCGCAACTTCGGAATGCCGCCAAAGCGTCCGGCCAGATACCCCTTGTTGATTTTCAGGTCCGGTCGCACCCGCAGGTCACTCAGGGAGTAGAGCCGCGACGCCCCGAAACGGTCCTTTTCCAGGAACCAGATCTCATCCCGCCGCAGCAGATCCAGATCGAGCAGGTTGTCATCGTGGGAGGTAAAGACCAACTGCCCCCGCTCCTCTTCACCGCACTGCTCCAAATAGGTTGAAACGAACAGGCGCGACAACAGCGGGTGGAGCTTTCGGTCCAGTTCATCGATCACATAGACCTTCTCCCGGGTGCGCACGTCCGCCAGCATGGGCAGGATCTCCATCAAGCGCTGGGTTCCGGCGGACTCCTCTTCGAAATCGAAGGTCGCCGAGGCGCCATCGCGTCCCCCGTGCCGGGTTCGCAGCCTCAGTAGCATAGGCTGGCCGTTGCCGCCGGAACACAGAGAGAACGTGGAACCGCCCTGATTCATCAGGGTGACGATTCGCCCGGATGCAATATCCGCCTCGATCTGCTCGCGCATGTCATCGGGCAGCTTCGGCAGATGCTGGTCGTAATCCAGATCTTCCTGCACCGTTTCCAGGCCCTCGATGCCGGTTCCCGCGCGACTCAGGAAATCGGCGATGAATGCCAGGAATTCCTTCTCCTGATAGGCCCGCACCTCCAGCGGCTGATAGCGCCCCGTCGCCGAAATGACGGTCAACACCTCGTCGAACCACTCGTACAGCGGCTGTAAGGCCTCTACATTGCGGTCCACCGCCTCGGTCAGAAACAACTGATTCGCACGGGCGCCCTGGGCGACGAACTCTAGAAACTGGCGCTGCTTCTTGGTGCGCCCGGAGAGTGCCGGGCCGGTCTCCACCTTCACCTTACCCGCGGCATCCGTAACCCGCTCGAAGTAGCGCACCTCGCGCACGTTCGGCCTGCCGAACAGCCACTCCTCATGCACGCGCCTGTCATCCGCCAGGAATCCGTAGACATACTCCACGCCCTGATACTCGATCACGAACTCGAAACGCGTGGGTGATGCGGCGGATTCGGCATTGAGCCGAAACGGCGACACCGGGGTCGCCTGCCCGCTGCGCACCCCCTTAAGGATGAAACGCTGGGCCAGCCGCATCGCCTCCACCAGCTTGGTCTTGCCGTGACCATTGGCCCCATAGAGGGCGGCGGTGCGCAGGATGCGCGGCTTGCGCCCCGCCTCCGACTGCACCAGATGTCCCGGGTGCTCATCATCCACCGAGGCGACCATGGAGAACAGGGCCTCATCGGCGAAGCAGGCGAAATTTTCGACGGCGAACTGGAGGAGCATGGCGGAGTCCTGGCCAGAAAATGACTAGATATTGCCATTATGCGCGAATTCTCCTCCAAACTCGACAACACAGATCATAAATAAGGGGATTTTGACGAAATATTACACATCCTGTTCATGATTTTTTCCTGTTAACCACAGAGGCCGCGGAGGACCACAGGGCCTGAGCGGGTTTTTCTCTGTGGCTCTCTGTGCTCTCTGTGGTTGAATTTTCAGCGCTTGTTGGTTCGTCCGGACGGTTTTTTTGAACCACGAAGAACACAGAGCGGGAGGGGGGATTCCACGCTGTCACAGCGGCGCCCTGCGCCCTCCGTGGTATCACACCGCCTCCTGCCCCTGAAAGGGCCGGTCCACCAAATCGGGCTTCGGCTTGCCGATGTAGTAGCCCTGGGCGTAATCCACGCCCAGCGTCTTGACCTTTTCCAACACCTCTGCCGAATGCACGAATTCGGCGGTGACGGCTTGGATATTCACCGCCCGAAACATCTCCAACAGCGAACGCATCAAAAACTCCAAATCCGGATTCTGCACAATGTCGCGCACCAACGAGGCGTCGAGCTTGATGTTGTCCACGTCCAGCCGCAGCACCTGCGCCAGATTGGAATAACCGGCCCCGAAATCGTCCAGCGCCAGCTTGCAGCCGTAGCGCTTCACCCCGCAGATAAAGCCATGCACGGCCTCATAATTGGCCACCTCTTCGCTTTCGAGGATCTCCAGGGTCAGGCGTTCGCCGGTTTGCGGCTCCGCCTGCAACAACTGGTGTAGCACCGCGGTCACCTTGGGGTCCTGAATGTCTTCCACCGAGATGTTGATATGGAACTCCAAATGGGTATGCCGAAAGCGCTCGAAGCACTTGCGCAGCATGATACAGGTCAGCTCGCCATAGAGCCGGGCTTGCTTGGCCACCGCCAGGAACCACCCCGGCGGCAGCAGGTTGCCGTCTTCGTCGTGCACGCGCACCAAGCACTCGTATTTCTCAATGCGCCCGGTATGGTTGTTTAAGATCGGCTGAAAATACGGCAGCACGCGATCGTCGCGGATGGCCCCGTGCAGCAGATTGAGCATGCGCAGGTTTTGCTCCACCTGCGCCTCCATGCCCGCCTCCCGGCGGTATTCCACCAGCCGGGTGCGCGTATGCTCGATCTGCCGCAGGGCCAGGCCGGCCTTTTCCAATAGCGGGGGTTCGGTGGAGATGGCGATGGAGGTTTCCACCGGAATCGCGTGGTCGCGGAAGCTAAATCGCAACCCCGCGGCGAACCCGACCACCTGGTCTTTAACCACGGCATAGCGATCGCCGCGCAGGCCGCGACAGAGAATCCCGAATTCGTCGCCGCCGAGGCGGAACAACTCCAGGTCGGATTCGCGGCCGAAGCGCGTGCGCAACGCCGCGGCGCAATGCCGCAGCAGGCCGTCGCCCGCCGCATGGCCATAGAAATCGTTAATGCGAATAAAATTATCCAAATTGATCAAAAACAACGCCTGCTGCGGAATCTCCACCTGCTGGGCGCGCTCGAAGGCGAAGCGGGTATACAGCCCGGTGAGGCGATCTTGGGTGGCGGCGCGCTGGAAGCTGCGATGCAAGGCCGCCAGCTCCTTATGCTGGCGCTCCATGAACACCAGGAAAAAGATGATCAGGCCGATGGAAAACACAAAGGCCGCCGCCAAGCCCCAGCCGATGCGCTGAATCCGTGCGGCCGTGCGCTCGCTAGCCGCCAGGAAGCGGGTCTTGGCCAGATCCAGGGTGGCCCCGGAGGCAATCGCCCGAATCTGTTCGGACACGGCCTTGTAGCGCGGCAGATAGCGCACGAAGACCCCGGCGTGGGCGAGAAACATTGCGTTAAACTCCCGCGCCCGGGCTTGACTCTCGTCAAAGGAAAAGCCGCGCAGCCGCTCGATGCTGGCGCTCAATTCCCGCAGGAAATCATCGTCGAAACTGCGCGCGGCAATGAATACCACCGAGGTCACCCGCGCCACCTCGGCCAAATAGGCCTGGTCGATGGTGTCGAATCCGCTCAAATAGCGATGACTAAGGGCCGGGATGTGGGTGGTGGAGTTCTTAATTACCGAATTGAGGGTGGCGAACTCCAGGATCCGTTGTTCCTTTTCATCGATCTGCGCTTGATAGCGATCCAGCAGCTGTCGCACCCCGGCGAAGGCCTTTTGCTGCAAAGAGGGGCTGCCCTGCAAGCCCTCCGCATGCGCCCGAATCCCGGCTAACAGGCGGTGCATCGAATCGTATTCGTGATAGAGCTGAAAGGCCGCTTGCATCAATTGCCGGTCGAGCGCGCCCTCCAGGCGCTGCATCTCGCCCAGGGTGTTCAGGGTGGAGGCATGATCCGCCAACAGATGGCCGGTCATGTGATCGGCGCGAAAAAACAAGCCCCCCACCGCCAGCGCCAACGCAATGGCCAAATAGATTTTATGGGCGAATTTCACGGTTCGGTTAGAATCCGCGGGGTCTCGCCGGTCAGGGCGTTCAGGAACGCAACCAAGGACGCCTGTTGGTCCGGGTCCAAACGGAAGCCGAGATTATGGTAAGCCATGGTGTCGAGCGCCTCGCCGAGGGTCGCGGCCCTGCCGTCGTGCAGGTAAGGCGCGGTGAGGGCCACGTTGCGCAGCGACGGGACCTTGAAGCGATTTTTATCAAACTCGCGGCCGGTGCGCTGGTAGAGGTCGCCATGCTCCGGGTGGTGCTCCACCGGATGCACGGCGCCGAGGTATTGGTAGGAGTTGCCGCCGATATTGATGCCATTGTGACAAGTGACGCAACCCACGGACTTGAACAGCAAATAGCCCGCTTGCTCCGCGGCGCTGAGTTCGATCTCGCCGCGTAGAAAACGATCAAAGCGGGCATTCGGGGTGATCAGGGCCTTCTGGAACTCGGCGATGACGTCGGTCAGTTGATCGACCCCCGCCGGTCCCTGGCCGTAGATGGCCTCGAAGGCTTGCCGGTAGTAGGGCTGGGCATTGAGATACGCCTCGATGGCGTCCTCGGTCATGTCCATCTCCAGCCGACTGTGCAATGGCCCCAAGGCCTGCTCTTGCAGATCCAGCGCGCGGCCGTTCCAAAATTGGCGGAAATTGAACGCGGCGTTAAACACCGAAGGGGCGTTCATTCGGCCCTGGCGTTGAAACACGCCGGTGGAAACCGTCTTCGACTCGGCCCCGCCGGCGTCAAGCAAATGGCAGCTTACGCAGGCCACGCGCCCATCCGCCGAGAGCTTCGGATCGACGAACAAGCGCAAGCCCAGTTGCGCCTTGGCCTGGTGATAATCCAGTTGCTGCGGCAGCGGCGCCAAGGGCGCGGCCGCCGCCACCGCGCATAGGCCGCAACAAACCCAAAGCCATCGAACCTTTTGCGCCAAACGCATTGTCGCTAATACCTCGTTCCGTTCTCAAGACCACATCCTAAGGCGATTTCTGGAGATTCTTGCTTGGTATAAGAATCTCGCAAATCGCCTAAAAGCGCCCGCTCAACTCCAACCGCTCTCCTCCCGGCCAGACAGGGCCGCCTCGTCGGCCGGCAATACCCGTTCGAGTTCATCCCGCGCCTCGCGCGAGATGCTGATGCGTTTCTCCAGCGCATCGGCTTCGTACATATCCCAAAACAGCTTCAGGTCCCGCGCCCGAAAGACATGCGCCCGCTGCTTGGCCTGATAGGCCCCGTGCCCCAGCAACCGCAGCACCTGCTCGCCCATCCCCAAGGCCGACTCCAGGATTTCGCGCTGAAAATACGCCACCCCGCGCCGATGCAACTCGAAGGCGTGATGCACATCATGCGCCCGGGCCACGATAATCAGGTGCGGAAAGGTCCGCTTGACCCGGTCCGCCACTTCCAGACAGGCCTCCGGATCATCCACCGCGATCACCAGCAACCGCGCCTGCTCCGCCCCCGCTGTGCGCAGGGTGTCCATGCGTAGGGCCTCGCCATAATACACCTGGTAGCCGAATTGCCGGGCGAGTTCGATTTGGTTGGGGTCGTGATCCAAAATCGTGGTCGGAATCCGTTGCGCATGCAATAACCGGCCCACCACCCGACCGAAGCGCCCAAAACCGGCGATAATCACCGGATTCTCCTCCTCGATGCGCTCCTCCGCCCGGCCCCCTTCCGCCCGCGCCGCCTCGGGGCGCCGCCAGTGCGGCTCCAGCAACAGCAGCAAAGGCGTGCTCAACATGGACAGGGCCACCGCTAGGGTCAACAGCCCCTTCAGCCCCCCTTCGAGCAGATTGGCCTGGGCCGCGGCCGAAAACAACACAAAGGCGAACTCCCCGCCCTGGCACAACAACAACGCGAACAGCAGTTGCTGCCGGTCGGCAATGCCGAAGCGAAGCGCCAACACCCACAACACGGCCCCCTTCAGCGTCAGCAGGCCGAGCACCAGCCCCAGCACCAACCAGGGGCGCTCGCCCAGCAGCCCGAAGTCGATGGACATACCCACCGAGATAAAGAACAACCCGAGCAGCAGGCCCTTGAAGGGTTCGATTTCGGTTTCCAGTTCGTGTCGGTATTCCGACTCGGCCAACAACACCCCCGCAAGAAAGGTGCCCAGGGCCATGGACAGGTCCACCGCCTGCATCAGCAACGCGATGCCGATCACCAGCAACAGCGAAAACGCGGTGAAGATCTCCCGCATGCGGGTGGCGGCGATAATGCGAAACACCGGCAGCGTCAGGTAATAGCCGCCCACCACGATGCCGCCGATCACCAGCGCCACCTTGGCCGCGTCCATCCAGCCGCCGCCGGGCTCGCCGGAGCCCGCCAGCAGCGGGATCACGGCCAACATCGGGATCACCGCGATGTCCTGAAACAGCAGCACCGAAAACGCGGAACGACCGGCATGGGTGGGCAGCAGATGCCTCTCTTGCAAGGTCTGCAACGCAATGGCGGTGGACGACAGGGACAACCCCATGGCCACCAGCACCGCCAGCCGCCACTCCAGCCCCAACAGCAGCGCCACGCCGAACAGCAACCCCCCGGTCAGCAGCACCTGACCGCCGCCGAGTCCCAAAATCGGCCGCCGCATGGACCACAGCCGGCGCGGATTCAACTCCAGGCCGATCAAAAACAGCAGCAGCACCACGCCGAATTCGGCGAAATGCAAAATCGATTCCACATCGCTAATCAGGCCCGCGCCCCAAGGCCCGATGGCCACCCCGGCCAACAAGTACCCGAGCACCGAACCCAGCCCCAGGCGCTTGGCCAGGGGCACCGCGAGCACCGCCGCCGCCAGATAGATGAAGGCGTTGAGCAGTAAACCGTGCTCACCCATGACGGTTCCCCGCCGGGTTCTGCTTCAGGTGCATCAGCAGCAACCGCCGATAGGCCTCGCCGTGGTGTTGCAAATCGGCATCGCTCAAACGCCGTGCGCCATGCACCACAAAGGGCGCCTCGTAGATCATCCCGCAGTGAAACGCCGTCTGCTCAAAGGGCCGCAGCAGCTCCTTCATGCTGAAGCGGTCATAGCCGTCCGGGCGATAGGCCTCGGCCCCGTGGCCGGTGGTCACCGCCGACAATAAGCGCTTGCCCTGCAACGCAGTGCCCTCGCTGCCGAAGGCGAAGCCGTAGCTGAACACCACATCCAGCCATTGCTTGAGCATGGCCGGCGCGCTGTACCAGTAAAACGGATGCTGAAACACCACCAAATCCGCCGCTCGCAGTTGTTCCTGCTCCCGCTCCACATCGATGTAGAAGTCCGGATAGCGCTCGAACAGGTCGTTCACCACGATGTCGTCGAGATCTGAAATCGCCTGCAGCAGTTGTCGGTTCACCCGCGAGTGGCGCGGATGCGGATGCACGAATTGAACAAGGATATTCATAGCCGCAAAGGATACCATCCCCCGGCCTTAGCGGTACCCTTTGCGGTGAGATCATGGTAGCTTTCAGGTCGAATCACCGTCCATCAATCCGCCGCCGCACGCCCTTATGCTGAAGCCCACATGCTGAAACAGGGAATCGTCCTCTTGCTCGCCCTGCTGCTGGCCCTGCTGGCCGGCAAGCCCAAGCTGCTCGATCACCTGGACTATGCATTCTACGATCACCTGCTGTTCTCGGTCGATCACGCCCCCCCGCCCCAGCGGGTGACGGTGATCGGCATCGACCAGGCCTCGCTCGACCGCTTCCCCGAGCCCCTGGTGCTCTGGCATTCCTACCTGGCGGGCGCAATCGCCGCCGCCGCCGCCGGCGAGGCGCGGGCGGTGGGGCTGGACCTCATCCCCTCCATCTCCCTACAGACCCTGGCCCCGGAACTGGACACCGCCCTGTTTAAGGCCCTGCGCCAGGCCGGGGCCGCGGGCGCGCCCATCATCCTCGGCTACGACGCCGGCGCCGACGGCATGCTACCCCACCGCAAGTTCGCCTTCGCCGCCAGCGGCCTGGGCTATCTGAACATGTGGCCGGACCGCGACGGCGTGGTGCGCCGCTACCGCGCGCGCATCCAAAGCGGCGAGCGGCAAAACAACTCACTGGGCCTGGCCACCCTCCTGGCCGGACTCGATAACCCCCCGCCCGCGGTCCCCGAGCACTTGTTCGTAAACTACCGCGGCGCGCCCCCGCCGGTGCTCTCGCTGGCCGAGGTCTACGACCGCCTGCAACAAGACGACACCGCCTGGCTGCGCCAACAACTGGCGGGCCGGCTGGTGCTGATCGGCGTCACCGCGCTCAAACTCCACGACAACCACGCGGTCCCCGGCCTGCCCGCCGCGCCCCACACCCAGCACATCCCCGGGGTGCTGATTCACGGCCTGGCCATGGACACCCTGCTCAGCGAACGCCGGCTGCAGCAACCCGCGGAAGACCTCGTGCGCTTCGGCTTGGCGCTGCCGCTGGCGCTGTTCTCCGGCGGCCTGTTTCTGCTGCTCAACCCCATACGCGCCTCGCTGATCCTGGCCGCCGGCCTGATCCTCGGCTATTTCGGGCTGCGCCTCGCCTTTGCCGCCTCCTGGTGGATCCCCCCGGCCGGCCTGCTCAGCGCCCTCTTGGCCCCGGCGCTGTTCTGCGGCCTCTATCGCTACATCGTGCAGTTTCGACAATTCCGCCATTTACAGCACTATTTCCAAAGCTACGTCAGCGCCGAGGCCCTTCAGGCCATCATCGAACACCCCGCGGACATCGGCTTCTCCGGCCGTCAGGTGGAAGTCACCGTGATGTTCGCCGACATCCGCAACTTCACCTCCCTGGCGGAAAAGCTGCCCCCGGCCGCGGTGGTCTCCGGCCTCAACCGCTACTTCACTGAAATGACCCACGCCATTACCGCCTCCGGCGGCTACCTCAACCGCTACCTCGGCGACGGCCTGCTGGCGTTTTTCGGCCACCCCCGGCCGCTGGCCCGAAACGGCGCCCTGGCCGCCGTGCGCAGCGCCCGCGAGATGTGCCGCCGCCTGGAACAACTCAACCACAGCCAACTCTTCCCCGCGGTGGAGCGCATCGACATCGGCATCGGCCTGCACACCGGCGAGGCCATCGTCGGCAATATCGGTTGCGAGGAAAAGATGGACTATTCCATTATAGGCGACACGGTAAATCTCGCCTCGCGCATCGAGGGCGAGACCAAAACCTATCGCGTGCGCATATTAATCAGCGAAACCACCTATAATTTAGTAAAAGACCAGGTGCAGGCCAGACGGGTGGCCGCCACCCAGGTCAAAGGGCGGGAGCAAACCGTGGAACTCTTCGAGTTGATCCGCCTGAACGATGAACAACCCACACAGGAAGCCGCATCATGAAAGCAATCGTCACCCCCCTCCTTGCCGGACTCGCCGCTTTCGGCCTCGGCCCGGTGCAGGCCGTCGAAGACTTCGGCATGATCATGGAGACCGAAGGCCCCGTCGAAGTGCGCCGCGACGGCGTCTCGGCCCCGGCCGACCTCGGCCAGACCCTATTCATCGGCGACCGCATCCGCCTCGGCCAAGACGCACGCGCAGTGGTCGTCTCCTTCACCCGCTGCGACGAACTCATCCTGCAAGGTCCGGTGCAGGCCGCCGCCGACTGGGGCGGTCTCACCGCCTCCGACCCCGAGCAGCCCGCCGAGGGCCGCCGCCTGCCGGTTTGCTACAGCCAGGAAGAACTCAACGTGGCCGCGTCCGGCGTAATCGGCGGCCTAGTCCTGCGCGGGGCGCCCAAAGACCCGGTGCTGGGCCTGCGCGAGGAATTCAAACAGGGCCAGGCCGGCAACACCTCGCTGATGACCCTAATCATGCACGACATCGCCAACGGCAACCCCGAACGTGCGGCGCCCTACTTCGAGGCGCTAAAGCAACGCGCGCCCGAATCCGCCTTCATCGGCGGCATGGCCAAATACTTTCCGTAGCCGTTCCGCGCCAACCCGCGCCCCTCGGCCGCCGAACCGCCGGAACACCCGGCCTCCGGCGGCCAGGGCGCGCCCAAGTATGCAATTCGGAACGCACGCAATCAGCGGCCGCATGCCGACCTTAAAGGAACCACGAATGGACACGAATGGACACGAATTTTTGCGTCGCGGGTTCTCGGGATCATATTTCGCTTTGACGCCCTTGGCGTTATGTCATTAAAGCCCTCAGCGCTTGGCCGGGGGTGGTGCGTTACGGCGCACGGCAAAGCGGGTGTTGAATTCGAGTTTCGTCATTGGTGCTGGTCAATAGCCAGGATGTCTATAGCATCGAGGTCAAGTATCGGCGCCATCCGCGGGCTATCGAACGCTTTACGGGCCGTAAACTGGCCCATTTCAAAAGGCTTGTTCCGAAGTATCAGGATTACCGCATCCATCTCGCCTTGGCGACCTTCGCGGTGGTGGAGGATGTCAAGCAGATGGCGCTGGACCAAGGGGGCACTCTCCCGCAACGCCGGGGGCGATCTCATTGATACACTAGCCGCTTGACGATTGGAGGCGCAACCCGCCGAGGTTCGGCGGGCTGTGCCTGCGCGACCGCGTCCCCAAGTAGAACTGGAGTTGAGTTAAAGGGGCCTTGGGTGCGAGGATAACGTCATTGCGCCGGGCGGTCGGGGTCGTCGGATGTTGGCCAACCCGGCTCGGGGGCGTGGGAGGCGTCGTAGGTGCTCCAGCCGCGATTAGAGCCGGTTGGCGGAAGTTTAGGCCGATGTTTGGCATTCAGGTGTAGCCAGGCCTTGGCCATGAAATGGGCGGACACGGGCGCCGTGATGAAGAGGAACAGAGAGATGAGCACCTCATGAATGGACAGCTTGCCCTCCACGCCGAGAAAAAACAGCATCGAGCCGATTAGCATGCCGCCTAGCCCGAGGGTGGTGGCCTTGGTCGGGGCATGCAGACGCGGCATCAGATCACCCAGCTTGATAAGACCGATGGATCCCACCAGCACAAAGAAGCCGCCGAGGACGATGAGCAGCGAAATCAACAATTCAAGCAGAAACAACACAGGCCCCCCGTTACTCGATGATGTCGCCGCGCAATACGAAACGGCAGTACGCAACGGTCGAAATAAAACCAAACATGGCCAACAACAACGCCGATTCGAAGTACATGGTGGTGCGGTACTGAATGCCGAACAGGACAATCAGCGCAATGGCGTTAATAACCATGGTATCCACCGCCAGGATCCGATTCATCAGTTTTGGTCCGACGGCCAGGCGCCACAAATTGAGCAGCAGGGCCACGGATACCGCGAAAAAACCGAAGTAAAGCGCAAGCTGT
This sequence comes from Gammaproteobacteria bacterium, assembly GCA_011389885.1. Taxonomy (GTDB): domain Bacteria; phylum Pseudomonadota; class Gammaproteobacteria; order Chromatiales; family Chromatiaceae; genus JABBTK01. The sequence goes on along the minus strand of JAABTK010000050.1, from coordinate 5,812 downwards.
ATCATTCGAAAATCTCCCTAATGCGTGCCTCATAGCGTGTCTTGATCTGCTGCACCGCCTGCTCGGGGTCCGGCGCATCCAGACAATGCACCAGCAGGCAGCGGCTGTCCGCCGATAGGTCGCTACTGACCGTGCCCGGCGTCATGGTGATGGTGGCCGCCAGCAGGGTGATGGCCTCGGACGATTTTAGGTCGATTGGAACCGTCACCCAGCGGGTATGCAACTGACCGGCCGGTTTGAACAGGATCAGCCGTGCGACATGGATATTGGCCACTACCACGTCATAGGCCACGAGCAGCATAAAGGACAAGGCCTTGTGATAGGCTAAAATCCGCGGGCGCTCGGGCCAGAAGTTGCTGGTGATAATGGGAATTACGGTGCCCAGTATCAGCCCCATAACCAGCCCGCCCGCGGTGAAGGCGTTCAGCAGCAGCATCCAAATCAACACCAGCACCACGGTGAGCAGCGGGTGGGGGAACCAACCAAAACTACGCTTGTTCTGTTGCTGCGCCATTAGCTCGCCCTCCCGCTACCGAGTACCGCGTCGATGTAATCGCGCCGAAAAAACAGTTGCTCTGCGGTGTTGTCGAGATAACCGCTAATCGGGCCGGCGAAGACCGTTAGTAACACCAGCATCGCCAGCAGCAGCCCGACTGCCACAAAGGGCAGGCTCCCCTTAGGGGTGTCGCCGACCGGCAACTGGCCCGGCTCCGCCAGGCTTTTCCAGAATACGACACTGCCGGCGCGGGCGAAGCCGATAATCGCGATTAGCGAGGTCGATAGGATCAGCCCCCAAATCCAGACCGCGGCCGGGCCTTCGCGCAGCGAATCCAAAATGAGCAACTTGCCGAGAAAGCCGGAAAGCGGCGGCATGCCGGTGATGGCGATGGCCGCCAGAAAGAAGCCGCCCGCAATGAGCCCGGCCTGGGCAAAGGTCGGCGCGGCGATCAGTGCATCGGCGTGTTCCGCTCGGCGCTGGGTGATCATATCGACAATCAGAAACAGGGCGCCGGCGGCCAGGGTGGAGTGCAGCAGGTAGTACAGGGCTGCGCTCATGGACTGCGGGGTAAAAGCGCCCACTGCCACCAGCAACACGCCCATGGAACCGACTACGGCAAAGCTGACCATCTGCCCGAGGCTGCGGGCCGCCAGAACCCCCAGCATGCCCAGCACCAGGGTCGCCAAGGCCGCGGGCGCCAGCCAGGCGCCGGCCAGGGATCCGGCGTCGCCCGCCGCATCGCCAAAAATCAGGGTGTATACGCGGATAATGGAATAGGCCCCGACCTTGGTCATCACGGCGAACAACGCGGCAATCGGCGCCGGGGCGTTGGCGTAGGTGCCGGGCAGCCAGAACTGCACCGGAAACAACGCCGCCTTAAGGCCGAAGACCAGCAGCAGCAGGATCGCCCCGGTATGCAGCAAGGCCTGATCCGCCGGCCTGACCTCGGCCACGCCCACCGCCAGGTCGGCCATGTTCAGGGTTCCGGTCACGCTATAGATGAGGCCGACGGCGACAAGAAACAGGCTCGAACCCACCAGGTTCATAATCACATACTGCACCCCGGCCCGCACCCGCAAGGCGCCGCCGCCATGCACCATGAGGCCGTAAGAGGCAATCAGCAGCACCTCGAAGAACACGAACAGGTTGAACAGGTCGCCGGTGAGGAAAGCGCCATTGATGCCCAGCAACTGAAACAGGAACAGGGAGTGAAAGTGTTTGCCGCGCTGGTCCCAGCCATTGATCGCGTACAGCAGCACAAAGAGCCCGAGCACCGAGGTCAGCACCAGCATCAGCGCGGCCAGGCGATCCAACACCAGCACGATGCCAAATGGCGCCGGCCAATTGCCCAGCTCATAAGTCAGCACGCTGCCGTCGGCCACCTTGCCGGCCAGGATCAGCGACAGCAGCAGCAGCAACACCGTGCTGGCCACCGAGAACACCCGTTGCAGCACGATGTCATGTCGAACCGCGAGCGCAATCAGCGGCGCGGCCAGCGCCGGCAGCAGCAGCGGCAGAATAGGCCAGTGATTCATTGGCGCGACCCCTCGCCCGACACTTCCAGGTCAACGTGGTCGTCACCGCTTTCAAACCACGCCCGCAGCGCCATCACCACAATCACCGCCGTCATGCCGAAGGAGATGACGATGGCGGTCAGCACCAGCGCCTGGGGCAAGGGGTCGGTGTATGCAACCGCGTCGGGGCGGATCACCGGCGGCTGATTGACCGCCAGGCGTCCCATCACGAACAGGAATACATTGACCGCGTAAGTAATCAACGCCAGCCCGACCACCACCGGGAAGGTTCGTCCGCGCAAGGTTAGATAAATGCCGGCCGCGGTCAGCACCCCGATGGCGCTCGCGACAATAAACTCAAGGCTGATCAATTCAGTTCTCCCGGGTGGCGTCGGCCTGCCGATCGGCCGACGGGTTGTAGTCCATGGGCTGGGTGTTGACCGCGTGTTGGTTGAGTCTTTGGCCCATTTTTGAGAGCTGCGCCAAGGCCAGCATGACCGCCCCCACCACTGTGAGGAACACGCCGATATCAAAGGGCATGGCGCTGGTCAATTCAAACTTGCCGACAATGGGCAGGCTGAAATAATCGAAGGCGCTAGTGAGGAAGGGATAGTCCAGCACCATCGCCCCAATGCCGGTGGCCGCCGCCACCAACACCCCGCCGCCAATCATGGCGTGGTAGTCAACCGGCATGCGTTTCTCGGCCCAGCCGAAACCGCTCGCCATATACTGCATAATGAGCGCTATGGCCACCACCAACCCGGCGATGAAGCCGCCGCCCGGCATGTTGTGGCCGCGCAGGAAGATATACACGCCCACCATGAGCGCGAGCGGGAGCATCACCCGAGTGGCCACCACCATCATCATCGGGTGACGATCCGCGGCATGGGCGTAATCCGGCGTCCAGTTGCGCAAACGCGGCGCCAGGCGGCCGTGCAGCGCGCCTTCGAGCAGGGCGAAGATCGCCAGCGCGGCAATGCCCAGCACGATAATCTCGCCAAAGGTATCGAAACCGCGAAAATCGACCAAAATCACATTCACCACGTTGGCCCCGCCCCCGAGCGGCTTGGCGTGCTCCAGGTAATAGGTCGATATGCTCGAAAAATCGCGGGTCATCACCGCCCAGGACAACACGCCCACACCCACTCCGCCCAGGACCGCGAGCGCCCCGTCTCGCACGCATCGGCCCAGGCCGCTCTCGACGGGGGTGACCTTGGGCAGGAAATACAGCGCCAATAGGATCAAAATGACGGTGCCGACCTCGACCGCGATTTGAGTCAGGGCGAGATCCGGCGCGGACAGGTACACAAAACCGATGGATACGATCACGCCCACCACGCCAATGAGGATTAGCGCCACAAAACGATCCCGGTGCATAATCACCGTCATTAGCGTAGACACCATGAGCAACAGCCACGCGACCACCACCACCGGCCCGGCCGCGAGGGTTTCACGCCCGCCCGGCGCGCGTGCGGCCCCATCGGCCCCAAGGTAAGCGGCAAAACCCAGCGCCACCGCGGCCCCCACCAGGATCGCCAAATAGCGTTGCAGCGAGCCATTGTGCAAATTCAGCACCAGGGCGCGACTGAAGCGGACCAAGGCCGCAATCACCCCGTCGAACATGACCTTGGCCTCGGGGTGCGGACCACGCGCCCACAGCCCCCGCACACCCGGGTAACGCCAGAGCAGCAGCAAACCGACCGCCACCGCGACCACCGACATCCCCAGGGCCGGGGTCACGCCGTGCCAAATCGACAGGTGAAACTCGGGCGCGACAGCACCCATGGCGGCCGCCGAGGCCGTGCGCACCAGGTCACCGGCGAAGGTCTCCGGGAACAGGCCGATGAGCACCACCAGCGCCACCAGCAACGCCGGCGGCAGCCACAGACCGGCCGGCGGATCATGCGGCTTGGCCGGATAATCATCGCGCTGGGGGCCGAAAAATACATGCACGATGAAGCGGAACGAATACGCCACCGAAAACACCGCGCCCAGCGTCGCCAACAACGGCGTCAGCCAACCCCCAGGCGCCAGCCAGCCGTGATGCCATGCCTGCTCCAGCATCATTTCCTTGGACAGAAAACCGTTAAGAAACGGCATGCCGGCCATGGAGGCCGCGGCCACCATGCCCAGGGTGGCGGTAATCGGCATCAACATCAGCAAGCCGCCAAGGCGTTTGACATCGCGCGTACCGACCTCATGGTCCACGATGCCGGCGATCAGGAACAGCGCCGCCTTGAACGTGGCATGGTTGATAATATGGAACACCGCCGCCACCGCGGCCATGGGCGACCCCAGGCCGAGCAGCAGGGTCACCAGGCCGAGATGACTCACCGTGGAATACGCCAGCAGGCCCTTGAGGTCATCCTTAAACAGTGCGATCCAGGCCCCGAGGATCATCGTCACCAGCCCCGCCGAGGCCACCAGCCAGGTCCAGGCCTCGGTGCCGGCCAGCACCGGCCACAGGCGCGCCATCAGGAAGATGCCCGCCTTGACCATGGTGGCCGAATGCAGGTAGGCCGACACCGGCGTCGGCGCCGCCATGGCGTGCGGCAACCAAAAGTGAAACGGGAACTGCGCGCTCTTGGCAAAGCAGCCGCCCAAAATGAGCAGCAAGGCCGGCAGGTAGAGCGGAGAGGCCTGAATCAGCTCACGACGCTCCAGGATCACCGACAGCTCATAGGACCCGGCGGCATGACCCAGCAACAGCATGCCGGCGATGAGGAACAAACCGCCCCCGCCGGTCACCGCCAACGCCATGCGCGCGCCCTGCCGGCCCTCGGGCAAGTGACGCCAAAACCCGATCAGCAAAAACGAGGAAAGGCTGGTGAGTTCCCAAAACACCAGTAAAAGCAGGATGTTGTCCGACAGCACGATACCCACCATCGCGCCCTGAAACAGCAGCAGGTAGGTGTAAAACGCGCCCATGGAGTCGGCCTTGGACAGGTAGAACCGGGAATAGGTGATAATCAGCAGGCCAATGCCGAGGATCAGCCCCGCAAACAGCAGCCCGAGCCCATCCAGGAAAAAGCTGACGTTCAGGCCGAGCGCAGGCAACCACTGCCAACTGACCTGAATCACCTCACCCCGCAACACCGCGGGCGCGTGCGTGAGCAGCAAGGAAAAGGCCAAAAAGGTGACCGAGCCCGTGGTTATGGCGCAGGCATTACGCCCCGAGCGCATCATCAACCCGGGCAACAGCGCCCCCAGAAAGGGCAGCATGACGATTAAGGCAAGGCTCATGAACAGATTTCCAGCTGGTTTGAACCGGCAAAGGCGACAGTATACCCGAAGCGGGCGATGGCCCCATCCTCAGCCAGCGCCCCGAACCCAGGTTTCGCGCCGGTCCGCGACAGGGAATAGGCGTAAAACCCCGTATTATGCAACAGAGTAAAACCGGCAAACAAGCGCGCGCGGGCCGTGCGCCCCGCGCCAGCTCAGGGGCGCCTGGGACGATTGGGCGGTTTTCACGCCGCCTGGCTGGTCTTTGCGCCTAGTGCGGCCGCGCACAAATAACGGCAACAACGCCCTTTAGGACCGCAGCGGGCGCGGAGGAACGCAGCGGGCGCGGAGGAACGCAGCGGGCGCGGAGGAACGCAGCGGGCGCAGAGGAGGTTTTTTGCTTGCTTGCGCCTGTCCGCCGCTCCGGCCTGGCCTAGCCGCCTGGAGTACCGCCCTCGGGCTGTGCGCCCTGGCCCGCACACGCCAAGGCGTGTACCCCAACGCGAGGCCGCAAGTGAAGTCCATGCGGGTGAAGATGCGCTATTTTCGGGTGTTGGGGTTGTATTGGCCGGCGGCA
>JAABTK010000004.1:53004-82874 GCA_011389885.1 Gammaproteobacteria bacterium | reverse complement strand
GCCTTAATCATCAAATCGGCCCTAATCCGCGGCGGGGCCGATGATCAAGGCCAACACCCGGCGGACGCATGCAAAACTAAAGTTTTGCACTCCAGCCGAGAGCCAGGCGCTTGGAGTGAAAAACTTTAGTTTTTCCCGAGCGAAGCGAGGATTTGGCAAGCCCCCCAAGCGGGCTACGCGAATATAACGCAAAGGGCGCGAAGATTTTTTATGCTGGATTGCGGGCGGGGCTTTAGCGGATGCGCAAAGGCGCTCCCGCAAAACCTCAAAGGGTCACTGGCTTTTCAGCGCCGTGCCCATCATTGGCACTAAAACTTGGCGTACTTGTGGTTTAAAATATGGTCCTCTCAACACAAATCTGTGTGTGGGTCCGTGTCCATCTGTGGTGCTATAAGAGGCGCCGGTGATGGGTACGGCGCTGATAGACCGCGACCAAAGCCAATGCCCGGGGGCGCGCCTTTGCCCATCCTGAAGCCTCGGCCTCCGTTGGGGGCGGTTTTGGAGGTTGCGACTTTTGCCGGGCTTTGCGCGCCGACCCCGCATTGCGCCGAATGGTTTAATAACCTTTTTGCGCCCTTTGCGCCTCTTTCGCGCCCTTTGCGTTATAAAAGAACCCGCCTTTGCGTCCCGCAGGGGCCTCGGGTCAGCCGCCGGTGACCGGCGGGAAGAAGGCCACTTCGTCGCCGTTTTGGATGGGGGTGGCGGGGCCGGCCATTTCTTGATTCACGGCGGCCATTAAGCGGCGGTCGTCGGCCAGGGCCTCGGCCCAGGCGTCGCCTTGCTGTTGCAGTGCATGGCGCAGGGCGGTGACATCACCGAGGCCAGCGCCCTCCAGTTCCAGCCGCTCCACGCCGAGTTGTTCCCGCAGGCGGGCGAAAAATAGCACTTGAATCATCGCAGTAACTCGCTGAAGGGCCAAAATTCCACCATTTCACCCCGGGTCACGGTGCGGCCTTCGGGGATCACCGCCAGGCCGTCGGACCAGGTCACCGAGCTGAGCACGCCCGAGGAGGGGTTGGGATAGAGTTGCAGGTGCAGGCTGCCATCGTCGCCCGGGGTCAGGCGCGCGCGCGCGAAGTCTCGCCGCACCGAGGATTTGGGGCGTTCGAAGTCGGCCCGCAGGTGCATGGCCCCGATGGTGTCGGGTTCTTGAATGCCTTGCAGTTTTCGGATCAACGGCCGGGCGAAGACGCAGAAGGCGACGAACACCGAGACCGGATTGCCCGGCGCGCCGAGGAAAAGGGCGCCGTCCACCTCGCCGAAGGCTACTGGCTTGCCGGGGCGCACCGCCACCTTCCAGATGTCCAGGCGCCCAAGTTTCTCCACCGCCGGCTTGACATGGTCCTCCTCGCCCACCGAGACCCCGCCGCTGGTCAGGATCAGGTCCGCCTTGTGGGCCGCCTGCTTGAGCGACGAGCAGGTGGAGGTGAAGGTGTCGGGCACCTGGCCGAGATCGACCACCTCGCAGCCCGCGGCCTGCAATAGCCCGTGCAGGGTGTAGCGGTTGGAGTTGTAGATTTGACCGGCCTCCAGCGGTGTGCCGGGCTCGACCAATTCGTCGCCAGTGGAGAAGATGGCCACGCGCAGGCGCCGCCGCAGCGTTAGTTGCGCCACGCCTACGGAGGCGGTGAGCCCCAGGTGCTGGGGGCGCAGCCGGGCGCCGGCGGGGATGATCTCCTGGCCCTGGCGAATGTCTTCCCCCAAGCGCCGGATGTTGGCCCCCGGGGGCGGGTTGGCGCCCACCAGCACCTGGCCCTCGCGCTCTTCGCACACCTCTTGCATCACCACCGCGTCGGCCCCTTCGGGGGTCGGCGCCCCGGTGAAGATGCGCGCCGCGGTGCCCGCCGCCAGCGGTTTGGCGGCGCTGCCGGCGGGGATGCGCTGGCTGATCGGCAGCCGGGTTTCGGTCTCCTGGAGGTCGTTGGTGTTAAGCGCATAGCCGTCCATGGCGCTGTTGTCCCAGGCGGGTACGTTGAGTCCGCTGACCACCGGCTCGGCGGTGACCCGGCCCAGGGCCTGCGCTAGCGGGACCGACTCCAGGTCCGCCACCGCCCGGGCCTGGCCGAGCATCAGCTCCAGGGCGTCTTCAATGCTTTTGAGGTTGATCGACATAATCAGCGGCGAAACATTTGCGCGAAGTTGCAGGGGCGGGTGCGGTGGTCGAGCTGCGACTTGAGGATCTTTTCCCAGCCGGTGCGGCAGGCCCCAGTGGAGCCGGGCAGGCAAAAGATCAGGGTTTGGTTGGTCAGCCCCGCCACCGTCCGGGACTGGATGGCGGAGGCCCCGAGTTCCTCAAAAGACACGGCGCGAAAGAGTTCGCCGAAGCCGTCGATGGGCTTTTCGAGCAGCGGGGCCACGGCCTCGGGGGTGCTGTCGCGGCCGGAGATGCCGGTGCCGCCGGTGGCGATGACCACGTCCACCGCGGGGTCGGCGATCCAGCGCGAGATTTCGGCCCGCATGCGGTAGACGTCGTCGGGGACGATGCGCTTTTCCGCCACCTGGTGCCCGGCCTCCGCGAGGGCGGCGCTCAGGTAGCCGCCGGATTTGTCGGTGTCCTCGGTGCGGGTGTCGGAAACCGTAAGGACGGCGACCCGCAACGGCACGAAGCCTTGCTCATCAAAATGCGCGCTCATAGGCCCTGCTCCAGGTTAATGAAAACTATAGCCGAATTCGCGCCGAAAGCGCTCGGCGAAGGTGTCGGGGGTGAAGCGGTGGTTTTGGGTGCCGGCCGCCTCGATTTTAATCGCGCCCATGAGGGCCGCGATACGCCCGGTGGTCTCCCAATCCATATCGTTCATCAAGCCATACAGCAGGCCGGCGCGATAGGCGTCGCCGCAACCTGTGGGGTCGGCCAGGCGCTCGGCCCGGGCCACGGGGATCGCATGCACCTTGCCGGGGGTATGGATCTCCGAGCCCTTGGCGCCGCGGGTGATGATCACCGCCCGCACCCGCTGGGCGAGTTGCTCGGGGCCGAGGCCGGTGCGCTCTTCCATCAGTTGCGCCTCGTAGTCGTTGAGGGCCAGCCAAGTGGCCTGTTCGGTGAAGCGCAGCAGCTCTTCGCCGTCGAACATGGGCAGGCCCTGACCGGGGTCGAAGATAAACGGAATGCCCTCGGCGGCGAACTGCTCGGCGTGCTCCAGCATGCCCTGGCGGCCGTCCGGCGACACTAGGCCGATGCGGGTCCCCGCCGCTTGCTCTACCCGATTTTGGTGGGCGAAGTTCATCGCCCCGGGGTGGAAGGCGGTGATTTGGTTGTCGTCCTGATCGGTGGTGATATAGGCCTGCGCCGTGTATTGGCCCTCAATCACCCGAATATGCTGCAAATTCACCCCCTGCGCCTTCAGCCATTCGCGGTAGGGGGCGAAGTCGGCCCCCACGGCGGCCATGGGCCGGCCGTCGCCGCCGAGGTGTTGCAGATTAAAGGCGATATTGCCGGCGCAGCCGCCAAACTCCCGCCGCAGCTCGGGCACCATAAAGGCGACGTTAAGGATATGCACCTGCTCGGGCAGGATGTGGTTCTTGAATCGGTCATGAAACACCATAATGGTGTCGAAGGCGATGGAGCCGCAGATCAATGCAGACATGGTTTTCCTCGTATGCGCTCGCCGGGGGGGCGCCGCCAGTGGCTTGGCGGCCCGGTGCGAGCGGGGTCAGTCAAAAGAATTCGAACTGAAAGCCGGTGACGTCGGCGCCGGGGTCTTCCACGTCGAGTTCGACATAGACCATTTGCCCCACTTCCAGCACGGCCTCCGCCGCCGGCGCCGAATCGAGATACTCGGCGGGGCGGAAGGTGCGCTGCACCGCGGGCTGCACGTCGTCGCGGAAAAAGGTGATTTGCAGTAACGGATAAGGTTGCGGAAAGGCCGCCCGGTTGACGTAGGTCATGCGGATTCGCAAGGCCTCATTCAGCTCGGGATGCGAGGTCACGCTCCGCGTCTCCACCTGCACCTGTTTGGGGGCGCTGCGGGGCGGCAGCTCACAACCGACCTGCAGGCAGACCTGCTCCAGCGCCTGACGCCCCTCGGGGATTTGCACCCAATAGTCGCGCCCGAACCAACCGATTTGCGCCGCCGCGGCCCCCGCTAGCAGCAGCGCGCCCAGGCCCCAAAGCGGGCTGGTGCGGGCATGCGCCGGGCGTTGCAGGATCTCCGGCACCGGCTCTTCAGCCGCGGCCTGTTCCGCGGCCGGCTGTTCCGCGGCCGGCTGTTCCGCGGTCGGCGCGGCGGGGGTCTCGGGGCCGGATTCATCGGCCGCTTGCGCCGGGGCCGCGTAGGCGGCGTCCTCCTCGGGCGCGGGGCCGGCCGGGGATTCGTACAGTTGTTCCACCGCATTGAACACGGTCGCGCAACGGCCGCATTTCACCCGGCCCTTGGCGGCCGAAAGGTGTTGCGCCTTGACCCGAAAGGCGGTGTCGCAGTTGGGGCATTGGGTATGCATGATGCGATCCTAGGCTAATTCCGCGCGCCCCGCCAGCAGCACCCAATCGTCCTGCTGCGCTGGGGGTTGCAGGGTGAAAGACGGGGCATAGGCCGCGCGCACCGAGGCGGCCTGTTCGGTTAAGATCCCCGACAGCACCACGCGGCCCCCGGGGCGAATAAGTTGGCTGATTCGGGGGGCCAGTTCGATGAGGGTTCCGGCCAGGATGTTGGCCAGCACCAAGTCCGCCGGGGTCTGCGGCAATCCGCCCGCGGGCAGGATCTCGATGCGCCCTGCGACGCCGTTTTTGGCCGCGTTGGCGGCGGTGGCCTCCAGGGCCTGCGGGTCGTGGTCCAGCGCGATCACCCGCTCCGCCCCCAGCTTGGCCGCAGCCAGCGCGAGCACGCCGGAGCCGCAGCCGAAATCGATCACCCGCAGCCCGGTCGGCGGATGGGCGTCGAGCCAGCGCAGGCACAGGGCGGTGGTGGGGTGGGTGCCGGTGCCGAAGGCCAAGCCCGGGTCCAAGTCCACCACCACCGGGTCGGGGCCCGCGGCTGGCAGGCCGTCGGGGCAGATCCAAAGCCGCTCACCAAAGCGCATGGGCCGAAAGTCGTCCATCCAGGCCCGCTCCCACTGCCGCTGCGGCAGCGCCTCCAGCCGCATGCCCGCCAGCCATTCGCGTTGCAGGCCCCGCTGCATCAGCCGCTGCAGGGCCTCGGGGGTGATCTCCGCGGCGTCGAACAGGCCCGTGACGCGGGTGCTTTGCCACAGCGGCAAGGCCCCCGGCGGCGGCTCCAACAGGGCCTCGTCCGCGCCATCGCCAAGGGTCACTGCCAGCGCGCCCAGGCCCTCCAGGGCCAATTCCGCCAGCGGGGCCTGCGCCTTGGGCAGCGTGAGGTGAACTTGCAGCCAGCTCAAGGGGGCGTCCGACTCACAGGCCGAGTTTCTTTTCCAGGTAGTGGATGTTGCAGCCGCCGACGGCAAACTTGGCGTCTTCCATAATGTCCTGCTGCAACGGGATGTTGGTCTTAATGCCATCGATCACCATTTCGTCCAACGCGGTGCGCATGCGCGCCACCGCCGCCTTGCGGTCACCGCCCCAGGCCACCAACTTGCCGATCATGGAGTCGTAATAGGGCGGCACCAAATAGCCGTTGTAGATATGGGAATCAAAGCGGATGCCCGGCCCGCCCGCCACATGCAGCTCGCTGATGCGCCCCGGGCTGGGCATGAAGGTGCGGGCGTCCTCGGCGTTAATGCGGCACTCAATGGCGTGGCCTTGCAGTCGCACGTCCTCCTGGCGGATGGTCAGCGGCTGACCCATGGCGATCTGAATCTGCTCCTTGACGATATCCAGGCCGGTGATCATCTCCGTCACCGGGTGCTCCACCTGCACCCGAGTGTTCATTTCAATGAAATAGAATTCGCCGTTTTCGTACAGAAACTCAAAGGTGCCGGCGCCGCGATAGCCGATCTGGCGGCAGGCCTCGGCGCAGCGTTCGCCCACGAAACTGCGCTGCTCCTCGGTGAGGCCGGGGGCCGGGGCCTCTTCCACCACCTTTTGATGCCGCCGTTGCATGGAGCAGTCGCGTTCGCCCAAATGCACCGCATGGCCCTGGGTGTCGGCCAGGATCTGAAACTCCACATGGCGGGGATTTTCCAGGAACTTTTCCATATACACGGTGGAGTTGCCGAAGGCGGCCCCGGCCTCGGCCCTGGTCAGCGACACCGCGCCGAGCAGCGCCGCCTCCGAATGCACCACCCGCATGCCGCGCCCGCCGCCGCCGCCGGCGGCCTTTACGATCACCGGATAGCCGATTTTCCGCCCCAGGCGCACGATCTCTGACTTGTCCTCCGGCAGCGGGCCGTCCGAGCCCGGCACCGTGGGCACGCCAGCGGCCTTCATGGCCTCGATGGCGGTGATCTTGTCACCCATCAGGCGGATGGTCTCGGGCCTGGGGCCGATGAAGATGAAGCCGCTCTTTTCCACCCGCTCGGCAAAGTCGGCGTTTTCGGACAAAAAGCCGTAGCCGGGGTGGATGGCCACCGCATCGGTGACCTCGGCCGAGCTAATCAGGGCCGGGATGTTGAGGTAGCTATCGGCCGAGGCGGCCGGGCCGATGCACACCGACTCATCCGCCAGCAGGACGTGCTTGAGGCTGCGATCGGCCTCGGAATGCACCGCTACGGTCTTAATGTCCAGCTCGCGGCAGGCCCGCAGGATGCGCAGGGCGATTTCGCCGCGGTTGGCGATGACGATTTTCTCTATCATGGAGAGTCCGTTACTCGATGACGAACAAAGGCTGATTGAATTCCACCGGCTGACCGTTCTCCACCAGGATGCGCTGCACCGTGCCGCCCTTGTCGGATTCGATTTGGTTGAGGATCTTCATCGCCTCAATGATGCACAGCACCTCGCCGCTGGCCACCTTGCCGCCTTCCTCCACGAAGGACCGGGCGCCCGGCGAGGGGGCGCGGTAAAAGGTCCCCACCATCGGCGATTTGATCACATGCCCGCTGAACTCCTCTTCCGGCTCCTGGCGCGCGCCGGCGGCGATTGCGGGCGGCGGCGCGGCGGCGGCGGGCGCTGGGGCGGTCACCTGCACCGGGGCGGAACAGGTGCGGCTGATGCGCACCGACTCCTCGCCCTCGTGGATTTCGATTTCGGCGACATCGGAATCCTCGAGTAGATCGATGAGTTTCTTGATTTTGCGGATATCCATACAGATGCTCGGTCTTGGTTCGGGGCTCAGGCTAGGATTCGGCTCAGCGCCGCCTGCAGGGCCAGTTCATAGCCCTGGGCGCCGAGGCCGAAAATCACGCCCGCAGCAATATCGGAGAAATAGGAGTGTTTTCGGAATCCTTCGCGCGCATGCACATTCGACAGATGCACCTCAATGAAGGGGATCCCGGTCCCCGACAGCGCGTCGCGCAACGCCACACTGGTGTGGGTGAAGGCCGCCGGATTGAGCACGATGAAGGCGGCGCCATCGTGATAGGCTTGGTGGACGCGTTCCACCAGCACCGACTCGGCGTTGCTCTGTAAAAAGTCCAACTCGCATCCGGCGGCGCGGGCCTGTTGCTCCAGGCGCTGGCGGATGGAATCCAGGGTGTCGTGGCCGTAAATGCCCGGCTCGCGGATCCCGAGCAGGTTCAGATTCGGCCCGTTCAGGACCAGGATACTCGGCATAGGTCGCCCATCGGCCTCCGGTGGATTCACGCCGGGGGCGCGGGCGCCCCGGCTGGTTCGAGCTTCCGGGGGATTTTGCGGTAATTGGGGGATTTTGTCTACTAAAATGCCAAGAATAGCGGGTGAAATTGCAAAACCGGCCCCGGGTCAGGCGCCGCCGGATTGCAGCAGGGGCGTGACCAGCGCCTTCAGCTCGGGCTCCTCGATGGGGCCGGCCTGCACATGCACCGCACGCCCTTGGCGATCGAAAACGGCGGTGAAGGGCAGGGACTCGAAACGGTTGCCCAGTTGCTTAGAGAGTTCCACCGCGGCCGCATCGCCGATTAGGATCGGGAAGTTCATGCCGTAGACATCGGCAAAGTCGCGCACCATCTCCGGGTCGTCGATGGCGATGCCGACGAATTGCAGCCCGGCCTCGCCATAGCGTTCCTGAAAGTCCACAAACAGCGGGATCTCCTTGCGGCAGGGCGGGCACCAAGTGGCCCAGAAGTTGAGCACCAACACCTGGTCCGCCCACTCGCGACTGTGCCGCGTCCGGCCGTGCATGTCCGGGAACGAAAAGGCCGGCATGCGCCCCTCAAAATCCGCGCTCAAGACCAGGTTGCGGCGGCGTTCGCCCTCCTCCACCCCATACCAAACCCCGCCGATGCCGACCGCCGCCAGCACCGCCAGGATCACTATATTCTTCGCGTTCCAGTTCATTGCACCGCCTTACTGGCATGGGCCGCGAACTCATCCGCGGCCATAAAGCCGACCACCCGATAATTGCGCCGCTCCTCGCCTTGCGGCCCGTAGAACAGGATGGCCGGCGGCCCCGGGATGCCGAAATGCGCCATCAGCGCCTGGTCCGTGGCGTCGTTGTCGGTGACATCGGCCTGCAGGATCTCAAACCCCTGGGTGGCGGCAATCACCTGCGGGTCGGAAAAGGTGTAGCGCTCCATCTCTTTGCAGGACACGCACCAATCGGCGTAGAAGTCCAGCATCACCGGCCTCCCCGCGGCGCTGGCCGCCGCCACCTCGCGTTGCAGGTCGGCCAGCGACTTAATGCGCTTGAACTCGATATGCCCGGCTTGCCCGGCCGCGCCGCCGCCAAAGCCCAGGCCGCGCAGCGGTTGCACCGTATCCTTGCCGCCGGCGGCCACGCCCACCAGCATCAGGGCGCCGTAGATCAGCAGCACCACGCCCAGGCCCTTCCATAGCCGCACCCAGCCGCCGGCCTCCACCGGCAGGTCGCGCAGCGCCCCCATATACACCGCCGAGCAGATCAACAGCGCACCCCACAGCAGCATGGCCGCGGCGGGCGGAATGATGCGCTCCAGCAGCACGATGGCCACCGCCAGCAGGCCCACGCCGAACACGGCCTTCACCGCATCCATCCAGGCCCCTGCGCGCGGCAGGTACTTGCCGCCCAGGGTGCCGATCACCAGCAGCGGCGCGCCCATGCCCATGGAGAGGGCGAACAGCGCCATGCCGCCGAGCACCGCATCCCCGGTCTGACCGATATAGATCAGCGCCCCGGCCAGCGGCGGGGCCACGCAAGGCCCCACGATCAAGGCCGACAGAAAGCCCATAATCGCCACGCCCGCCAGGGTGCCGCCCTGCTGGCGGTTGCTGATCTCGGCAAGGCGGCTTTGCAGGCTGCTCGGGAGCTGCAATTCGTAAAAGCCGAACATGGAAAAGGCCAGCGCCACGAACACCGCGGCGAAGACGCCCAAGATCCAGGGGTCCTGAAACGCCGCCTGAAGGTTCTGCCCGAAGACCCCCGCCAACACCCCGGCCACGGTATAGGTCACCGCCATGGCCACCACATAGACCAGCGACAGGGTGAAGGCCTTGGAGGTGGTTAGGTCGCGCCCCTGACCGGCGATAATCCCGGACAGGATCGGGATCATCGGAAACACGCAAGGGGTCAACGACAACAGCAGGCCGGCCACGAAGAAGGTGGCCACCGTGACCCACATATTGCCCCCCATCAGGCTGGCGGCGATGCGATCCTGCTCGCTCACCGGCGGCGCCTCAGCCGCCGGGGCCGATTCCGCAATGGGCCTGGAGACCGCAGCCGCGGCGTCGCCGCTATCGAGGGCCGTCTTTAGGGTAAAGGTGCGGGTATCCTGGCGCGGCGGATAGCAGACGCCGATTTCGGCGCAGCCCTGGAAGCGGGTCTGAAATTGGATCTCGGCCCCCGCCGCGGCCTGGCCCGTCAGCGGCACGCGAAAGCCGAAATCGCCCGCCTCGTACACCGCCAGGTCGCCAAAGGTGCCGTCCGGGCGCACCGCGTCCTGCTTGATCTTGGCCGGCGGCAGCGCGTATTCGCCCAAGCGGACGCCCGCCGGGGCCAGCACCTGAAGCTCGATTTGGTCCTGATACAGATAGGTCCCTTCCGCCACCCGCCAGGCCAGCTCAATGGCCGGCCCCTCGGCCAAAAAGGCCTCAAAGGTAAAGGCATCTTCCGCGCTCAGCAGCTCCGGCTCGCCCTCGGGACCCAGCTCCGCCCCAATTGCGCTCAAGGTCTCCAGGGCATTGGCCCCGGCCGCCGCCTGCGCCGCCGGCAGCTCCAGCTCCAGGGTCTTGCGCTGGGGCGGATAACACAGCCCCGCATCGGCGCAGCCCTGAGACTTGGCCTTCAGTATCAGCGTTTGCGCCTTGCGCGCCGCCGCGCTATCGCGGATCAGCGGCAGCTCCACGTCGATCCGCTGGCGCAGCACCTCCACCTCGCCAAAAAACTCGTCCTGCTTGGTCTTGCCGCGGCGGCGCTCGGGCGCGCCCAACGCCACCGGCCCCTCGGCCTCAAAGCCAAACTTGCCGCCGTACAGGTAATAATCCTCGGCCACCTCCCAGCGCAGCCGCACGGACTCGGCCCCCACCGACTCCACCGACAACCGAAAGGCCTCGTCCGGCCCCAGGAACTCATCGTCCTGCTGCGCGACCGCGCCCGCAGCCCCCAGCAGCCAACCCAGCCAGAGCAGTGTTTTCAGGATTCGGTGCATTCATTCACCCATTGCAAATAGGACGCCAGCCCGCGTTGCACCGGCAACGCCAGGATCTCCGGCACTTCGTAGGGATGCAGCTCCACCAACAGCCGCTCCAGCTCGTCGTAGCGCGCCGCGGTGGTCTTAATCATCAGCCCCGCCTCCTGCTCGCTCTCCACCCGGCCCTGCCAGGTGTAAAAGGATTGCAGCATGCCAAGCCCCAGGCTGACACAGGCAGCGACACGGCTTTCGACCAACCGCCGCGCAATCCGTTCCGCCGTAGGCCGGTCGGGACAAGTGGTAAAAACCATTAGCGTTTGTTGGGACATCCGCAACCCCCAGGCTTGCCGAGACAAAAAACGCCCCTATTCTGCCTGAAACCGGCCCGGCGCGCACCCATTGCGCCCCGAGGGGGGCGGCGCAATCAGGGTATCCTACCGCACGGCCCCAGACGCCTCCTAAATCTTGCAGGGCGGGCAAACCGGTCCGAGTGATCGCGCCTTTCTTTGCTGGCGGATCAACTGCGGGTCCAAGCCGAACTGCTATCCTCCGCGGTGTAGCTTCCCCCAAACCTATGGTACATTATTAGTTGAGTCGCCTTCAGAATGTGGAAGCCTTAAGCGCCAATCTCGCAATTGTCGAAAAAGGATAGTAGAGAATGCTCGCTGAAGTTTTGCGGCCTCCAGAAGTCACTGTCTAGTCATGGTTTTGAAATGCCCAATTTTGATGGGGTTTGCCATCCCCGTCCCGCCCCGGCGCCGGCCACCATTGATTAGCGTTTATTCGCGTTCATTAGCGGTTTAGTTCCGAATTCAGGGTAAACCCGAAATCGAGAATTAATTGAACCGCGAATGGACGCGAATATTGATTCGCTAGATACGCCGTAACGCACCATCCCCGGCTTAAGCGCTGGGGGCTTTAATGAAATAGCGCAAAGACCGCGAAGGAGGCGCTAAGGACGCCAAAGCGAAATAGGATACCAAGAACCCGCGAAGCAGAAATTCGGGTCTATTCGTGTCCATTCGTGGCTCTTCTCCATAGTCCGCGTAGAATGCCTGTGATGGGCACGGCGCTGATAGATCGCGACCATAGCCAATGACCGGGGGAGCGCCTTTGCCCATCCTACGCGCTCCGCATAGGATGTGCCGAGTGCAACGAGGCGCATCACAACCCGCCGGAGCCGATGCGCCTCGCAAAGCCCGGCGCATCCTATGAAGACGACCACTCCGCATAGGATGTGCCGAGTGCAACGAGGCGCATCACAACCCGCCGGAGCCGATGCGCCTCGCAAAGCCCGGCGCATCCTATGAAGACGAACGCGCCGCATAGGATGTGCCGAGTGCAACGAGGCGCATCACAACCCGCCGGAGCCGATGCGCCTCGCAAAGCTCGGCGCATCCTATGAAGACGACCACTCCGCATAGGATGTGCCGAGTGCAACGAGGCGCATCACAACCCGCCGGAGCGAAAGGAGACACCCAAGTTCTAGATTTAGCCTAGGGGAGGCGGGAGTCAAGTTTTTGGGTGTCCTTTCTTTTTTCTTTCTTGCTGGAGATCAACAGGGCCGTGGATGCAGCCGGTGGCATACTCAATCGCCAGGAAGCCAAAGCTTTCAGGGAGCGATACCGAAAAACCCTGAAGGAAGCGGAAACGGAGTGCCCGCCACCCGATGAGTCGGAAAGGAAAAAGGGACAACGAGGACGCTTGAAACGATCCAAAGCGAGAAGCCTGTTGGAACGATTGCTTCGGTATGAAGAGGATGTCCTGCGCTTCATGGTTGAGCGGAATGTGCCGTTTGCCAACAACCAAGGCGAACGTGATCTGCGTATGAGCAAGGTGCAGCAGAAGATATCCGGGTGCTTTCGTTCAGAGCTCGGGGCGAGAATCTTCGCCAGAATCCGCAGCTATCTCTCCACCTGCCAGAAAAATGGGATCTCCGCCGCGGAGGCTCTGCGACTACTTCACGAAGGGCAATGGCCAGAATTTATGGGGATGACCTCTGAGTAGTTACAAAACCTTTGCGCCCTTTGCGTTATACAGCGGCAACATCCGGCCCGGGATGGCGCCTTACCGGGCTTCCGCTGGGCGATTACCCAGCACCTCGACCCGCACCGGGACCAGTCCGGCGTCCAAGGCGTTTAAGGCTGCGGCGGCGGCCTGGGACAGGTCCAGCACCCGGCCCGGCTTGAAGGGGCCGCGGTCGTTGATGCGCACCCGGACTTGGCGGCCGTTCCAGGTGTTGGCGACCCGCAACCAGGTTCCGAAGGGGAGGGTTCGGTGGGCTGCGGTGAGCGCCTTGGGGTCGTAGCGCTCGCCGCTGGCCGTAAGCCGCCCCCGCATGGACGCGCCATAGTGGGAGGCCATGCCGGAAAATACCGCGTCCCCCGCGTCGCCGCCGCTAAGCTTGGGCAGGCCGCTCAAACGCCGGGCCCCGGCGTACTTCGCCCCCCAGTAGCCGCCTTGCAGCGGCGAGGCGGTCACCCCGCGCTTGGAGGAGACATGGGCGAAGCGGCCCGCGCCCAGGTAAAGGCCGACGAAGCGCGGGGCGGCGAAATACACCAAATCGCCGGGCCGCAGATCGGCCTTGGCCACCGGCGCGCCGACCTCGATTTGGGCCGCCATGTTTCTGGGCAGGCGCACCTGAAACAATTCCCAGGCCGCCAGATAGACCAGGCCGGAGGCGTCCACGCCGGCCCGGGTCAGGCCGCCGTGGGCGCTGGGCGCGCCTTGCCAGGCCTGATAGAAGGCCTCGGTGCGTTGCGCCAGATCCTCGGCCAGGGCGCAGCCGCCCCAAAGGCCCAGCCACAGGGCGGCGAAGATCTTCATCGCGCCGGATACACCAACACCCGATCATGCACCAGCAAGGCGATGTCGTCCTTGCCGTCGCCGGTGAGGTCGCGCACCAGCATCTCGCGCGGCTCGTCGGCGGAGTCGCCCCTGGGGTTGTCCGCGGGGTTGTCGAATACCGCGAAGTGCAGACCGCTGCGCCAGCCTGCGTCGGTGCGATACAGCACCTCCAGGATTCGGGTGCCGCGGTTGTCCAGGGCGATCAACTCGGGCGCGCCGTCGCCGTTGAGGTCGCCCGATGCCAGCAGGCCGTAGTCGAGGTCCTCGATACCGCTTTCGTGGGCGGCGGTGTGTTCGATCGCCAGGCGCCGGGCCTCCGGGGCCACCACCCAAAACCGCTCCTTGCCCAAATAGAGAATGGCGGGCGCAGAATCGGCCGCGGGGCCCAGGACGCGGGTGTCGAGCAATTCGATACGCCCCATTTCGAAGCGGCGCCAGGGCCGATATACGCCCTGTTCGTCTTGCCGTTGCACATGAATGGAATCGCTGTTCTTGGGGAATAGCAACAACTCGCCGGCCCCGTCTTGGTCGAGGTCCGCCAGCAACGCCGAGGCCACTTCGGCCTCGCGGTTGTCCAGGTTGAATTGATCCGCCACTTCGAGCCGGCCGGCCGCATCCAGGCGCACCGCACGCACCAAGCCCTGGTCCGCGATCAGCAATTCGGGCCGGCCGTCGCCGTCGATATCGCCCTGCGACAGGTCGCCGGGGGTCAGGTCGTCGAGCAGGCCGGACTGCAAGCCGCCGCCGGGTTCCACCCGGGCCAGCCGGCCCTGGGCGTCTTGGCGCAGCAGCACCGCGGGACTGCGCGGCACGAACAGAATCAGGTCCTGCACGCCGTCCTGGTCGAAATCCACCGCGCGGGCGCCTTCAGGATCGGTGCGCAGCCCGTCCAGGTCCAGGCTTTGAACCTCGCTCCACTCATCGCTTGCCGCCGCGTAGGCGAGCAGCAACAGGCGCCGGCCCTGTTCCTGTTCGACCCAGCAGGCCAGCAGCCAATCGCCCCCGGCGCCCCGCAATACGGCGATCCCCAGGGGCTTGCCCTCGATGGGCAAGGGGGCGGGGTATTCGATGCGACCGGCGGCGGAATAGCGGGTGATGCCGAAGACCTCTTCCTTGGGACTGGCGAGGAAGATCTCGGCCCGAGCGTCGCCGTCGATGTCCGCCGCCGCCAGGGCGCGCACATCGGCGAAGGCGGGAAAAGACACGGGCGCTGCAAAGCGCCCCGGGGCCGTTTGCCGGTACAACCACAGCCGGGCGCCCGCGGTGTCCGCCGCCAGCAGGTCGCGGCGGCCATCGCCGTCGAAGTCTGCCAGCGCGTAAGCCTCGGCGCGCCGCACGCCGCCGGGCACGGCCTGAACCCGGGGCGTGGGCAGCAGGCGTTGCGGGGCGTGCCTGGCCTCGGCGGGCCCCAGGGTGAGGCCTTCGATCAAGCCGGTGCGGGGGTCGATGGCGGCAAAGGCGCCGGGGCCGATTTCGGCCAGTGCGCCGCGCGGGGTGTGCAGGCGCAGCACCCGCTCGGCCCCGAACCGCCCCTCGGGGTCCTGCAGCCGGACCCTGAGGGCGTAGTCGCTGTTACGCACCAAGTAGATCAAATCGGGCCGCCCGTCGCGGTCGAGATCCTGCACCAGCGGGGCATAGCTGTTGTCTTCCGCCAGCGGGTAGCGTTGCGGACTCTGAAAGCCGCCCTCGGCCTGCTGGTGAAACACCAGCAGGGCGGTTTTACCCAGCATCACTAGGTCTTGGCGCCCGTCTTGATCAAGGTCGGCGGCCAACAGGCTGTGGCTGGACGAACTCGGGGTCTCCTGATCGAAGCTCCAGCGCCGGTCCCAATCGCCGTCGGCCTGCTGAAAGCGCACCACCAGCCCGCGGTCCTGGGCGCTATAGGCCAAATCGGCGCGGCCGTCGCCGTCGAAATCCGCGGCGACCAGGGCCAGCATCTGATCTCCGGTGGTCACGCCCTGGCGGCGGAAGCGGCTGGCGTCCAACACCGGCGTCCAGCGGTCGGGCCGCGCCTGCATGCGGCTGGCGGGCAAGGCCTCGTCCGGGCCGAGCTGGTAGAGGATCTCGATGCGCGCCTTGTCGTTGTTTATCAGCAGCAGGTCCATGCGGCCGTTGGCGTCTATATCCGCCGCCGTCAGCGCTCGGGTATTGCGATCGAGCTTGACCACCTCGGGGCCGTCGAGGCCGAGGGTCGGCGCGCTGCCGACCGGGGCGCACAGGGCGCAGCATAAAATCGGCAGCAGGATGCCCAGGTCGAGTCGGCGTCGGCGCCCCATGTTCAATCCTCGCCCTCGGTCCAGCGGTAGAGTGTGCGGTAGATCCCGTCGTCCTTAAAGGTGAGCCCCAGGGCGGGGCCGAACAAACCGCTCAGGGTTTCGGGCGCCAGTTCCGGCGCGGGTCTACAGCTGTTGGCGCCGGCCGGGCCGGCGGAAAAGGGGATCATTTGCAGCGCGTCGTACAGGCGACGGGCGGAATGCTCGCCATCCGCCAGCACGATCTCGGCATAGCCCTTCGGGGCCGAGTCCAGGAGGCGCCGGACGGCCGGGTTTTCCCAATAGGTCTCGGCCTTGCGGCCGCTCGCTAGGCGGGACAACAGGCGGTGCAGCGGGGCGACCGTGGAGGCGTAGATCAGGTAGTTATCGGTCACCGCATAGGCCGGGCTCTGCGCCGGATCGCCCCCGCCGAGGGCGGCCTCGCTCAGGGTGTACACCGGGGTGTCGAGGTATTCGTCACGCGTCAGCATGCCGGCCCAGCCCGTGCTCGCCTTTATCGATTCCAAGGCGCTTTCGAGCGCCCGGCGGTCCCGAATGCTGATCACCGTAAGCGAGTCCGTCACCGCGCCGGCCGCAGGCTCGGGGCGCGGCAGTTGCATTTGCACCAGCCCAGTGCCGAGGCTCGCTAGCAGGGTCTTTTCCACGTCGAAGCCGGCCGCGGCCGAGGCGCTGGTCAGGCCGGCCTGAAGCATGGCGTCGGCCGCGGCGAACAGCTCCAATTCGCCCAGGGTGCGCCGGGCCGAACGCCACATGGCGGCGAAATCGAAGTTCGACACCGCCACCTGGTGCGCATCCGGGGGTGCGAAATCCGGCAATGCCAGCGGGCCGGGGCGATAGGCCAGCAGCCCCATCAGGCCCGTGTCTTGCGCATACTGCACCTGAAGGTCCAGCTCCATCACCGCCTCCTCCAGGCGGCCGGCGATGAACCAGGCCCCAATGCTATCGCCCACAAAGCCCGCGGCGAATTGCTCTGCGAAGGCCATGATCTGGGCGGTTTGCGGGTCGCCCGCGCCGTTGTCGTCCCGTTGGGATCGCACATAACCGCTCAGCAGTGGCCCCGCGGCCGCACCCTTCATATAGGCGAGCAGGTCCCAATCGTCATTCAGCGCCGCAAAGCGTGCATAGGCCGCGCTCTCGGACCAGGGCGCACGGGCCGCGCCGTCCTTCACCGCGGCCACCAAAGATTTCAGCAACGCCTCCGAACGCGCCATCACCACGAAGCCCTCAGGCAGCGCCCAGCCCAGCACCGGCGCTTTATCCGCCTCCCGGGGTTGGCGCCAATGCAGGGTTTCGCCAAAGAAACGCTCCTCGGTGAGGACGTAGTCCGGCGCATTTTGCAATTCTTGCGCCGCCTTGCCGAGAAACAGATAGGCGGCCACCGCCAGCGCCGGGGCCTGATCCGCCGCCGCCTCCAGCACCAGGCCGTAAACCGGCGCCTCGGAGAACACCGGATCGCCCTCGGGCGCGGTCAACAGCAGGCCGCCCGGGAGCGCTTGATTGAGTTCGTCGAGGCTGTAGCCGAGCTTTTTCTCGGCCTGATAGCTCCAATAGTCCCGGCTTAGGCGCTGCCCCAGATCGCCCAGCGCATGGCGCACCTCGCGCTGTCCGAGCATGGAGCCCAGGGGGCTGTCCGGCCAGTGTTCGAGCAGCGTCGGCAGGTCCCGCGCCACCACCGCCAGCGCCGCGTCGGCCTCCACCAGCGCTTGCAGGCGTTCCACGGCCTGCGCCGGGGACGCCGCCAGTAGGGCGAGGGTCGCGATGGTTGCGCGCAATAGGCTAGTCATCGGGCTGTACTCCTTTAGTCGGGGTCGGGTCTGCGGCCGGCGGGGGGTTGTAGCGATAGCCGTTGTTGGGGCTGCGGGCGTCGAAGGCGTAGGCATCCACGTTTTCCAGGAAGCCCTTAAGGGTGGTGGAGGGGATGGCGAAACTCAGCCCTTCGATGCCGATGGAGCGGATCTTCATATTATTCACCCCGATCACCTGACCGGAGAGGTCGAACAAGGGGCCGCCGGAGTTTCCGGGGTTAATCTGCACCGTGGTTTGCAGATAGAGCTGACCGTCCACCGGGCGGTTTTTCAGGCTAATGATGCCCTGGCTTACGGTGCGGTCGAAGCCCAGCGGGCTGCCGATGCTGAACACCGCCTCGCCCTGCACCAGGGTGCGGGCGTCCCCCAGCGGGACCACCGGCAAGCGGCGCTCGCCCAGGTCTTCGATCTTGAGCAACGCCAGATCCAGCAGCGACGACAGGGCCACGATGCGCACGTTCTCGAACAGCACCGGACGCAGCTCCTGCGCGGTCTTCTCAAATAGGGTCAGGGTCAGGTCGTGCTCGCCGTCGATCACATGGTGATTGGTCACCACATAGCCGTCGGGATGGATGGCGAAGCCGGAACCCAGCCCCACCGGCGTGCGCACCCGCAGCACCGCCTCGGCCACCTGCTCCACCGCCTCTTTCACGTTCATCGCCGGGCCTTGGTCGGCGCTATGGTACAGCGCGGTTGCGGGCGACGCGGCGGCGGGTTCGGCCCCGAGCGCCTGCATCCGCCGCACCGCATCCGCCGGAATCGTCAACACCTCAAAGCCGAGGTCCACCACCACCCGATCCGGCGCATCGATCAACACCTGACCCTCCACCGCGCCGCCGCTGACCAGATCCAGCCGACTCGCATCCCGGCCCTCCGCCTGAGCGCCGAGCGCCAAGCCGAGCGCCAAGCTCAAGCGTCGCCATTTTGTACCATGCATGCGGGCCTCCCCCTACCGAGCCTGCCGTTAAATTTCGCAAAACCTTACTATCACTCAAACATAACAGCAACCGAAGCAGCCCAGAAACCCGGCTTTAGTGTCAAAAACTGCGAGCCAATGCCCACAATGGCCGCCACCGCGCCGCTTTCGGGACGCAGGGCACGCGGAGAACCGCAGAGAGGGCGGATGGGCAAAGGCGCCCCCCGGTCATTGGCTTTGGTCGCGATCTACCAGCGCCGCGCCCATCACAGGCGCCTGTTATAGAGCCACAGATGGACACGGATAAACACAGGGTTGTGTTGCGACAAAAATACCCTAAACCACCATTACGTCAAGTTTTAGCGCCCCTGATGGGCGCGGCGCTGAAAGGGTGGCGGACCTTTGAGGCCTTACAGGAGCGCCTTTGCCCATCCGCCCATCTGCGTCCATGCGTGTTTATCCGTGGTTCGGCTTGGCGGCTGGTGATTGGTGGTTGGTGCTTAGGCGAGCGAAGCCCCAAGCCCAGCCAAAACCACAACCTTCATAACATCCCCCAGCGGAGGTCGGGGCTTTAGCCGGGCCGGGCCAAGAGAGGGCCGAGCGCAAAGTGAGTATTCGCGTCCATTCGCGGTTCAATGGCCCACTTCGCCTCGGTCCCGCACGGGCTCAGGCAAAATCTCCTCCGCGCCCCTAAAGGCCGCTGTTTTCGCTACTTGGGCGCAGGCCTACTAGGTTGAACTCTCCGCCAGCGACCCCTTGCCGGTGGAGTCGGCCTCCGCCTTGCCCCCGGCGGGGATGTCGTACAGCAGGAGGATATAGAGCAGGCTACTGATGATGGTGCCGACGCCAAGCCAGACCACCGCCTGCTGATAACCGGCGCCGGCCACCAGCCCGGCCATGATGAAGGGGCCGCTGACATTGCCTACGCGCTCCCAAAAACGATACACGCCCATGCCGGTGCCGGTGCCGAGGCGCTGCACCAATC
Organism: Gammaproteobacteria bacterium; assembly: GCA_011389885.1. Taxonomy (GTDB): domain Bacteria; phylum Pseudomonadota; class Gammaproteobacteria; order Chromatiales; family Chromatiaceae; genus JABBTK01. The sequence goes on along the minus strand of JAABTK010000004.1, from coordinate 63,473 downwards.
GCGTCTCCGCGATCAAAGACGCCTGGGAGGACAGCGAGAAGGCATGCGCGATGCCGAGGGCGATCACCAGCATGAGCACCGCGTAAGTGTCACTGACCAACGCAAATGCAGTCATGGAGGCGCCCGTGATCAGGCCGCCGGTGAGGATGGTGTACTTGCGGTACTTGGCGCGGCCGAAGCGCCGCGACACCAAAGGCCCGATGAACACCAGCATCAATGCGTAGCACATGGCGATACGGCCGATATCCGACTGCAAGGCGCCGATTTGGGTCAAATACAGCGGCACGAAATACATCAAAAAGCCCACCAGGGCCACCTTGGCCGGGATCGCCTGAAACACCACCACGGCGAAGAATTCGCGGTCCCGAAGCGCCCCCAGCAGTTGCGCCAACGGGATCTTGTCCTTAACCGGCCGCGCCCCCTGGTCGATGCTGTGGCGGCGGAAAAAGAACACCAGCCCGGCCAGCGCAACGCCTGCCAGCACGCCGGCGAGGAGGAAGATGTTGGAGTAACCGAGACGATCGGCGAGCATGCCGCCGATCACCGTGCCCACGATCTCGCCAGCAAAAAAGGCGCCGATGAACGCGGCCAGCCCGATGCTGCGATCCTGCGGGTTGGTGTTCTCCACCACGAACTGCTGAAACCCCATAAAGCCGATGCCGAGCCCCACCGCGGTCATGGCGCGGAACGCCAGCAGCTCGAAATAGGTCTCGGCGAAGGCCGTAAGGACGAAGCCCAGCATAAAAATCGCGGCCCCGGTGATCAGCGGCCTGAACCAGCCCACGCGATCCAGCCACCGCCCCACCACCAGCATGCTGATGGCGAAGAACAGCATGAACAGCGAAATCGGCAACCCGATAAGCACCTCCGCGGGCAGCCCCCAAAGCGGCTCGTAGAGGGTCTCCACATACATCGGAAAGAACGACACCGGCAGGTTGTAGGCGGCGAAGAACAGGAACACGAAGGGCCGAATGTATTGATAAGGCGTGTTGCCCGTCCCGGCCTGTTGCAGCGGCCCCCGCGGCGCCTCGTCTTCGGACCCGAGCGCGCGCGCCCGGCTCCAGTCGGCGAGGCGTTCGCGAATTCGCGCCAACACCTGGCGTGCGCCAGCCGCCGCCGGCAGTGCCGCGGCCTGACGCTCGGCCAAGCGGTCGATTTCGTCCACATCCGACGGCCGCGGGGCGGCGGCCTCGGGATCCGCACTCCGCCCCCGCGCGATCCAGCGATTGGCGTGGATCACCACGCGATCAATGCCGGGCATCATCGGCCGGAAGGCCGCCGACACGGCGTCGCCGCGACGGGCGGCTTGAATCAGCTCCCGGGTGAGGTTATGCAGCGGCACGCTGAACTCCCGGTTGACGAAGAAACCGAGAAACTCGAAGGTGATCAGCAAGGAGACCAAAATCACCGTCACGATATCCCAAACGATCTCCCTTGAGGTGCCCTGGATCAGATCGGCGGCAATGCGCATCTGAATATAGCCCACCACGGTATCCGTGCGGCCATCGCTGACGGGCAGGCGAAGATCGGTATCCTCGCGGGTGATTTCCAACAGGCCGCCATCGGCCTCCAGCGGGTTCAAGGTGCCCGAGAGGCGGGTCTTGTCGGTAATGCGCTCCATGCTTTGATGGTCCGCGTAATAGATTACGCGGTTTTGCAGGTCGGTGATTTCGATGAACTCGATTTCCGGCGTGGCATCCAGGGTCTCCCCCAGCGAGGCCTCGATCTTGACCAGCTTCTCCAGCGGAATGCCCAGTTGCAGCACATACTCTATGTCCTGGCGCAAGTAGGACCCCAGGCGCTCGCTCTGCACCTGCACCGACTGGAGGTAATTGGCCTGAAAGAAATTCACGTTCACAATGGCGTACAGCCCCTGGCCCAGCACCACCACCAGGGTGACCATCCAAAGGATGCGGCGACGGAACCCGCCCCGCACCGCGGCCCCGGCGCTCGACGGAGCCAACGGGATGCGCGGTGCGCGCCTGGCCCGCAGGTGGGCGCGCAACAGCAACACTACACCCAAGGCGACCAGGGCCAATAGCGGCAATCGCCACCCGTAGTGGTTGCCCAGCCAATCGCCAGGGGCCTCGCTCGGCTCGGTCGCAGGCGTTGCCGGTGCCGCTGCCGCTGCGGCGGGGGGCGGCGTCGGCGTGGCGGGGGCCGCGGTCGGCGGGTCTTCCATCGGCTCGGCGGGGGTCGCCGGCGGTTCAGGCGCCGTGGTCGGCGGTTGTTCCATCGGCTTGGCCAGTGTCACCGGCGGCGCCGGCGGTTCCGCGACCGGCTCGGCGGGGGGCGCCGGTGGTGCTTGCGCCGGCTCGGCCGGTGTCCTCGTCGGCGCTTCAGAGGCCCGGGTAACGGGCGCAACGGGGGGCTCCGTTGCCGGCCCTGCTTCGAGGGGGCCGGCAGGAGACGCCGCCGGGGCCTCGGCGACCGTCTCCGCTGGCGTTGGCGGCGGGGCGAGGCCTTGCAACCATGGCGAGCAGGTGATTTCGCCGCCACCCTCGATGTAGGCCTGCCATTCCCCGGCCTGGCGTTGAAATTCCTCGCCCGCGGCCTGCGCCGACAGACCTTGCACCCAGGCCGCGGACGGCAGTTCCAGCCGGGCGCCGGCGCGCAGGGAGTTGGCGTTGCAAGGCCGCGAAAAGGCCTCGGGATTAAGCCTGAGGGTCGCCAGCATCCAACTGGAGCGATCCAGGCCCGCGCGGTCTTCCAACTGCCCGAAGGCCCGCCAGAGGGAATCCCCGGGACGCGCCGGGCCATAGGTCTCGGCCGCGCCGAGTAACGGCAGTAGGCCGATCAGCAGCCCGCCGAGCCACAGAGTCAGGCGCCTCATGACCGCCCCTCCGGGGCAGCGTCGCCCGCAGGTGTATTCACCAAGGCCTCAAGCCTGCACTTGAGTTCGGCGTGCCGCGCAGCCAGATCGCTCAACGCCGCCGGGTCCGCCTCCAGCGCCGCGGCCATGGCCTGGTCGAGCCGTTGCAGTTCACGTCCCAGGGCCTGTTGCGTTTCGATCACCCTTTCCCGTTGCGCGAGTTTTTGCGCCGATTCACGGGCGATTTCCGCCACTGCATCATGCAGTTCGTCGAATTCATCGCCCTGTTGCCCGTCCTTATCCGGCCCCGTCTTCACGGGCGCCGGGTCTGTCCTGCGCGCGCCGATATTCTTCACAATGGCCGTGAGTTTCGATTGAATCGGGATCGAGATTCGGTAATGCACCAACAGCGCCAGAATCACTACGGCGCCGAACATAATCACGCCCAAGGTGCGCAGGTTATCCCAGGCCATGGAGCGTAACTGGCGATAGACCGCCTCGCGCGGAAACTCCAGGTTCAGGGCGCCCGCCAATTGATCCTGTCGGTCATGCAAAGGCAGAAAGGTCACATAGCGGCCCTTGATCAGGCGCGTGGTCACAGCCGGGGTGTCTTCGGCCGAAAAATCCGGATACTGTTCGGTATAGGGGCTGGCGGCGCCGCGCGGTTCGAGGCCGGTGCTGTAGAGCAACGTCTGGTCCGGGGCCGTGACATCGATTCGCACGATATCCGGGTCGCCGCTTTGCACCTCGGCCAGCAAGTCGTGCATGGCGACGAAGCCGGGCAGCGGTTTGCCGAAACGCAACGCGGATTGGATCTTGCGCTGAAGGTTTTTGCCGCTGACCTCGTAGGTGGAGATTAAAGAGGCCGAATAGATCTTCTCGAAGGAGGCGAGGCTTAGCAGGGAGCTGAGCAACAGCGTAAACACCAAAATCGCCAGGGCGACGAACGTCAGTTTGTATTGAAAACGCATCGAAGGCTTTTAATATCGACTATTATTGGAATTGAAACCGACCATCGTTTGCAATGGAATCGTCGTCGGCTGCGACAGAATGATTGAACGGCCAGCGCTGGTCGGGCAGGGGGGATTAAAGCACAACGGGCAAGCGGCGGGCAAAGGTTCATCCGCACGGATGAGCCCTTAAGCGATTTTCGGGGGGTCTCATACCATCTTGCTTGTGCGCCTGCGCGTAAATAACGGAAACAACGGTTTGTAGGAACGCAGAGAGCGCGGAGGCGGTTTGGCTTGCTTGCGCCCGCCCGGCGCCAAAGCGCCGCCTAGCCAGCTGGAGTACAGCCCTCGGGCTGTGCGTATTTCCGGTTACGCGCCTGAACCAAGGCGGGTACGCTCCAAGCCCGCAGTCATACCGGGGGCGGGCAAGGGAAGTGCATTCGCCGCTGAAGCGACGGGTGTCGGGTGCGGCGCTTATCCTTGCAATCGAAACGCCTCTCTGCGTCCATCCGTGGTTCAGCCGGGTGGTGGTTGGCGGTTGGTGCTTAGGCGAACGCCCCCTAGCCCGGCTAAAGCGCGGCTGGGCAAAGGCGCTCCAGAGCCCAGGCGATGCGCCTCGTTCCTCGACACACCCTAGTCCTGGCGGGAGTCGATCGGCAGGGAAGGCCCGCTCTTGCCAAGACGCAAAGGGCGCTAAGAAAAAACCTTTGCCCTCTGCGCCCTCTGCGGTTCTCCGCGTGTTCTGCGGCCCGAAAGCGTCCGGTTTGTCTCCGATACTACGGTGCGGCTGTACTCGTCTTTGCCTCTGCCAACGGCGTTACGGCAACCGGTACTAAGCCGCTATGCGTCGCTTGCCGCGCTTGGTTGGCGAACCCAAATCCGGCCCAATCTTGGTATAAAAACCCTCGCCAATCGCCTAGGGAACCAGGCGATTCTCGGGCAGCACGATGTCCTGGTAGATTTCGTCACTGGCGCCGAGGATCTCGAACGACAGGTCGAAGCCCAGGCGCTGGGCCACATCCAGGTTGAGCGCGATCTTCGGCGGCGCATCATCGATCATCTTTAGCGACCCCGCCTCGGCGCCTTGCAGGACCTTGATCACCATGTCGGCCAAAAAGCGGCCGCGCGAGCTGTAGTCCACGGTGGAGAAGCCCATCAGGGCCCCGGCATGAACGTCCTCGGAGCCCTGGCGCGCAAAGGACGGAATGCCGTTATCCACGAGGAAATCCAGGTGTTTCTTCACATCGTACTTGGCCCACTCGAAACAGGTCAGGGAGGGGATATAGAAGGCGTCGATCCCTTGCTCGGCCAGGGTCTTGAGCCCGCTCATGCACTCTTCCGCGGTGCGGGTGGGGGCGATTTTGTAGCGGATGATCTCGAACCCGCGCTCGGCGGCCACCGCTTCCGCATCCTGAACATTGGCGTAGACCCGGTCGTTCGGGGTGTCCGCATACAGGAGCCCGAGCTTCTGAAACCCCACCTCGTCATGGAAAATGCGGAACATGCGCTCGTAACGCCCTGGAACAATGCGCACCGCGAAGTTGTCTATGCCTGAGTTCTTGGCGCTGGCCACGAAACCGGACTGCACAGCATCACTGACGCCGCCGGCGATAATCGGCGTTTTGCCGTTGTTCACGTTAATTATTATGCTGGTGGCATCGGTGCCCGCGGAAAAGACCAAGTCCAGATCCTCCCGCTCCATCAGCGCCTTGGCCTTCGAGAACCATTTCTCACGCTCCGCCAGGGAGCGGCCGGGGCTGATATGGGCGTCTTGCGGAAACTCGATCCGATCCAGCCAGCCGGCCTCGGCCAGCGCGGCCTTCAAGGCGTTCCAGGTGTTATCGTAAATGGAGGAATAACCGGATTCAAAATAACCGATGCGGAATTTCTTTTCTTCAGCCGAAACCGCGCTCATTGATGCGAGCAGCACGGCGCAGGCGCCTGCGAGCAATCTCCACGACCTCGAACGTAACAACCTCATGACGACCACCTCGACGGTAAGACTAGGGTATGGGTGCGGTTATAGTTTCAGCCTTCGCGCGACACCGCCGCCAGTTCCCTCTGATGCGGGCGCCCGGATCAGGCTGCAACCGATCTTATGAAATGTGACGGTGGTCACATTAGCCGATTTCAAACCGGCGTTCAACTGCGAAAAAAAGGCCAGTTCGCTGAAGTTTTCAGATTTGTCCTACAGCTTTTGAAAGCCGGTTTGGGATAAGGTAACGGCCGAACCCCCGCCTTGTCCCCGTGCATCGCGCGGGGATGCTGGCCCGGCGCGCTGCGCCAGGCGCCGCAGGGCCTCCGGCCCCTGCCTGGTCAGCAGCTATTGCACATGCGGGCCAGGGCCTTAGCGGCCAGAGCCGGGGCCAGCCAAAGGCCGAGGAGGCGACAGTCTCGGGCAGGGATGGGAGGATGGGAGGCGCGGTTCGATTGCACACCCCATCGCAACTAACGCTAGAATGATAAGGCCCGTGATAATGTCAGCTTGTGAATCGCTTACGAATCTAGAAAGAAGGTCGGTAATCAATGATTACGGACACTTTAAGACACAAATATTGACTCGCCCATGAAGAACCCTCTCCATATTGCCCGAGACGCCTTCCCATTAACCCCGACGCAGCAGGGCATGCTGTTCCATTCGCTGGCGGCGGAAGACCCGAGCGTCTATCTCCAGCAGTTCATCTGGCGCCTGGAGGAACCCCTTGACCGCGGGTCCTTCGGCCGCGCCTGGGACGATGCCTTTGCGCGCCACGAGATTCTGCGCTCCAGCGTCGAGCGCGGCGGCGGCCTGCAGGCCCGGCTTCGCGTGCATGCCTCGGTGGAGACGCCGCTGGAGTGGATCGATTGGACCAGCACCCCGGTCGGCGGTCGCGAGGCCCGGTTGCGCGAGGCCTTGGCCGCGGACCGGGCCGCCGGTCTGGATTGCGCGTGCGCGCCCGCCATGCGTATGCGGGTGTTCGTGTTTGGCGACGCCTCCCATTGCCTGGTTTGGACCTATCACCACGCCTATCTCGATGGTCGCTCCCGCGCCATGATTATGGATGAGGTGTTCCAGGCCTATGCCGCCTACGGCGCCGGCCTGACCCCGGAGTTGCCGCCCGCGCCGCCTTTTCACGGCTACCCGCTGTGGCTGGCGAAGCAGGACGAAGGCCCCGCGGCGGCCTTTTGGCGCCGCCTGTTGGCCGATGTGGAATCGCCCACCCCGCTGTACCAAAGCGCCGACCCCGGGCCGCTGCGCATCGGCGTCGGCCACCGCGAGACCCGCACCCAAATAGACGCCGCCGAGACCAGCCGCCTCCAGGCGTGCGCCAAATCCCAGGGCCTGACCCTGAATACGCTGGTGCAGGCCGCGTGGGCGCTGATGCTGAGCCGCCACAGCGGCGAGCGCACGGTGATCTTCGGCGCCACGCGTTCGGGGCGGCGCGTCCCCGGGCTCGACACCGAGCGCATGGCGGGCCTGTTGATCAACACCCTGCCGGTGAAGACCGCGTTGCCGGATGAGCTGCCCCTGGGCGACTGGCTGCGCCAACTGCGCGCGCTCTGGGTGGCCATGCGCGACCACGAGCACAGCTCGCCGGTGCTGTTCCGGGAGAGCAGCGCCCTGCCGCCGGGCAGCCAATTATTCGAAAGCATCGTGGTGCTCGAAACCTCGGATTTGAACGAAAGCCGTCATGCCCTGGGCGGACCCTGGCTGAACCGCCGCTTCGACCTGCTGCAACACACCCATTACCCGTTGACGCTGTCGCTGAAGGCGGGGGAGTCCCTGCATCTAGCACTGGAGGCCGCCCCGGAGCGGTATTCGGCGGTCGCCGCGGGGTGCATCCTCGGGCATTTCATCGGCCTGTTGCGCGACCTGGTGCGCTTGGACCCGGCCACCCCGTTGGGCGCAATCGGGCTGCCCGCGGACGAGGCCTTGCAGGCGGTGCAGCAAAGCTGGGCCGCGGCGCGTCGGCCGCTACCCCGGGCGCCGAGCTTCGTCGCCCTGTTCGAGGCGGCGGCGGCACGCCGCCCGCAGCGCATCGCATTGCTGTTTCAGGACCAATCGATGAGCTACGGCGAACTCGATGCCGGGGCCAATCGCATCGCCCATTTCCTGCTCGGGCAGGGCGTCGGTCGGGGCGATCTGGTGGCCTGTTGCCTCAATCGCTCACCGCTGATGCTGCAAGCGCTGCTCGGCATCCTAAAGACCGGGGCGGGCTATATCCCGCTCGACCCGGTGTACCCCGCCGAACGGATCGCGATGATCCTGGAGGACTCCGGGGGGCCGCCGGTGCTCACCGAATCCGCGTTGAGCGGGTTGTTCGCGCAAAGCGCCGGCTGCGTCACCCGGCTCGATCAGGCCGAGCAGGCCCTCAAGGGGCTGCCGAGCAGCCGGCCGCAGACCCCGCCCGGCCCCGATGATCGCGCCTACGCCATCTTTACCTCGGGCTCCACTGGCCGCCCCAAGGGGGTCGAAATCGGCCATCGAGCGCTGCTGAACTTCCTCCACGCCATGGCCCGCCGCCCCGGGCTCGACGCGGACGACTGCGTGCTCGCGGTGACCACGGTCGCGTTCGACATCGCCGCCTTGGAGCTTTTCCTGCCCCTGATCTGCGGCGCCCGCATCCGCCTCGCCTCGGCCCGCGAAGCGGCGGACGGCGATGCCTTGTTGGGGCGCCTGCAACAAGGCGTCACCCTATTGCAAGCCACCCCGGTCACCTGGCGGTTGTTGCTGGCGGCCGGCTGGTCCGACACCCCGGGCCTGAAGATGCTGTGCGGCGGCGAAGCCATGCCGCCGGATCTGGCGCGGGCCATGCTCGCACGCGGGGCCGAGGTGTGGAATATGTACGGCCCCACCGAGACCACGGTATGGTCCACCTGCTGCCGGGTCACCGCCGAAAAGATCCGCGCCGCCGGCATGCCGGTGGGGGAACCCATCGACAACACCCTGGTCGCGGTGGTGGACGAGCGCCAGCGCCCGCTGCCGGTCGGGGTGGCCGGAGAACTGGTGATCGGCGGCCTAGGCGTGGCCGACGGCTACCTCGGTCGCCCGCAACTGAGCGCCGAGCGCTTCGTGCCCAACCCCTTGCCGAACACCGGCGGCGGCCGCATCTACCGCACCGGCGACCGCGCCAAGTTCACCGAAGACGGGGCCTTAATCTACCTGCAACGACTGGATCACCAAATCAAGCTTAGGGGCTTTCGCATCGAGCCCGGGGAGATTGAGGCCGCCCTCAATAGCCATGCCGAGGTGATGCAGAGCGTGGTGACGGCGCATACCAACGCCGCGGGTGACACCGTGCTGGCGGGCTATCTGCAAACCGCCGACGGAGTGCTGAGCGACGAACCCGCGCTGCGCCGCTATTTACGCCGGCATATCCCTGATTACATGACGCCCGGGGTGTTGATTCCGCTGGCGGAACTGCCCAAGACCCCCAACGGCAAGATCGACCGCAAGGCGCTGCCCGACCCCGGAACCGTGGTGCGCGCCGCGGGCGCGGGACGCACGCCCCCGCGGGACACCCTGGAGCTGACCCTGGCGCGGATTTGGCAGGAGGTGCTAGAGGCGCCGACACTCGGCATCCGCGACAGCTTTTTCGACCTCGGCGGCCATTCCCTCAAGGCCGTGGCGCTCATCGGGCGCATAGAAAAGGCGTTGGGTCGTCATCTGCCGGTTTCGCTACTGTTCCGCTATCCGGACATCGAGCGCCTGGCGGGGCGCCTGCGCTGCGCCGACGACGCCGCCCAACACGAGCAATCCCTGGTGAGCTTTCGCGATGCGGGGGAGCGCGCGCCACTGTTTCTGATCCATCCGGTGGGCGGCAACCCGCTGTGCTATCTGCAACTCTGCCGCCTGCTCGGCGACGACCAGCCCTGCTATGGCCTGCAGATGGAACACCCGCTGCATGCGGGTGAAGACAGCGTACAGGCCCTGGCCTACAGTTATGTCGAACGCATCCGCCGCGCCCATCCCATCGGCCCCTATCGCTTGGCCGGGTGGTCCTTCGGCGGGCTGGTGGCGCTGGAAGCCTCGCGCCTATTGGTAGCCGCGGGGGAGCCGGTGGAGCCGCCGATCCTGATCGACACCCGCTTGCCGCAACCCGACCAGAGCGGCGACCCGGTGACCGCGGCCGCGTTCGTAAAGGACTTGGTGCGCGTAATCGGCGGGGAGGCCCCAGCGACCCGGGACACGAGGCAAAGCGGCGATGCCGACGATCTCGACGCCTTACACCGGCAAATCCTGCAACAGGAATGGCTGCCGCATGTCACGCGCCACCAGTTCCAGCGCATGTTCGAGGTCTATCGCGCCAATTGCGAGGCCATGCGGCGCTATTGGGCGCTGCCCTATCCGGGAGATTTACGCTTGGTCTGCGCCGCCGCCGGGGCGGCGAATCCGGCCGATTGGAACGACTTCATTCAAGGGCGCCTGGATCTGCTGACCCTGGAGGGCGACCATTACAGCCTGCTCAAAGCGCCGGCGGTAGAACCGTTGGCGACCTGGATGCAAGCGCGCCTGCAAGATCCTGAAAACTAACGCACCGCGGGGCTACGTTGAATATAGTGCTTGACTTGCCTATGACAGGATAAGTAAAGGCGCTCCCCCGGTCTTTGGCTTTGGTCGCGATCTATCAGCGCCGCGCCCATCACAGGCATTCTACGCGGACTAAGGAGAAGAACCACGAATGGACACGAATAGACACGAATTTCTGCTTCGCGGGTTCTTGGTA
>JAABTK010000004.1:0-52696 GCA_011389885.1 Gammaproteobacteria bacterium | reverse complement strand
CGGACTAACGCACCGCGGGGCTACGTTGAATATAGTGCTTGACTTGCCTATGACAGGATAAGTAAAGGCGCTCCCCCGGTCTTTGGCTTTGGTCGCGATCTATCAGCGCCGCGCCCATCACAGGCATTCTAGGCGGACTAAGGAGAAGAACCACGAATGGACACGAATAGACACGAATTTCTGCTTCGCGGGTTCTTGGTATCTTATTTCGCTTTGCCGTCCTCTGCGCCTCCTTCGCGTCCTTTACGTTATTTCATTAAAGGCTCCAGCGCTTAAGCCGGGGATGCTGCGTTACGGCGTATCTAGCCGAATCAATATTCGCGTCCATTCGCGGTTCAATGGCTTCTCGATTTTGGGTTTAGCCTGAATTCGGAGCTAAACCGCTAATGAACGCGAATAAACGCTAATGGTAACTATTCAGATGTCATTTCCATAAATTCGGGCCATCGCCCCTCCTGCAATAGTCGCAGTGCCTCCGCGGCGGAGATCCCATTTTTCTGACAGGTGGAGAGATAGCTGCGGATTCTGGCGAAGATTCTCGCCCCGAGCCCTGAACGAAAGCACCCCGGCAGGCCGCTACCAGGACACCCGTTGATCGTACTCGAACGAAGGCTCGGCTGGGCGAGTTTGCGCTATTGGAGCTTCGGCTTAGTCGCCCGAGCCTTCCGCCTGGAAGTATTCGCGGGTCAGGCTGAACACCACCGGGCTGAGCAGCAGCAGGGCGATGAGGTTGGGAATGGCCATTAGTGCGTTGAGGGTGTCGGCCACCAGCCAGATGAAGCCGAGGTTGGCCATGGCGCCGACCGGTACGGCGAGGATCCATAACACGCGAAAGGGCAGGATGGATTTGACCCCGAACAGGTATTCCACGCACTTTTCGCCATAAAAGCTCCACCCCAGCAGGGTGGTGAAGGCGAACAGGCTGAGTCCGATGGAGACGATATGCGCCCCGAAACCGGGCAGCGCGGTCTCGAAGGCATGGGCCGAGAGGGCGGCGCCGGTCTCGCCGCTGGTCCAGGCCCCGGTGACCACAATGGCGAGGCCGGTGATGGAGCAGACGATGAGGGTGTCGATAAAGGTGCCGAGCATGGCGATGGTGCCCTGGCGCACGGGATTGTCGGTCTTGGCCGCGGCGTGGGCGATGGGGGCGCTGCCCAATCCGGCCTCGTTGGAGAAGATGCCGCGCGCCACGCCGAAGCGGATGGCCGCCCACACGGCGGCGCCGGCGAAGCCGCCGGTGGCGGCGATCGGCGTGAAGGCGTGTTGCACGATCAGCGCGATGGCGGCGGGGATCTCGCTGGCATACATCACCAGCACCACCAGGCCGGCCAGCACATAGGCCGCCGCCATAAAGGGCACCAGCTTGCCCGCCACCTCGGCGATGCGGCGGATGCCGCCGATCAGCACCAGCGCGGCGAGGATAGCCAGGGTGATGCCGGTGGCGATATGCGGCACCCCGAAGTTGCTGTTGAGGGCGTCGGCCACGGAGTTGGCCTGCACCGTGTTGCCGATGCCGAAGCCGGCGAGGGCGCCGAATACCGCAAAGGCGCCGCCGAGCCAGGCCCAGCGCTTGCCGAGGCCGTTCTTGATGTAGAACATGGGGCCGCCGATATGGTCGCCGTTGGCGTCCACCTCGCGGTAGCGCACCGCCAGCACCGCTTCGGCGTACTTGGTGGCCATGCCCACCAGCGCGGTACACCACATCCAGAACAGCGCCCCGGGGCCGCCGAGGAAGATGGCGGTGGCCACGCCGGCGATGTTGCCGGTGCCGATGGTGGCGGAGAGGGAGGTCATTAGGGCGTTAAAGGGGGTGATGTCGCCCGCGCCCCCTTTCGCCACGCGGCCGCGCCACAGCATGCGGAATCCGTAGCCGAGTTTGCGCAGCGGCATGCCCTTGAGGCCGCCGGTGAGATAGAGCCCGGCGCCGAGGATCAGCGCCAGCATCAGTGGCCCCCAGACGATGCCGTTGAGCCCCTTGATGAGGTCGGATAATGTCTCCATCTAATTCCCCTTTGCGGTAGCGGATCAAGCACATCAAGGGCCGATAGTGTACCCTATTTCGGGTCTTGGGGGCGGCTTTCGCGGCCCGCGGGCAACGCCTTGGGATAAAGCCCCGATACCGCAGCGCGGGGGCCGGTTCCGGCTGCTCCGAAGAGCGGCCTCCAATCCACTGAGCGACGCGGTGTAAGATTATGACCCACGATCACGATGACGCCCCCCCTCACGGCCATCACCACCATGCGCCGAGTTCTCAGCGGCGCTTGATCGCGGCCTTGGCGCTGACGCTGAGTTTCGCCGGCGTGGAGGCGGTGGCGGGTTGGTGGTCGGGCTCTTTGGCGCTGCTCGGGGACGCCGGGCACATGCTCACCGATTCGCTGGCGCTGGGCTTGGCCGCCGCGGCCTCGATGCTGGCCAACCGCCCGCCGTCCAAGCGCCATTCCTACGGCCTCGGCCGAACGGAGATTCTTGCCGCGCTGGCCAATGCGCTGGTGATGCTGCTGTTGGTGGCGCTGATTAGTGCGGAGGCGGTGAAGCGCTTGCAGGAGCCGGTGGCGGTGCAAGGCCTGGCGGTAATCGGCGTGGCCGCCATCGGGCTGGGGGTGAATCTGGTTGCGGCCTGGTTATTGGCTGGCGGGCGGGATAATCTCAATGTGCGGGCGGCGTTGCTGCATGTGATGGGCGACCTGCTGGGCTCGGTGGCGGCCCTGGTGTCCGGGGTGGTGATCCTGTACACCGACTGGACCACCATCGACCCGATCCTGTCGCTGATCATCGTGGGGTTGATTCTGTTTTCTAGCCTGCGGGTGCTGCGCGAGGCGCTGCATGCGCTGATGGAGGGCGTTCCGCCGCAGTTCGACCTGGCGGAGGTGGGGCGCGCCTTGGCGGCGGTGGAGGGGGTGGAATCGGTGCATGACCTGCATATTTGGTCGCTCTCCGCCAGCCACTCGGCGCTCAGCGCTCATGTCGTGTTGCGGGACGCGGCCGACTGGCCGGAGATCCTGGACGCCTTGGAGGCGTTGTTGCGCGAACGCTTCCGAATCGAGCACTTCACCCTCCAGCCCGAGAGCCAGACCCGACGCATCGGGCTGGAGCGGCTGGGGCTTGGGGGCGAATCGGATTGAGCTGCGGTTGACTCGGCAAAGGCGCCTTCGGAACGCAGGGCACGCAGAGAGCCGCAGAGTACGCAAAGAAGCCGGGGTTTTTTCTTAGCGCCCTTTGCGTCTTGGCGAGAGAGGCCTTCGCTGCCGATCGACTTGCTTAGACTCGTGCAGGACCGAGCCGAAGCGGGCCTTTGACCCGCGGACAGACGCGAATAGCGGCGGTTCCGCCCTGGGCCGAGGAGGGAACCCTTCATGCAACCAATCGCCCATGGGCGCCCCAGTTTTAACCAAAACCCCCTCCGCGTCCTCTGCGGTCCTAAGCGCCGTGGTTTCGGTTATTTGTGCATAGCCGAAGTATCGGAAACCACAGTGGGAGCGGATGGCATCCGCGATGACGGCCTTTGATCCGGCGCAACCGCCCGGACCAAGCCGCTGGCGCGGCTGATCGCGGTTGCAAACCGCTCCCACAAGGGTTGGGCTGATCGCGGTTGCAAATCGCTCCCACAAGGGTTGGGCTGATCGCGGTTGCAAACCGCTCCCACAAGGGTTGGGCTGATCGCGGTTGCAAACCGCTCCCACAAGGGTTGGGCTGATCGCGGTTGCAAACCGCTCCCACAAGGGTTGGCACTGCCCGAGGGCTGTCCTCCAGGCGGCTAGGCTGGAGCGGCGGGCGGGCATTCGCGCAACACAAGCAAGCAACCCCCTCCGCGCCCTCTGCGGTCCTAAGCGCCGTGGTTTCGGTTATTGGCGCGCAGCCGAAAGAATCCGGCCTCGGTGACTACGGCGTCCAGCGGCACGTCCCAGGGGTTGGTCGGAAGGTTATCCAGGCGCTGGCATTCGTGCGCCAGGCCGATCAACAGCGGGCGATGCCAGGCGCTGCGACGGGGGCGAAAGGCGAGGCTGCGATCATAAAAACCGCCGCCCATGCCCAGGCGGTTGCCCGCGGGGTCGAAACCCACCAGCGGCATCAGGATTAGGTCCAGCGCCCACGCAGCACGCTGGCCGCCGGGGTGCAGGCGCGGCTCGCCGATGCCGAAGCGGTTGGGGATCAAGGGCTCGTTGGCGCGATATTCGCGAAACCACAGCTTGGGGTGAAAGGGGCGGCGTAGCGCCGGCAGGTACAGGCGCTTACTCAGGGCGCGCAGGCGCCGGGCCAGGGGCTCGCAACTGAGTTCGCCGTCCGCCGCCAGGTATAGGGCGATGCGGCGGTTGCGCAGCAAATGCAGGCGGCGCAGCAGGTGGCCGGCGGCGGCCTCGGCATGCGCCCTTTGGACGTGCGGGGGCAGACTGCGGCGACAGGCGCGCAGGGAGCGGCGGAGCTGGACGGAAGCGGGCGGCGGCATCTGAATCAGTAGGCAATAAAAGGGCGCTTCCCGGTAACGCCGCCGCCGATCATTGTTCTTGAACCCGAGGGTTCAAGTGGGGACAACAGGTTCCGGCATCAGGCTTTCCGCTCTAGGGCGGACATGCGCAACCGCGGTTCCATTATGTCCCCTGGGCTGTGATTAGGCTCAAGAAAATACCCGATCGACTAGCGTACGCCCCAGGAAGCGCCTGAGAACTACAATACCACCAATGGCCTCAAAGCTCCAGCTCTTCCACCGGTCGAATTTCCACATTCTTCAGGGCATTGTCGATGCGGTTCTGCATCACCCGAATGCGCGTGGCGATGCCCTGCACCCCGGCGGCGTCCTTGGGCTCACCCTTGTGCTCACGGTCCACCTCGATCAGCTCGCTGGCGAGGTTTAGCGCGGCCATTACGGCGATGCGGTCGGTGCCCAAGACCTTGCCGCTTTCACGGATTTCTCGCATCTTTGCGTCCAGTAGCTTGGACGATTCGAGCAGGGTGTCGCGCTCGCTCTTTTTGCAGGCGACGCGGTACTCCTTGTCGAGGATGCGGACGGATACGGGCTGGCTTTCGTTGCTCACGAATGAACTTCCATGGATTTGAGGCGGTTAATCATGGCCTCCACGCGACTTCTCGCCAGCTCCGTCTTTTCGATCAGTTCGGCGCGTTCGGCCACCAGCTTGTCTTGGCTAGTGCGCAGGGCGCGGTTTTCCTCCTGCAACCCGTCTAGGGCCTTGATGAGTTCATCGACTCGCGCCTCGAGGACTTGCAAGTCGGCTTCGGCTACATTCATTTCTGGTTGTTGGTTCATGGCTTCCGATCTTATTTCCGTGGGCGAAGGGGGTCAAACGGACCTAGAAAGAAGTATATACTCTGCCACAGTTTTGCACAGCATTCACCCATGCGCGTTGGCTCTCGCCCGGCGAGGGCCGAGGCGGTCGCGGGCGATTTCGGACCAATTCTACATCAATCATGCCCATGCGAGAACGTGAATACCAACGATTGGAGCGGGATTTGGCCCGCGGGGGCGTGGAACACAGCGCCGCGGAGGCCCACGGCCTGCTGTGCGGCTTCCTGGTGTCGATGCGCCCAAGTCGGGAAAACTGGTTGGCCGAGATCCGCCCCGCGGGCTTTGCGGACGAGGATCGCGACCTGCAAGCCTGCGGCGAACGCCTGAGCGGGCTGTATGACGCCACCGCGGAGGCGCTGGCGGCGGCGGATTTGAGCTTCGAGCCGCTGCTGCCGCAAGACGACGCCCTGGCCGATCGCGCCGAGGCCTTGCGCGGCTGGTGCCGCGGCTTTTTGGATGGGCTGGGCCTCTCCGGCGGCGCGCCGGAGGCGGCCTTTTCCGCCGAGGCGCGTGAGGCGTTGCAGGATTTGAGCGCCATCGGCCGCCTGGACGCGGATGCGGTGGCCGAGGACGAAACCGAGGATCAAGCATTGACGGATTTGGTGGAATTCCTCAAGGTAGCGGTCCTGTTGATTCGCGAAGACCTGCGCCGGCGGGCGCACGAGCACTGAGAAAAGGCGGTTTTTGGGCACCATGCAGAAAGAATTCGAACGCCGACGCGCGCAGCTGATGCGCATGATGGGTCCGGGGGCCATTGCGATCCTGCCCGCCGCGCCGATCGCCATGCGCAACCGCGACGTGGAGCACCGCTACCGGCCGGACAGCGACTTCTACTACGTCACCGGGTTTCCCGAGCCCGAGGCGGTGGCGGTGTTGATCCCGCAGCGCGAACAGGCCGAGTATGTGCTGTTTTGCCGGGAGCGGGACGACGAGCGCGAGCAGTGGGATGGCTCCCGCGCCGGCCAGCAGGGGGCGATTGAGATCTACGGCGCGCAAGATTCCTTCCCCATCGGCGATTTGGACGAGATCCTGCCGCGCATGCTGGAGCAGTGCGAGCGGGTGTTCTACGCCATGGGCTGCAATCCGGACCTGGATCGGCGGATGTCCGAGTGGATTAGCAAGATCCGCAGCCAGTCCCGCTCCGGCCTGGAAGGCCCGCTGGAGTTCATCGCCCTGGACCATTACCTGCACGAAATGCGCCTGCTGAAGAGCCCGGCGGAGATTCGCGCCATGCGCACCGCGGCGCGAATCTCGGCCCAGGCCCATCGGCGGGTGATGCAAGGTTGTCGCCCGGGGCTGCGGGAGTACCAGTTAGAGGCCGAGTTTCTGCACGAATGCGGGATTCGCGGGGCCCGCCATCAGGCCTACCCCTCCATCGTGGGCAGCGGCGCCAACGCCTGCATCTTGCACTATATCGACAACAACGACGCGGTCGAGGACGGCGACCTGCTGCTGATCGATGCCGGCTGCGAATACGACCTCTACGCCTCGGACATCACCCGCACCTTCCCGGTGAGCGGGCGCTTTTCCGAGTCCCAGCGGGTCTTGTACGAGGCCGTGCTCAAGGCCCAGGGCGCGGCCATCGACGAGGTGCGCGCCGGTAATCACTGGAATGCGCCGCACGAGGCCGCGGTGCTGGTGATCACCGAGGAGCTGGTGCGCCTGGGCATCCTTCGCGGCGCGGTCGCGCAACTGATCGAGGACGAAAAGCACAAGCCCTTTTACATGCACCGCACCGGCCACTGGCTCGGTATGGATGTGCATGACGTGGGCAGTTATAAGGTGGACGGCGAGTGGCGTTTGCTGGAACCGGGCATGGTGCTCACGGTGGAGCCCGGGCTCTATATCCCCGCTGGGGCCGAGGGCGTGGACAAGCGCTGGTGGAATACCGGGATCCGCATTGAGGACGATGTGCTGGTGACCGAGGCGGGGCCGGAGATCCTGAGCGCCGAGGCCCCGAAGGCGGTGGCGGAAATCGAGGCCTTAATGGCCGCCGCCCCGCCCCGGATTGCGGCGCTTTCCGCGCGCAGCCCGGCGCCGGCCTGATTCGATGGCGACGCCTGCCCAAAAGACCGAGGGCCAACGCCGCTACGACCTGATCGTGGTCGGCGGCGGCATGGTGGGGGCCAGCCTGGTGCGCGCCCTAGCGGGGCTTGGGCTGCGCATCGCGGTGGCGGAGGCCTTTCCGCTGGCGGCCGCAGAGCAGCCGAGCTACGACGATCGCGCCATCGCGCTGGCCTACGGCACCCGCGAGGTCTTGCGCGGGCTCGGCCTGTGGGAGGCCCTGCGCCCCGCGGCCGAACCCATCGAGCGCATTCATGTGTCCGATCGCGGGCGCTTCGGGGCCACCCGCCTGCGGGCCTCGGATCAGGGCGTGCCGGCGCTGGGCTATGTGGTCAGCGGCCACAGCCTGGGCCAGGCGCTGCTGGGCGGTCTGGCGGACCTGCCGGGGGTGGATCTGTTTTGCCCGGCGACCTTCGAATCAATGCGCGAAACCGACCACGGCATCGAGGTGCGGCTGCGCCTGGAGGACCGCCCGCTGACCCTCTCGGCCTCCCTGTTGGCCGCCGCGGACGGCCGCGAATCCCGGGTGCGCGCCCTGCTCGGCATCGGCGCGCGCGAATGGACCTATGGCCAAACCGCGCTAATCTGCAACCTGCACCCCGCCGCCCCCCAGGCCCGCACCGCCTTTGAGCGCTTCACCGAAACCGGCCCCATGGCCCTGCTGCCGATGACCGGCGGGCGCTACGGGCTGGTCTGGACGCTGGAGGACGCGCAGGTGACGGCGCTTTCGGCGCTGGATGAGGCGAGTTTTTTGCAGCGGGTGCAACAGCGTTTCGGCTGGCGTCTGGGGCGCTTCGCGCAGGCCGGGCCGCGCACCGCCTACCCCTTGCGGCTGTTGTTGGCCGAGCGCTCCAGCGGCCCCCGCACCCTGCTGCTGGGCAATGCGGCCCATGCGGTCCACCCCATCACCGGCCAGGGCTTTAATCTCGGCATCCGCGATGTGGCCTGCTTGGCGGATTTGATCGCCGACGCCCGCCGGGCGCAGGCCGACCTCGGGGCCCCGCAACTGCTGGCCGCCTACGAGGCCCAGCGGCGACCGGATCAAGAGCGCATCGCCACCGTCACCGACGCCCTGGTGCGGCTATTCACCAACCCGCTGTGGCCGGTGCGCATGACCCGCGCCCTGGGCCTCACCGCCATGGACTGGCTGCCGCCGCTGAAACGCGGTTTGGCCCACCGCTTTATGGGCCTGGATCGCGCCTCGCCGCGGCTCTCTCGAGGACTCCCCGTTGACTGACTCCGAACTCCGAACCGATGTCGCCATCGTCGGCGGCGGCATGGTGGGCGCGGCCCTCGGCTGTGCGTTGGTCGAGCAGGGCCTGACGGTGACCCTGATCGAGCAGCGGGCGCCGCAACGCAGTTGGCCCGCGGACGAAATCGATCTGCGGGTGTCCGCCCTGACCCGGGCCTCCCAATACCTGCTCGAAAACCTCGGCGCCTGGGGGCGCATGCGCGCGCTGCGCGTGAGCCCCTATCGCCGCATGGAGGTCTGGGACGCCGGCGGACAGGGCCGCATCCGATTCGACGCCGCCGAAATCGGCGAG
The DNA here is from genome assembly GCA_011389885.1 of Gammaproteobacteria bacterium. Classification (GTDB taxonomy): domain Bacteria; phylum Pseudomonadota; class Gammaproteobacteria; order Chromatiales; family Chromatiaceae; genus JABBTK01. The sequence continues at coordinate 43,789 of JAABTK010000004.1, read as the reverse complement.
CCGGATTTGGGCCATATCGTAGAGAATCGGGTCACCCGGCTGGCGCTGTGGGAGCGCTTGGAGCATTCGCCCCTGGTCCGAATTCGCTGCCCCGCCACGGTGCAGGGGTTTCGGGTCCTGGGGCCGGGGGCGGAACTCATCTTGGAGGATGGCGAGCGAATCCTGTGTAGCGTGGCGGTGGCCGCCGAGGGCGCGCACTCGCCCCTGCGCGAGATGGCCGGCATCGAGTCCGCCGGCTGGGCCTATGATCAACACGCCATCGTGGCCACGGTCCGCACCGAGCAGACCCATGGGGAGACCGCCCGTCAGCGCTTTCTGCCCGCGGGGCCGTTGGCCTTTCTGCCGCTGGACGCCGAGCGCTGCTCCATCGTCTGGTCCACCGCCCCCGAAGAGGCCGAGCGTCTGATGGCGCTCGACGATGGGGCCTTTTGCGAAGAACTGGGCATAGCCGGCGAGCGCATGCTGGGCGCGGTGTTGGCGGCGGGGCCGCGGGCGTCGTTCCCGTTACGCCTGCGCAATGCCCGCCAATACGTCAAGCCGGGGCTGGCGCTGGCGGGCGACGCGGCCCACGGCATCCACCCGCTGGCCGGCCAAGGGGTGAACCTCGGGCTGCTGGATGCCGCCGTGCTGGCCGAGGTGATCGCCGACGCCCGCAAGGCGCGCCGCCCCCTGGGCAGCCTGTCCACCCTGCGTCGTTACGAGCGCACGCGCAAGGGCGCCAATCTCACCATGCTAGGCGCCATGGATGGCTTCAAGCGCCTGTTCTCCAATGAAAACATCCCCTTGGCCGTAATCCGCAACCTGGGCCTGGACCTAGCCGACCGCTCCGGCCCGGTGAAACGGGCCATCGCCCGCCGCGCACTCGGGCTTAGCGGCGAACTGCCTCGCCTCGCAGCCCGCCCCCATTCCGATCGCTAGTACCGCCGCGCCTGAGTAGCGGCAACAATCCAGGCGCTCGGGGAACGCAGGACACGCGGAGGACCGCAGGGGGCGCAGAGAAGAAAAGGTTTTTTCTTAGCGCCCGTTGCGTCTTAGCGAGAGAGGGCCTTCGGCGCCGATCAACTCGTACCGGGAATAGGCTGTGCCGAGGATCGAGACGCATCTCTATGGACGCGTGCGGGACCGAGGCGAAGCGGGCCATTGAACCGCGAATGGCCGCGCATACCCACTTCGCTACAGGCGGAACCTGACACCCCTTGGGGGCGCGACTAGACCATAATGCGGTCCCGCCCCGCGCCGGGGCGGGGAGCCTTCATGTAACCAACCGCCCATGAGCAGCGCCCCAGTTTTTAACCAAAACCCCCTCCGCGCCCTTTGCGGTCCTCGGTACCCTCTGTGTTCCTAAGGCCTAGCCTAAGGCCCCTCAGGCAGGCTGCGGCCTTAGCCGAGGCGGCCCCGCCACAGCCCGCCCCCGCAAAGCGCGCACCGGGCTCGCTGCCGCCCGAGAAATTTTTACTGGAAAAAAAATAATTGTTTTTCTATACTTTAGCGCTAGAATCGCAGAATTCGATTTAACTCAAGGGGAAGCGACTATGGTCCAGCGACTGAGTGGCCACGCAATCGTCGGCCTTTTCGGCCTGTGTTTTGGCTCCTGGGCATGGGCCGGCCTCACGCCGGCCAACCCGACCACGCCCGATACCCAGCAACCGCCGGACTTGGTGGTGGGGCAGTGCGACTATGCCGCGACGGAGGCCGAGGCCGTCGAGGCCTGCAAGACCGACCCCGCCGCCTGCGGCATCACCCTGGAAGACGTGCTGGGGCAGGTGTTATTCGGCGAGACCGAGCCCAACGATCAGATGTTCTCGGCCGACCCGCTGACCCCGGACGTGCCCATCACCGGCCAACTCTACAGCAATACGGACGTGGACTGGTTCTTCATCGAAACCACCCACACCAACACCATCATGTCGCTGAGCTTCCCGTCTCAAGCGGCCAGCTACCTGATTTCCGTGCATGACAACGCCGGCAACCTGCTGGCCTCGGCCACCACGCCGCAGGCCCAAAGCTATGCCTTTGACGTCACCCTGGCCCATGCCGGGGTGCATTACATTAAGGTGGAGACCGCGGGGCTTGGCTACACGGACAATATCTATAAAATGCTGATGGGCCTGGAGACCACCGGCCACTCCGACGAACAACTGCCCTACAACTTCCACGACGTGGAGACCGAGCCCAACGACCTGTTCAGCCGCGCCGACCTGTTGGTGTCCAACTATGCGGTGACCGGCCAGTCCTATCGCTCCTGGGACGTGGACCTGTTTCGGGTGGACAGCCCGGGCAACGAGTCCCTGGTGCTCGACTTCTGCGGCCCGAATACCATCTGTGAAGACATAGGCGAAACCGACGTCTTACGCGACACCTGGGCGGTAATCGTGTTCGATGGCGCCAAGGTCACGGATGAGACCCTGAACATCACCGCGACCAGCTATCACTACGACGATAGCTGCTATGTGGAGACCGTGATCACTGGCGGCGGCGATGCGGAGCAGCAAGAACCCACCGTTGAAGAGGTGGTGATGCCCTGCACCGTGGAACTGACCTCGGACAACCCCTACTTCGTGTATTGGCACGGCGGGTACGGCGATGCGGTGATCGCCGCCATTGATCCCAATTTCGGCCTTCCCTCCAGAATCGAGGTCGGTCTAAGCAACGCCGGCAGTTACTACATTATGGTGATCCCCAAGCTACTGCTCGACGATGACGGCGATGTTTCGTTCCTGATTGACGACATAAGCGAAGGTCGCGACGTCTACGGCACCTTCGTCGAACCCTTTCGCACCAACCCCTATCACCTCAAGGTGCAGCAGACCGCGCTCACCCCCACCACCGGCGCTGCGGCCAATCCGCAATTGCGCACCGCCCTGGAGGCCATGCGCGGCAGCCTGGACAATGCGACCCATCGCATGAGCATCCCGCAGGTGAAGTATCAGGGGCAGATTTACCGCATGAACCTCGACGGCAAGACCACCAAGACCGGGAAGATGTATTTCCGCCTGGATACCATGGATCAGGTCCCCGACCCCTACGACGTACCCTGAACCTAGAAAGCCGGCCGCTTGGCCGGCTTTTTTTATTCCGGCGCCGGAGGCGGTGCGATGGGCTCCGGGGCCAAGCCCACCGGGCGGCCGTCCACCTTCAAGCGAAACAACCCATAGGGCGGGCGGCGGATGTCCACCCCGCCGTGGAACCCCGGTTGCCGGTGGAGCTGATTGGCCGTGATATAGAGGTAACCGTCGGCGGCCAGGTCCAAGGTATCGGGCCACAGCAGGCGCGGGTCGTGGGCCAGCAGGTCGAAGCGGCCATTCGGGCGTAAGCGGCGGATGGCGTTGTGTTCGTAGTCGGTGCTGTAAATGCGGCCCTGGGCGTCGGACTCCAGGCCGTCCGAGGCCCCCTTCTCGCCATGCTCCCGCACCGTGGCGGCCACCGTGGCCGGGTCCAGCGCCTGATCCGCCAGCGCATCCACCGACACGCTGTACAGCCGCCTGCCGCTCAGCGGCGAGTAATAGAGTCGCTTGCCCTCGGGGCCGATGGCGATGCCGTCCGCGCCGATCGCAAACGGCGCCGTGGTCCCGTCCGGCTGGCGCCAACGCAAGGCCCGGCCCTCGACGAAGGGCTGAAACCCCGGCGCCGGGGCGGTGCTCGGATGCCCCGCCAGGCGCCGCCAGCTCTGTTCGCTCTTCAAATCCACGACGATGATCCCGTTGGGGCCTTCGGCGGAGGAGTCGGTGATGAAGGCCATGCCGCCTTCGCCGCGGCGCAGGTCGAAGCGCACGTCGTTCAAATACGCCATGGGGCCCGCCACCTCTTCAGGGAAGCCGATACGCTGGAGCACCTCGCCGGTATTCGGATCAAGCGCCAGCAGGCCGGCCGCCCCCGGCGGCGCCGGGGCGAAACCCGGACGCCCGGTGTCGAGCACCCACAGCCGCCCCGCCGGGCCGACGGTGATCGCCTGCACCGAATGCAGCGACTCCTGATTAAAGGCCAGGTCGGGGTAGGGCCGCAGGGCGCCGTTCACCCATTCGCCCAGGGTGAAGGCCACCTCGTCGCCCCAGCGCGGAAAGCCCACGAAGACCCGCCCGTCCGCGGTCACCGCCACCGCCGCCGGCATCTGCTCGTGAAACGCCGCCACCAGCTCCAATTGGCCGCGATACCGCTCTGAAGGCGGTTCCGCAGACGGTCCCGCGGCCTGCACGCCGAGGCCAGCGGCCAGCGCCAACCCGAGCGCCAGGGCGCGGAGACGCCGCTGGCGGCCTGCTCGGCTTTGCCGGACCAAGCCGCTCCCAGGCGGGCGGGCAACAGTAGCGAATCGATTTCCGGCACGGACAAGGGTCTCGGGCATAAAGCCTCCTGGAGGATCAGGGATGACCCCATACTAACCCGGAATCGTCGCGGCGTCGTCCCGCCGGCGGCGGTGCGCTACAATGGGGCTGTTTCGAACTCGAAGGAGGAAGCCCGTGCTTGGCCTGTTGCAAAGAGAGCCGCTGTTAGACGAACCGACGGTGGAGTGGCTGTTCGCCGTGTACGCTTGGGCGCTGCGTCATTTCGATGCGGATGAGTTTCGCCGCCGCACGCCGCTGGTGCTGCCCAACGAGCGGTTTTTCCCCGGCCGGGCGGAAAGCCCGGCGGCCATGGCCGAGCTGATCTTCGGCCATGTGCGCAGCTATGCCGGCATGGGCCACTGGCCGTGCCGCCTAATCGACAATCGGAGCTGCGAATTGCTGCCGCCGCCGCAGGTTCGCATTAGCGGCGCGCTGCGCGGACCCCAGGGCATTGTCGAAGACGCCGTGCCGGACGAGCAGCGCCTGCCGGTGGCCTATGATCCGGAGCTGGTGCGCAATCCCGAGGCCATGATCGCCGGCTTCGCCCATGCCCTGGCCCACTACCTGGGGACCCTGGCGCGCGAGCCCGTGCCCGGCGGCGAAGAGAGCTGGCCCCACGCCACCGAGGTGCTGGCGATCTTTTTGGGCTTCGGCCTGATGTTCGCCAACAGCGCCTTTAATGTGCGCATTCCGCGCTGCGGGGCCTGCGCCCCGCCGCCCAAGGACCGCTCGGCCTTTCTGTCCCAGTATCAAAGCGCCTATGCCCTGGCCATTTTCTGCGTGCTCAAACAGATCCCGGCCGGCGACGCCGCGCGCCACCTGAAAAAGCCCCTGCGCGGGTATTTCAAGCGCGCGATGAAGGACGTGGCGGGTCGCACCGGGCTGTTGCTGCAACTGGCCCCAGAGGCCGCGGAGGCCCCGGCATGAAGACCGCGCATTTCCCTTGGATCGCACTCGGCATCGGCCTGATATTGGCCTTGGCGCTGGTCAAGGGCGGGGCCTTCGCGGCCAAGGGGTCGGCGGCGCTACCGTTGCTGACGCTGCTGTTTATGGCCGAATTCGGGTTCTTCGTCACTGGCGCGGGCGCCGTGACCGGCATTCGGCATTGGCTCGGCGCCCGGGCGGAAACGAGGCCCTTGTATGCCGGCCTCGGGGCCGCCATTCTTTCTATTGGTTTTTTGTTCGTCGGTTTCTTTCTTTGGAACGGATACATCGAGTGACGGAAACCGCCTCACCCCACCCAGGAGTTCGCCCATGTCCCGCAAGCTATTCGAGCCCTACACCCTGAAGTCCCTGCCGTTGCGCAACCGCATCGTCATGGCCCCGATGACCCGCTGCCGCTGCGCCGAGGGCGATATCCCCACCCCGCTGATGGCCGAGTACTACGCCCAGCGGGCCTCCGCCGGGCTGATCATCAGCGAAGGCACGCCGGTGTCGCCCAAGGCCCGCGGCTACCTGTGGACCCCCGGCATTTACAGCGAGCCGCAACTGGCGGGCTGGCGCGCGGTTGCCGATGCGGTGCATTCCGCAGGCGGCCGGCTGTTCGCGCAAATTTGGCATGTGGGGCGGGTGTCCCATAACAGCCTGCAACCCGACGGCGAGGCGCCGGAAGGCCCCACCGACGAACAGCCGCAAGACGCCGGCTGCTTCGCCATTGATGCCGACGGCAACCCCGGCAATGTGCCGGTCAGCCGGCCCCGTGCGCTGGACCTCGACGGCATCGCCCGGGTGCGCGAGCAGTTCGTGCAGGCCGCACGCAACGCCATCGAGGCCGGCATGGACGGGGTGGAGATCCACGCCGCCAACGGCTATCTGTTTGACCAGTTCCTGAATGCCAAGGTCAACACCCGTGACGACGCCTACGGCGGCTCGGTGGAAAACCGCTGCCGTTTCCTGCTGGAGACGCTGGACCAGGCGGGCGCGGCCATCGGCCTGGAGCGCACCGGGGTGCGCATTTCCCCCAACGGCCGCTTTAACGCCATGCCCGAGGACCCGGAAATGGAGGCGACCTTCCTCTATCTCGCCGCAGAGCTAGACCGCCGGGGCATCGCCTATCTGCATATCAACGACCAGGCCACCTTTGGCATGCCGGCGATCCCCGACGGGCTGATACCGAAGATCCGCGCCGCCTTTCACGGCCCCATCATCCTCTGCGGCGGGTACGACGCCGATCGCGCCCATGGCGCAATCGGCGAGGGCTTCGCCGACTTGGTGGCCTTCGGCGTGCCCTTTATCGCCAACCCCGACCTGCCGGCGCGCCTAGAGCACCGCTGGCCGCTTAACGAACCGGATCGCGACACCTTTTACGGCGGTGACGAAAAGGGCTATACCGACTACCCCTTTTATCAACCGGAGTAGCCTGCGGGGCCTTGGGGCATGCCGCAGCCGCCGGGCGGCGGCGCGCCGTCCGCCCGCGGTCATGCCGGGCGGACCAGCGGGCGCATGCGCCGCTCAGCGGCCGCCCGCGAATGGGAACCGGAGCGAGGGGATGGCATTTTAACGCCGTTTTATTGAACCTTTAAGGCGGATAGCGGGACGATTGAGCGAAAATGAACGGGGAATTTGACCAACAGGGCATTTCCGCAGTGGGTTCTTCCATTCTCGGACTGCCTCTTATACTATCTTGGCATAAAGCCCCCCGCCAAGCGCCTTAATGAATCAGCCAGCCCCTCAACCCGCGACACCCGACCGGCCTTTGCGCTTGACGCTGGGCGCGGCGCTATTGGGTCTGCTCGCGGGCCTGACCGTGCTCGCCGTTTGGCGCGACAGCCTGCACTGGTCGGGCGGCGTGGCGTTGGGGCTGAACGCCTTCGCCATTGGCCTGTTGCTGCTGCTGCGCCAACAACTCCTGCGCCAGGCCAAGGATGCCGCGGCCTGGCGCGTCTCGGAGGCGCGGTTGCGGGAACTGAATCGGGACTTTGAGGGCTTTTTGGAAAACACCAGTGATTTTATTTACTTTAAAGACCAGGACGGCCGTTTTTGCTTTTGCAGCCGGCCCATGGCCCGCATCACCGGCCACGCCCATTGGCGGCAGATGATCGGCAAGCATGACCGGGATGTCTTTCCGCCGGATACCGCGCGCATTTACGCGGAAGAAGAACGCGCGATAAGCCGCGAGGGCGCGCCGCTGCTGAACAAGGTCAACCCGTACTACGACGAAAACGGCGCCGCGGGCTGGGTGAGCACCAGCAAGTGGCCGCTGTTCGACGACGCCGGCCAGGTGTGCGGCATCTTCGGCATGAGTCGTGATGTCACGGCGCAGAAGCAGGCGGAGGACGAGTTGCGCTTGGCCGCCAGCGTGTTCGCCAACGCCCAGGAAGGCATCATAATCACCGATTCGAACAACCGCATCCTGGACGTAAACCCTGCGTTTTGCGCGATTAGCGGCTACGGGCGCGACGAGGTGCTGGGCAAGGGCCCCAGCCTGCTCAGCACCGAACGCCAAGATAACGCGTTTTACACCGAGATGTGGCGCGACCTGCAACGACACGACCGCTGGCAGGGGGAGGTCTGGAATCGGCGCAAATCCGGCGAGGTCTACGCCGAACGCCTGTCCATTTCGGTGATCCGCGATGCCGCCGGCGCGGTGGTGAACTATGTGGGCGTATTCTCCGACATCACCCCACTCAAGGAGTACGAAGCGGAGCTGCGCCAAATCGCCCACTACGACCCACTCACCGGGCTGCCGAACCGACGCCTGCTCGATGACCGCATACCCCAAGCGCTGGCCCGCGCCCGGCGCAGTCAGCGCCTGCTCGCGGTATGCTATTTGGATCTCGACGGCTTTAAGCCGGTGAACGACAAGCTGGGGCACGATGCCGGCGACCTGGTGCTGATCAAGGTGGCCGAGCGCCTGCACGCGACCTTGCGGGCGGAGGACACGGTGGCGCGCCAGGGCGGGGACGAATTCGTGTTGCTGCTCGGCGGCCTGGAACAGGAATCCGCCTACCATGCCGCGCTGGAACGCATCCTGAGCGCGGTCTCGCGCCCGATGAACATCAAGGGGACCCAGGTCAGCGTCTATGCCAGCATTGGCGTGACCCTGTTTCCGGGCGACGATGCGGACGCCGACACCCTGCTGCGGCATGCCGATCAGGCTATGTATCGCGCCAAGGAGAACGGCAAAAACCGCTACCACCGCTATGACGCCGACCGCGACTGCGAGATTCAGGCCCACCGGGCCAAATTGGAACGCATCGCCCAGGCCCTGGAAGACCGGGAATTCGTGCTGCACTACCAGCCCAAGGTCAACCTCAGCAGCGGCGAGGTCACCGGCGTCGAGGCCTTGCTTCGCTGGCAGCACCCCGAGCGCGGTCTGCTGCCGCCGGCTGAATTCCTGCCCCTGATACAGAGCACCGAATTCGACCTCAAGCTAGGCCGCTGGGTGATCGACAGCGCCCTAGCCCAGCTGGCGCATTGGCGGACCAATGGCCTGGCGCTGGCGGTCAGCGTGAATGTCAGCGCGGACCACCTGTTGTCCAAGGCCTTCGTCTCGGAGCTGAAGCAGGCCCTCGAACATCACCCCGGCGCCCCCCGGGGCGCGTTCGAATTGGAGATCCTGGAGACCACCGCCATGGACGACCTGTTCGGCGCCTCCCGCACCCTCAGCGAATGCGCAAGCCTGGGCGTGGGTTTCGCCCTGGACGACTTCGGCACTGGCTACTCCTCGCTGTCCTATTTTCGCCGCCTGCCGAGCGGCGCGCTCAAGATCGATCAAGAGTTCGTGCGCGGCATGCTCGATGACCCCGAAGACCTGGGCATTGTCGAGAGCGTGATCGGCCTCGCCCAGGCCTTCAACCGCCCAGTGATCGCCGAGGGCGTGGAGACCCTGGAGCACGCCGCCCTCTTGCTGTTGCTCGGCTGCACCCAGGCCCAGGGCTTCGGCATCGGGCGCCCCATGCCGGCGGCGGAGTTGGCGGGCTGGATCGAGCGCTGGCAAAACAATGGACACTGGCGCGAATTGCGCAAACCCGGCCGCAGTCGCGAAGCGCTGATCCTCTCCGTGGCCGCCAGCAGCCACCGCCGCTGGGTGGACAAGGTGGCCGCGGTGATTGAGGGCAAGCCCGGCCTGAATCCGCCGCCCTTGCCCAGTCGCCATTGCCGCTTCGGGCGTTGGTTTCACGGCAGCGGTTTCAGTCGTTACGGGCATTTGGCCGACTACCGGCGGATCGACCACCTGCACGAGGCCATCCACGGCTTGGCCGCCGACCTAGTGGCGCAGGCCCAGGCCGGAGAGACGACCAAGGCCCGACACCGACTCCCTGGGTTTTTCGAGCAGCGCGACCGGCTGCTCGCAGCCATCGAGCGCATGCAAGAACACACCCGCGGCGGCGCCCCCGACTGAACGGCGCGAAATGGAAACCTTATTCAGATTGGCCCGCATCGCCTACCCGGTCACCGCCCTGGGACCCGGGCGGCGGCTCGCCCTGTGGAGCGCCGGCTGCCCCCTAAACTGCCCCGGCTGCATCACCCCCGAGCTGCGCCCCCCGAACGCGGGCCAGCCCATCGCCGTCACCGCGCTGGCGCGGCACATTCTGCACCTCGATCAGCCGCTCGACGGCGTCACCTTCACCGGCGGCGAACCCTTGGCTCAGGCCGGCGCCCTGGGCGCGCTGTGGGCGCTATTGCAGGCCGCACGCCCGGCTTGGGACCTGATCGTCTTTTCCGGGTACCCCAAGGCGCAATGGCTGCGTAGACGAAACGCCGCCCGCCTGTTGGCGGCTACGGACCTGCTGATCGCCGGCCCTTATCGCCCGCAGCGGCCCGGCCGCCACCCGCTGCAAGCCTCCGCCAACCAACGCCTGCATGCACTGAGCGCGCGCGGCGAGGCCCTGCGCACGCAGGGCGCAAAGACCGAGCCGGGGCAGCGAAATCTCGGTATGATCGACGCCGCCACCGGGTGGTTAATCGGCATCCCGACGCCGCGCCGGCGCCCCGCTTCCGCCCCCGACCCTCGACACAGCGTAAACCCGTAATGACCGAATTCGTAAAGATCTGCCCCAAGTGCGGCACGCCCAATCCCGAATACGAAAACCTGTGCGCCGAATGCGGCCAGTTCATCGGCATGGAGCCCGCGACGCCCCGCCCCCAAACCTCGCCGCCGACGGCGCCCGCCGAGGCCCCTGCGGCGCCACCGCCGGCCGCCCCCGAACGCCCAACCCCGGCCGCCGCAACCGCAGCGGAACGCGCGTTCTTCTACCTGGAACCGGCCTTCGATCACGAAATCCTCACCGTGCGCGAAAACGCCATCCTCGGCCAGGCCCATGCGCAAAGCGAGGCCGAGGTTCAGATTCCGGGAAGGATCGAAGGCGCTGCCTTCTTGCACCGTCGCCACTGCCGCTTCGAGCATCGCAACCACGGCTGGCAGGTGCAGGTCCTAGACCAAAGCCGCTATGGCCGAGAATTCACCAACCCCACCCGCGTGAACGGCGAGGAGGTCATGCCCGGCGACAGCCGCCGCCTCGACGACGGCGACGAACTCAGGCTTTCCGGGTTGGGGTTTCGGGTGCGGATTTTGTAATGCCCGTACAGCCCGCGCACAACGGCTACAGCGCAAAGGGTTTTTATGCGGATCCCCTCGTCCCCATGCGCCAGCGTGGGGATGCATGTAGGCTGTCGAAAACAGCCAATTTCCACGATTTTCGGCGCCCCGGTTTACGAGTAAAAAAGTCGGATAGGATGCGCCGAGTGCCGCGAGGCGCATCACAAAGCCGAAGCGATGCGCCTCGTTTCTCTCGGCATATCCTATATACCAGCCGCGAGGAGCGCGGATGGGCAAAGGCGCTCCCCCGGTCATTGGTTTTGGTCGCTATCTGTCAGCGCCGTGCCCATCGCAGGCGCCCGGGTTGCTTCCGAAACCTAGGCGCAGCTGTACACGCTTGCCGAATGGCGCGGGAGGCGGGGTGCCTAAGACGCGGCCCCCAAGCCGGGGCTTGGGGACTCGCGGGCTCCGCCTAAGGGCAGAACTTGGCAATGTCCGGCAGGGCGCCGCGGAGGGCCGCCCAGCCCATGCCGAGGTTGGCCTTTTTGCTGGTGATCAGCACCACCAGGCTGTTGGGTTTGCCGGGCACCACGGACATGAAGTGAAAGGTTTTGTCGGTGGTCATTTGCACCTCTTTAAGGCTGTCTTTGACCTCGCTGCCGCGCTGTTGGGACAGCATTTTTTCCACCCCGGTGACGCCCTTGCCGCGGAACATGTCGACCGCGGCGGCGGCCACGGCATCCAGATAGCTCTGGGTGAAGTAGGGGATGTTGTGGGCCACGCTCAGCAGCAGGCCGGTGGAGAGGTCCACCACGCCGACGCCGACGGCGCCGTCCACGTCGTTGAGAACTTGATTGGTTACGTCGTTCAGGCTCATTAGTTCTTGGTCTCCTCAAGGTTGCAATCATTCGATACGGGGGTCGTAAAACCGACCAAACGCGGGGCGCCCAGGCGCCTTTTGGCTAGCTCACATACCCTTCGCCTTTTCGCGCGCGAACAACACCACCTTGTCCGCCGCGCGTCGCGCCTGGGCCAAGGTCAGGCCGAGGTTGGGCTTGATCTTGGTGAATACCGTGAGCACGAGGTTGTTGCCGGCGTGCATCACATAGGTGTTGCCTTCCTTGCCTTCGATCAGCACGTTCATGGTCTCGCCCTTGCCGGCCTCGCGCGCCATGGTGGTGCTGAGCGCCAGCAAGGCGCTGCTCATGGCGGAAAAACGCCGCGGATCCAGATCGCCCGGCAGGCGCTGGGCCTTGGGCAGGCCGTCGGCGGTGGTGACTAGGGCGCCGAGGATGTCGTCCGCATCATCCAATAGGGCGCCGAGAATGGTGTCCAGGCTATCCGCCTGGGAGTCGGACCCGCCTTCGCCGGACGCGTCGGTGACTTTTTTAATGATTTCGTCTACTAAATCCATGATCTCAAACCTCTGCCGACAACACGGCTAGCAATGTTTGCACCAACAGGTTCACGTCTTCGTCTTTGCGTGCGTCCACCTCGAACATCGGCAGCAACTGACCGCGTTCGATCAGGCTTTGCTGCAGCAGCCCATAGATGTCGCGCTCGCTGAGATCCACCCGGCTGATGCCGATCACGGCACCGGTTTCGGCGATGAATTTCTCAAACGCATCGAGGTAGAACAGCATGTCCGCCGCCGGGTCGGGCCGGGCGGCATCGATCAACAACACCAGCCCCAGGCCGCCCTCGGTGAGGATCTGCCACATGAAATCGAACCGATCCTGACCCGGGGTGCCGTAGAGATGCACCAGGGTTCCGTCTTCGAGGCTCAGGAAGCCGTAGTCCATGGCTACGGTGGTGGTGTCCTTGCGCGCCTTGGTCTCATCGCTGGCGTCCACGTCCGTAGACACCACCGGGATATCGCTGAGACAGGAAATCGCCGAGGTCTTGCCCGAGCCCACCGGTCCGGCGAATATGATTTTGCTGTCTGCCGCCGCCATCAATCCTTCCCCCTGCTTCAGGTGTTGCCGCCGATTTTCAAGCGCTTGGCGATCTTGGCCAGCAGGCCCCCCCGCTTACCGCCGCTGAGCTTGCGGATTTCGCGCTGTTCCGTAGGTTTGGCCTGCAATACGTCGAGCACGACGCCGATATTGTAGAACTCGATCAGCACGTCCATCGCGATGCCCGAATTGGCCTCCAGCTCACGCAGGCTCATGGGTGTCTTGGTGAGCATGGCCGCAACCCGCGTATGCTCGGGGCGGAGATGGCGCCGCGGAAACCGCGGGAAGGCCTTCATCACCAGCGTATGGTCGAGTTCCGCGCCGTCGTAGAGCCGGCCGGCGGCGCCAAAACGCGCCGCGCTCCAGGCGATGTCGTTAAACGGTTTCGCCTCCAGGCCCTCGATGGCGCTCATGAAGGGGCCCGGGCCTAATGCCTGGGCCTGGCCTTGCTGTTGACAGACCGCCTCCATGGCCTCGCCGGAGAGTCCGGAATAATACTGGCCGTGCAGGCCGTCGAGCAGGACGCCGTGACCCGCCTGGCCACTGAACAGCAGGTGTTTCTGTTGGCTGCGCGCGAGCAACAGCGCCAGCATTAGGTCCTGCACCTGCTCCGCACGCAATCCGGCCTCCGTCTTTGCGGGCCGCGGTTGCGGCTTGGCCTTGGATCGAGAGCCGAGGTTTTTTTCAACCTGTTGGATCGATTCCTGGTTTTGCGTCCACAGCTCGAAGATCGCATCCTTGAGGGCCTGCACCCGCACCGGCTTGCTCAAGGAGTGTGCGCCGTACCCCGACAGCGGGGTCGCGCTGATCACGATCTTCACGGGGGCCGTATCGGGGCTGTGTAGGTACTCCATGCCGACGGATGCCTCGCCGTTCACCAGCGCGATATGCGGGGCCTCGCTGGCGTCGTCCACCACCTCGACATCCAGGTCGAAGGCCGACAACAGGTTCACCACCACGCCAAGAATGGTGCGCTCTTGCTGTTCAAGACCAACGGGAAGAATGCGGGCGACTTGTTTCATAGCTTTGGCGAACTCGGGGCCGGGCAATGCCCTGGCCCGACCCGGTGAATACTTTGCAGGACAAGGGTTAACAAGTGATTCATAAAGCCGCAATTAGGCGGGATTTCCCCGAGAAATTCAAATTTTTTCGCACCTTGACCGCTCGAAACCGGATTTAGACTGGTTTGGACTCACGATTTTTTTAAAAAGGGCGATTGGCGGCAATCCCAGGGGCCTCAGACCGCCTCGGCCCGGCGTTCGCGGGCCAGCGAGGTGATCTTAAGGTCGTCGAAAATGGTGTACAGCGCCGGCACCACCAACAGCACCAACAGGGTGCTGGCGAGCAGCCCGAACACGATGCTGGCGGCCAGCGGGATCAGCACCTGGGCCTGTAGGCTTTTCTCCAGCAACAGCGGCAGCAGCCCGGCGATAGTGGTGATTGAGGTCAGCATGACCGCGCGAAAACGGGCGCGGCCGGCGGCCCGGGCGGCCTCGGCCACCCCCAGGCCGGCACGCACGCCGCGTTTCAGAAACTCCACCAGCAGGATGGAGTCGTTCACCACCACGCCGGCCAGCGAGGCGAAGCCGATCATGCCGGGCATGCTCAGGTTCAGCCCCAACAAAAAGTGCCCCCAAATCACGCCCGTGAGCGCCAGCGGGATCAGCGACATCACCACCACCGGCTCCAGGTAGCTGCGGAACTGGAAGCTGAGCAGGATGAAGATGCCCGCCAGGCCGATGCCGAAGGCGCTTAGCATGGAGCCGCCGGTCTTGGCCGAACGCTTGGCCTCGCCCTCGATGGAAAAGCGCACCTCGGGGTATTTTTGGATCAGTTGGGGTAGAAAGTTGGCCTGGGTATGGCCGATGATCTCCTGCGCATTGCCCTTGCGGGCGTCCAGGTCGCCGGTAACGGTGATGGTGCGCACCCCGTCCACGCGCTGGATGCGGGAATAGCCGCGCGCCTCCTCGGTCTCCGCCACTGTGCTCAAGGGCACTAAATGCCCGCTGGCGGACATCACCCGAAAGGCCTCCAGGTCACGCAGGCTGGTCAAATCCTGCGCGTCCACCCGCATCAGGATTTCGTAGGATTCGCGGCCTACCTGAATCTCGGCCGCCACGCTGCCGTAGAAGGCCGCCCGCAGTTGCTGGGCCGCGCGTGCGGCGTCCACGCCCAGCGCCAGGGCGCCCTCGCGCAGGCGCAGGCGCAGCTCCGGCTTGCCGGGGCGCAGGTCGTCGTCGAGGTCGCTGACGCCGGCATAGCGGGCCAGCCAATCCTGCAGTTCCGCCGAGGCCTGGTCGAGTTGCTCCAGGCTGTCGCCGGAGAGTCGGATCTCGATCGGCACCCCGCCGGGGCCGCGGGTGGGCTCTTTGAAGGTCAGAGAGACCACGTCGGGGAGATCGCCGGTGCGCTGGCGCCAGGCGGCGATGAAGTCGTCCATGCGCCCGCCGCGCCGCTCGGCGGTGAGTAGGTCGAGGGTGACGGTGGCGACATGGGGACCGGTTTCGCCCACGTCGCGGTTTTGGTTAAAGCGCACTTGAATGTTGCGCACCAAGCGCTCGCCCGCGGGCTGGAGGTCGGCAAATTCCTGATTCATCGCCTCGGCCGCCGCCGTAAGGCGCTCCACCACCGCCTCGGTGCGCCCCAGCGGGGTGCCCTGGGGCAGCATCAGGCGGGCCTCCACGATGTCGCCCTCGATGTCGGGAAAGGCCTGAAACTTGACCTTGCCGCCGGCGAGCAGCCCGATGGAGAGCAGAAAGAACCCGACCACCGCGCCCATGAACCAATAGCGGTGGCGCACCGCGGCATCCACCACCGGCCCTGCCACGCGGTCGCGAAACCCGAACAGTGCGTCATCGAAGCCGCGCCGAAAACGGCTCTGTTGCTCTTTTTTGGCCGAAAAGGAGTGGGCCAGGTGGTGCGGCAGGATCAGAAAGGCCTCGACCAGGCTGACCGCCAGCACCAAGATCAACACCATGGGGATGAATTGCAGCACCTTGCCCAGGTGACCCTCCAGAAAGGCCAGCGGGGCGAACACCGCGACCGAGGTCAGGAAGGACGAAACCACCCCCGGGGCGACCTCTTTGGCGCCGTCGATGGCCGCTTGAAAGGCATCCTTGCCGCGGCGCATTTGAGTGGCGATGTTTTCGGAGATGACGATGGCGTCGTCCATTAGCAGGCCGATGGCGATCAGCAGCGCCACCATGGTGATCATGTTAATCGTGAGCCCCAGCGCCTGCATCAGAAACAGCGCGCCGAGAAAGGACACCGGCAGCCCGGCGGCGACCCAGAACGCGAAGCGGCCCTGAAAGAACAGCCACATCACCAAGAACACCAGCACCAGGCCTTGCAGGCCGTTGCGCATCAGCATGCCCAGGCGGTCGCTGACGATGGAGGAGACGTTTTCGGTAAGGGTGAAGGTCACCCCCGGCGGGGCGCCGGCGCGGGCCTCTTCGACGAAGGCCTGCACCTGGTCCATCACCTTCAGGGTGTCCTGCTGTTTGGTCTTTACCACCTGCAGGACCGCGGCGCGGCGGCCGTCGAGCAGGATCTTTTCCTCCTCCACCTCGAAGCGTTGGCGGATTTGGGCGATGTCGCCGAGGCGGATTTCGCCGCCGTTGTCGCCGCCCACCACCACCAGCTCGGCCAGTTCGGCCGGGGTGCGCCGCAGGTCGGTGAAGCGCAACAGCAGGTTGCGCTCCGGGGTCTCTAGGGTCCCCACCGGCAGGTCGGTGCCCTGGCGCGACACCGCGTCGGCCACGTCGGTGATGCCCAGGCCGTAGCGCTGCAAGGCCGCGGCCGGGATTTCGATTACCAGCTGTTGTTGCGAGAAGCCGCCGATGTTGACCTGGGCGATCTCGGGCAGTCGCTGCATGCGGTCCTTGATCTGTTGCGCGTAGGCCTTTAGCTCTACCGCATCCTCGGGGCCGGTGATGGCCACCGAAACCACCCGGTCGGTGCGGTTCAGCTCCTGTACGATTGGGATCTCCGTCTCCTGGGGGAAGTTGTCGATGGCCTCCACCTCGGACTTCACGTCACTCATAAAGCGTTCGAAGTCGCCGCCGTCGCTCATCTCCACCATGGCCGAGGCCACGCCCTCGCGCGCCTCGCAGCGCATCTCCTCTACATCGGCGATGCCGTCCACGGCGTCTTCGACGCGCTGGCAAATCGCCTCTTCCACCTCCGCCGGGCTGGCCCCGGGGTAGATCACCTGCACCTGCACCAGGGCGGCGTCGAAGTCGGGAAAGGTCTCGCGCTGCAAACCGGGCAGGGCGCTGAGGCCAAGCACGCACAGAAACAGCAGCAGCAGATTGGCCGCGGTGGGGTGACGGGTGAAGAAGGCGACCATCAGTTGGCCTCGGCGTTGAGCCGTTGTCGGGCGGCCTCATCCAGGCGGGGCTGGAGCAGGCGGCCGGCGATGGCCGGGCTGAGGTCGGAGAGGATCACCCGCTCGCCGCCCTCCAGGCCGCTTTCGATGGCCAAATAACCTGGCTGCATTAAGGCCGGGGTGACGGGGCGGATCACCAGCCGGTCGTCCGCATCGGCCACTAGCACCCGGCCGTTGCGGTAGGCCGAACGCGGGATCACCGGCAGCTCGGCGGCGGGCGGGCCGGTCAGCACCACCTCGACGAACAGCCCCTTGAGCAGCGGCGGGCGGATGCCCGGCTGGACGTCGGAGTAGGGCTCATCCACCTCCACGATCACGCCTACGGTGCGGGTTTCCGGGTCCAGGGTGTCGCTTACGCGGGCGAAACGCGCCGCCCAGCGGGCGTGGATCTCGCCTTCGTCGAAGCGCACCTCCGCCTCCACATGCAGCCGCTCCGGCCCCAGCTCGACCCCGGCGCCGGGCAGCAGATTCAGCACCCCTTCGCTGCGGATCACGCTGGCGAAGCGCTCCAGCGGGATCTGCACCTCCACCTCGGCGCGATGCATGTCGTCCGCCACCGCCAGCACCTCGCCCTCGCGCACATATTGCGCTTGTTCCACGTTCACCGCCGCCACCCGGCCATCGAAGGGCAGCCGAACCTCGGTGTTCGCCAGGTCGCGGCGGGCGCTTTCGAGCTGGGCCTCGAGACCCGCCGCGCGGGCCTCCAGCAGGGCGCGCTGGGCGGGCAGCAGATTCAGGCTGCTGCGTTGGGTGAGCACGCTCTGGCGCTGGGCCAATAGGGTGCGCTCCTGGGCCTCCAGGTCCGAGCGGCTGACCCCGCCCTTCACCGCTAGGTCCTTCTTGCGCTCCAGCGCCTTTTGCGCCAGCTCCAGGGCCTGGCGCTCCACCGCCAGCGCCGCGCGGATGTTGTCTCCCTTTACCGCCGCCTCGTCCAACTGGGCGCGCGTGGCGGCGATGTCGGCCTCGATTTGGGCGATGCGCAGGCGGTATTCGGCGGGATCGATGCGCAACAGCAGGGCGCCCTGGGCCAGGATCGCGCCCTTTTGCAGCTTGGGGTGCTTTTCCAGGATGCGCCCCTTGACCTGGGCCACCGCCTCCCAGCTACGGCTTGGCCGCACCGTGCCGTGACCGCTGGCGCGCGGCCGCACCGCCAACCGCGGCGCCGCCATCACCCGCACCAGGACCGGCTTTTCCGCCACCGGGGCCTGTTGCGGCGCTTCGCGGCCTTGTTTGAAGACCGCCACGGCCGCGACCCCCAGCAGCACCGGGAGGAAAAACACCCATTTTCTCGCGGCTCGCGCCATCATCGATCACTCTGCGGTTGGACGGTTTGAATCGGGCGTAATATGTCATGACCAGCATTGGCTGTCAGTGCGTTTTATCATCGCACCACCTGCGCCGCGATATTGTTGATGTGCCCGCGCACCCAAACCGGCAACGGCCGTTGGGCTTCACAGCGGGCGAGCGTTGCGTGGTCGGGAAAGATCACCCGGTTGCGGCGATATTCTGCGGACGCCTGGTCCAGCGCCGCGGTGTTGGGCGTGGCGTAATACACATAGCCCGCATTACGAGCGGCGTTTTCACCCGCATTTAGAAAGTTCAGGAAGGCATAGGCCGGCTGCGGCTGCCGGGAGCTGCGCATCACCACAAAAAAGTCCATCTAAAAACCGCCCCCTTCCTCTGGAGTCAGATACTCCAGCTTGTCGTTAAAGCCTTGCAAGGTCAACGCATCGCCGCTATAGCTGGCGGAGGCCAGCACCTCGCCGGTGACGATGGGGTCTTGCTCGCTCAGCTCTTGCGCACCATAGACCCTGACAGGGGGTTGTTGTTCCAACAGGCGCGCCTTGGCCGCCTCGTAGAGCGCCATCCCTTCGGCGTTCAGCGAATGCCCGTCGGCCAGCAGCGCGATAGACAACAGCTCCCGCGGGTCGCTGGGCATGCGGATCTTCCCCTGTAACGCGGGCGCCGGGTCGAACAACTGTTGCCAACGGGTGATGGGCGCGGCCACCAGGTCCTTGCGCTAGAGGATGCCGGTGACGCCCCGGAAATAGGGCGCCGCAATACCGCGGGCGTCGGGAAAGCGGTCGAACCAACGGCCGGCGATATGCTTCAGGTTCGGCGCTTCCTCCGCACTCAGCGGGGCCAGCCAGCCCCGCTTACGATACCGCCTGATGTTCTTTTCATTCACTAGCACCAGGTCGGTGCCCAGGGCGCCCTGTTCCTTTAACCGGGTGTCGCGGTGGTGATCGTCGTCGAAGTAGCTCCAGCGCAGTTCGGCCCCGGTCTCTCGGGTGAAGGCGGCGGCCAATTCGGGGGCGATGTAGTCCTCCCAGGTGAGTATATGCAGGGTCTGGCCGGCGAAATCGGTCGCCGCCTTATCGCCCCCCCCGAAGCCCCGCCAAGCGGCCCCGGCCGGGGACCCGAGCCAAAGGCCGAGCCATAAAAGCAGCGATACAGGCGCTTTAAACATCCTTTTTTCCCTCAAATAACGCCGTTGGAAAAGAGGAAATTTAACACGAAATCGCCCGCAGGCCCCATCACTTCGGCGGGGCGTCGAATCCCGCACCCTTGTGCAACGTAAGCTGGGCGAAGGGAATACCCCAGCCTTCCTGATTGCAGGTATCCACCAGGGTCTGCTGCACCAAACGGCCCACGCTGAAATAAGACCCGGCGAGACGCGGGCCGAGGGTGACGTAAACCAGGTAATCGAGGGAGTTCACGCCGGCCTCTTTGAACGCCACCAACAGGTCTTGCAGGTCGTCGCTCCAGCCTTTGCGCGCGAAGGCCGCGTCCAGGGCCGCGCGCATGCGCGCCGGGATTCGGTCCAGGCATTCGGCCTGGTGGCTGTAGTCGATGCCAAAGCTCACCGCCACGCCGAAGCCCTCGCGGGACAGGTTGCGGAAATCCATGGCATAGAAATCGCTAGTGGCATATTGCAGGATGGCCCCGGCATTGCGCAGCTCCACCACCTCCACCGTCTGCCGCAGCACCTCGCCTAGGCGGCCGTCGGAGAACAGCACAAAATCCCCCGTTCGGGTGGGAAACCAGGGCTCGTCCCCGCAGGGCCTGGAGATCAGTTCGCCGGCCTGGCGCAGCGGCATCCGCAGCATGCCTTCCAGCTCCGGATTGCACAAGGTCACGAAGGTGCGAATGCTCTTCACCTCCAGCGGAATCCCGGCATAGACCAGCCGCTCGTCGTGCCGAATGCCCCCCATGTCGAGCAACAGCCGAATCTCGGTCAGGTACTTGGGCAAGGTCTGGCGCAGGCTCATCAGCAGCATGAACAGGCCGAGCAGGGTCAGGGCCAGTAGCAGCAGATCGCCGCGGACGTAAAACACCGCCAGCAGGCCGATGACGATCAGCACCACCGTGGCCGCGCGGTAGATATAGAACGTCATTCGATTCAGGCGCCGGCGGTCCTGGCCGGGCTCGTTACGGTGCGAGCGCTGCACCAGCGCCAGCGCCAGTCGCGACAGCAACCAAATGCCGAGCCCCATGCCCAGGGCGATCAACAAGGTCAGTCCGCGCCCCTGGCCGAAGGCCATCAGGGCCCCGCGCACGCTTTCCCACACCGAGACATTGCGCCCCTGCAGGCTGGCCAGTTGATAACTCACCACCTCTTTCGCCCCTGCGAGGTCGGTCTTGCGCCGCTGCCAAACATCAATCAGGCCTTGGAGCTTGCTTGCCACGGACGGCGGCGGGTCCTTTTGCTGCAAGGCTTGCAGCGACGCAAGGCCCCGCTCCACCACCTGAAGCTGCTCGTCGAGGCGCGTGGTCGCGGCGCGCAACTGCTCGATTTTGCGCGGTTTTTCCGTCAGGTCCTTCAGCGACGCCAGGATCGGCCGGGTGATCTGCTCCAGCTCCCGCTTCCAGTCGATTTCCTCGCTGGGCTGCTCGTTCAGGTCATCCAAGTCAATGCCGCCGATGGCCACCTGCTCGAACGACTGATTGAGCTTGTCGATGCTCTCGGGCAGGCCCGCGAGCTGCTTCTCAATCTCCGCCTTCGCCTCTACGTCGGCCCTTTTGAGCGCCTTGGTGAGGTCCTCCAGTTGCTTGCGCTTGGCCAGCGTCAGCTCGCGGATTTCCAGCAACCGAGTCAAGGTTTCAGCGGTCGGATCCGGCACTAAATCCGCCGGCGCGCCGTCCCCGGCCGCAGCCGGGGGCGCCGTCTGCCCCGCAAGCGGGGCGCTCAGCACAACAAACAGCAGAAACACAGTGAGACGCAAGTCAATCGACATGGGAGCCACCTTATTTCACGGTGCAGCCGCGGCTCAGGCCAAGCTGCGACCCTGCACGATTCAATAAAACGCCTTAGGCTAAGCCATTGACAACCGATAATACACCGCCTTACTGCAAGCTTTAGCCGAAAACGCCCCCCCCAAGGCCGTATGCCGTTTGGCGGGCACCCGCAAACCCGGCGCCGGGTCGGGCGGGCCTGCGATGGCGCCATGGCGCGCGCGCTTTCCGTCCACCGGCTTTTTCCAGTATCATGTCCAGCCTTATCCGTTTCCGCCACCGCGGGGTCCGAAAGCCTTATGGACAAATTGATCATCACCGGCGGCGGCCCCCTCGCGGGCGAGGTGCGCATCGCCGGGGCCAAGAATGCGGCCCTGCCCATCCTCGCCGCCACCCTACTGGCGGAAGGGCGAACCTCCGTGGGCAATGTGCCCCACCTGCACGACATCACCACCACCATGGAGCTGCTGGGCCGCATGGGCGTGCACCTGGTGGTGGACGAAAAGATGCGGGTGGAGGTGAACGCCGACGACATTCAGGAATTCACCGCCCCCTACGAGCTGGTGAAGACCATGCGCGCCTCGATCCTGGTGTTGGGTCCGCTGCTGGCGCGTTTCGGCCGTGCCGACGTCTCCCTGCCGGGCGGCTGCGCCATCGGCTCGCGGCCGGTGAACCTGCATATCAACGGCCTGCGCGCCATGGGCGCGGAGATCGAGGTGGAGAACGGCTACATTCGCGCCCGGGCCAAGCGCCTGAAGGGGGCGCGGCTGGTGATGGACATGGTCACCGTCACCGGCACCGAGAACCTGATGATGGCCGCGGCCCTGGCCGACGGCGAGACGGTGATCGAAAACGCCGCCCGCGAGCCGGAGGTGATCGACCTCGCCAATTGCCTCAACGCCATGGGGGCGCATATCGAGGGGGCCGGCTCGGGCGCCATCACCATTCAAGGGGTGAAACGGCTCACCGGCACCCACTATCAGGTGCTGCCCGACCGTATCGAGACCGGCACCTTCCTCGCCGCCGCCGCCATCACCGGCGGGCGCATCAAGGTGCGCGACACCCAGCCCAACCTAGTGGACGCGGTCCTCGCCAAGCTGACCGAGGCCGGGGCGGTGATCGAGACCGGCGCGGACTGGATCACCCTCGACATGCAGAGCCGGAGGCTGAAGGCGGTGGATGTGCATACCGCGCCCTATCCCGCCTTCCCCACCGACATGCAGGCCCAGTTCACCGCGCTGAACGCAGTCGCCCAGGGCGTGGGCGCTATTACCGAAAACGTATTCGAAAACCGCTTTATGCATGTGCAGGAGATGCAGCGCATGGGGGCCGACATCCGACTGGAGGGCAACACCGCCATCTGCACCGGCGTGGAGCGCCTCACCGGCGCCCCGGTGATGGCCACCGACCTGCGCGCCTCCGCAAGCCTGGTGCTGGCCGGCCTGGTGGCCGAGGGCGAAACAGTGGTGGACCGCATCTACCACATCGACCGCGGCTACGAGAATATCGAAGAAAAACTCGCCGCGCTCGGCGCCCGCATCCGCCGCATGCCCGAATAACCCGAACCCTGGTTCGAGACACCCATGACCTTCGACACCCCCATTACCATCGCCCTCTCCAAGGGCCGCATCTTCAAGCAGACCCTGCCGCTGCTGGCGCATGCCGGCATCGAGCCGCTGGACGACCCGGAGACCAGCCGCAAGCTGATCCTCGACACCAACCACCCGCAGGTGAAGCTGGTGATCATCCGCGCCTCGGACGTGCCCACCTATGTCCAGTGGGGTGCGGCGGACATCGGCGTGGCGGGCAAGGACGTGCTGCTGGAACACGGCGGCGACGGCCTGTACGAGCCCCTGGACCTCAAAATCGCCTGCTGCGCCCTGTGGGTGGCCGGCCAACCGGGGGCCGACCTCAAGCGCCGCCGCCTGCGCATCGCCACCAAATACGTCCGCTCGGCGCAACAGCACTTCGCCGCCAAGGGCCAGCAGGTGGAAATCATCAAACTCTACGGCTCCATGGAACTCGCCCCCATCGTCGGCCTCTCCGACCTCATCGTGGACCTGGTGGAGAGCGGCAACACCCTCAAGGCCAACGGCCTGGTGAAGCTCGAACATATCTGCGACATCAGCTCCCGGCTGGTGGTGAACAAGGCGTCGTGGAAGATGAAACACGGGACCGTTATCCAGGTTTTGGAGGCGTTACGGGAGGCGGTTGAGAATTGAGGGCTGAGTTCTGAGTGCTTGTTGGCGCTGGGTGCCGGGTGCTTCCTCGTTCCCATGTTTTACGCGGGAACGCATGCCCCGACGCTTTGCGTCGCACGGTTGAGATACAAGAGGCCTATCGGGCTAGTGCGCCGGCGTACAAATAACGGAAACCACAGTGGGAGCGGATTGCATCCGCGATGACGGCCTCTGATCCGACGCCCACGCCCGGCCCAAGCCGCTAAAGCGGCTGATCGCGGTTGCAAACCGCTCCCGCAAGACATGGATCGATTGATTCATTGTTTTCGTTACCTCGGCGCGGCCGCACTAGCAGGCTCACGCGCCGCTAACTTAGCATTCAGAACTCAGCACCAAGCACCCAGAGCCCAGAACTCAGCACTCAGCACTCAAACAGGGGTTTAACATGGTCCAGATCAAACGGCTAACATCCGCCGATGCCGATTTCTACCGACAACTCGACGGGCTGTTGGCCTGGGATTCGGTGTCGGATGCCGGGGTGAATCAGACGGTTAATGAGATTATCGCGGCGGTGCGGGAGCGGGGGGATGCGGCGCTGTTGGAGTACACCAACCGTTTCGACGGCTGGCAGGCGACCTCGGCGGCGGATCTGGAGATCCCGCTGGCGCGGCTGGAGCAGGCCTGGAAGACCATCCCCGCCGCGCAGCAGCAGGCCCTGGAGCATGCCGCCGAGCGGGTGCGCCGCTATGCCGAGCGACAGAAGCTGGAGTCCTGGAGCTATACCGAGGCCGACGGCACCCTGCTGGGGCAGCAGGTGACGGCGCTGGATCGCGCCGGGCTCTACGTGCCCGGCGGCAAGGCGGCCTATCCCTCCTCGGTGCTAATGAACGCCATACCCGCCAAGGTGGCCGGGGTGAACGAGGTGATTATGGTGGTGCCCACCCCGGGCGGTGCGCTCAACGAGCTGGTGTTGGCCGCGGCGCATGTGGCGGGCGTGGACCGCGTGTTCGCGCTGGGCGGGGCGCAGGCGGTGGCGGCCCTGGCCTACGGCACCGAATCGGTGCCGCCGGTGGATAAGGTGGTGGGTCCCGGCAACATCTTCGTGGCCACCGCCAAGCGCGCGGTGTTCGGCCAGGTGGGCATCGACATGGTGGCCGGCCCCTCGGAGATCCTAGTCATTTGCGACGGCGACACGGATCCCGACTGGGTGGCCATGGACCTGTTTTCCCAGGCCGAGCACGACGAGGACGCCCAGTCCATCCTGGTCAGTCCCGACGCCGCCTTCGTGGAGCGGGTGCAGGCCAGCATCGAGCGCCTGCTGCCGGAGATGGAGCGCGAGCCCATTATCGCCACGGCGTTGAAGGACCGCGCCGCGCTCATTACCTGCAAGGACCTGGACGAGGCCGCGGAGATCGCCAACCACATCGCGCCCGAGCACCTGGAGCTGTCGGTGCAAGACCCGCTGGCGCTGGCTAAACAGATCCGCCACGCCGGCGCCATCTTCATGGGCCGCCACACCTCCGAGCCCCTGGGCGATTATTGCGCCGGACCCAACCATGTGCTGCCCACCTCGCGCACCGCACGCTTCTCCTCGCCCCTGGGCACCTACGACTTTCAGAAGCGATCCAGCCTGATCATGGCCTCGGAACAGGGCGCCCAGACCCTAGGCAAGACCGCCTCCATCCTGGCCCGCGGCGAAGGCCTCACCGCCCACGCCCGCTCCGCCGAGTATCGTTTGAAGGACTGATTTTTCGCCACAGAGGGCGCAGAGGAGATTAGGGCGATCGGGTCTTTAGGCGTTGTTGGCAGCGCCGGCGCCGGCTAAAGCCTCAGCCTCCAAGCCAAAAGGCCTGCGTAAAAAACCGCTGTGACTCTGTGGCAAAAACGCCCGCAAGGCCTGCGTAAAAAAACCTCAGTGGCCCCTGTGTCTCTGTGGCAAACAAAAACCACCCGAGCCAAGAGCCGAACATGACCGACCAGACTGCTGAACAACTCGCCGCGACCTGGGTTCGCCCGGAGATTCGGGCGATTTCCGCCTACCATGTGCCGGACCCCGCCGGTTTGATTAAACTGGACGCCATGGAAAACCCCTACAACTGGCCCGAAGCGATCCGTGCGGACTGGCTCGACGCCCTGGGCGAGGCCCAGCTCAACCGTTACCCCCACCCCGAGGCCCCGGCGCTGAAGGAGCGCCTGCGCGAGGTGTTGGAGATCCCGGCGGATGCGGGCCTGCTGCTGGGCAATGGCTCGGACGAACTGATCCAAATGCTGGCCCTGACCCTCGGCGGCCCCGGCCGATGCATCCTGTCGGTGGAGCCGGGCTTTGTGATGTACCGAATGATCGCTACGTTCGCCGGCATGGACTACCGCGGCGTGCCGCTGAACGCCGAGGGTTTTTCGCTGGAGCTTGGGCCGCTGCTGCAGGCCATTGAAGAGCAAGACCCGGCGCTGATCTTCCTGGCCTACCCCAACAACCCCACCGGCAATCTGTTTTCGGCCGCGGACCTCGAACGCGTAATGCGCGCCGCCCGCGGGGTGGTGGTGGTGGACGAGGCCTATGCCCCCTTTACCGACGAGACCTTCCTGCAACGCCTGGGCGAATTCCCCAACCTGCTGGTGCTGCGCACCCTGTCCAAGATGGGCTTCGCCGGCCTGCGCCTGGGCCTGCTCGCCGGCCCCCAAGCCTGGACCCGGGAAATCGACAAAACCCGCCTGCCCTACAATATCAATGTGCTGACCCAGATCAGCACCGAGTTCGCGCTGCGCCACAAGGCGGTGTTCGACGACCAGACCGCCGAAATCCGCCGCTCCCGCCAGGATCTGCTCAAGGCCCTGAATGCGATGGACGGCATTCTTGCCTACGAAAGCCAAGCGAACTTCATCCTGTTCCGCACCCCGGCCGGCCAAGCGCCCGCCATCCACGCCGGCCTCAAGGAGCAGGGGGTGTTGATTAAGAACCTGCACGGGACCCACCCGCTGCTGGCCGATTGCCTGCGGGTCACCGTGGGCGCGCCGGAGGAAAACCGCGCCTTCCTGGCTGGTCTGCGCGCCAGTTGCGGTTAGGCGATTACTGGGGATTCGCAGACCATCTTGCGAGTACGCCTGCGCGTAAATAATGCCTTTTGGAACGCAGAGGGCACCGCGGACCGCAGGGCGCGCGGAGGGGTGGGGTTGCTTGCTTGCGCCTGCCCGGCGATCCAGCGCCGCCTAGCCGCCTGGAGGGCTGTGCGGGTTTCCGGTTGAGCGCCTAGGCCAAGGCGCGTAGGCTTCGAGCCCGCAGTCATACAGGGGGCGGGCAAGCGCAGTGCATTCGCCGCTGAAGCGTCGGATGTCGGGTGCGGCGCTCATCCGAGCTACGCCTTGGGGTTGGCAATTGTTGTGTTTTCGCTGCCCTGGAATGCGTGCCTTTAGCTTTCAATCGAAACGCCCCGTTGCGTCCCCAGCCGCCGCTGTCTCCGTAATTGACGCGCAGGTGTGCTAGCCGGCGGTTGCTTCAACGCGACCCCTCATCCACCTCGCAGGCCAATTGCTTTTGTAGCGATTCGGGCATGACATAGGTCCCCATATCCCACCCCTCCAGCCTGAGCACCTCGTCAAGACAGCCCTCCAGCGCCGCATGGACCTGCTCGACCGTGTGCGCAATGGCCGCATGCACGGCCTCGTCGGTGTAGGTCTTGCCGACGCACCCGGCTTGGTAGCGATGCAGCATGCGTTGCTGCATGATCGCCTTGCACAGCTGCGCCGGGCAGGCGCATGTATAGACGGACGACTGGTCGAGGATTGTGGTCAGGGCATCGTCGGAAAACTGGACTGTGAGGCTCATGGTGGCATCCCGTTTCGCTGTTGGCTGGATTGGCGCTTCCGCCGCATGCTGTCATTTTAGCCGCGCTGTCTGCGCCTAGTACAGCCGCGCACCAATAACAGAAACAACGCCATCTAGGAACGCAGAGGGTACCGCGGACCGCAGGGCGCCCGGAGGGGGTTGCTTGCTTGCGCCCGCCCGGCGATCCAGCGCCGCCCAGCCGCCTGGAGGGCTGTGCGGGTTTCCGGTTGCAAGGCGCGTAGGCTTCGAGCCCGCAGTCATACAGGGGGCGGGCAAGCGCAGTGCATTCGCCGCTGAAGCGTCGGATGTCGGGTGCGCCGCTGATCCTTTCAATCGCAACGCCGCTCTGCGCCCGCTGTGGTTCTCCGCGTGCTCTGCGTTCCAAGGGCGCCCGGGTTGTTTCCGATATTGAGGCGCGGCTGTGCTAGGGTCTAGTCGCGCCCCCCAAGGCGTGTCAGATTCCGCCTGTAGCGAAGTGAGTATTCGCGTTTATGCGCGTCCATTCGCGGTTCAATGGCCCATTTTGCCTCGGTCCCGCACGGGTCCAGGCCAGTCGATCGGCCGCGAAGGCCCTGTCTCGCCAAGACGCAAAGGGCGCTAAGGAACAACCGTTTCTTCTCTGCGCCCTCTGCGGTTCTCCGCGTGCTCTGCGTTCCGAGGGCGCCCGGGTTGTTTCCGACACTTAGGCGCTGGCGTACTCGGCTAAGCCCCGGCGGGGTTGATTAACGCGCCTCGTTTGCCAGGCCCTTTTCTGTAATCTCTTTGAATAATTGCACCGCCTGCACGAAGACATTCTGATATTCCGGAAACTCGCCCACCAGGCGCATGCTGTCGATGGCCTCTTGGCAAAGCTGCCCCATGAAAGCGATGTCGTATTCCGCCAGCGGGCTGCCGGCATCGACGGTCTGCTTGATGTCGAGCACGCGCTCCAATTCATGGCGCTGGAAGTTCGTCATCATCACACGAATCAAGGCTTCGTTATTCATTGCGCTGTGGCCATAAGAAAAAGTTCTGCTTGGTGCAGAAAGTCGGTTTCGGGAAGCACCTCGGAGCGCGGAAAACTCAGCATCAGGGCGACGCGAGGCTTGCCGCCTCCGATCTGAATCTGCGACACCGGAACACTGCGGCTTTGGTCGGCGCGGGCGCCATCGATTTGGATCCCCATGCGGTCCAGGCTCAGCTCTTCGCGACAACTGGCCAGAAAGCGTTCGGGATGCCCCAGCACATCGACCACTATAGCGAGTCGGTCCTCCAGGGTCTCCAGGGGCCAGGGTAATTCGCCGCGCTGGCGTTCGAGCCCGGTCAATTCCGCTTGCAGCTCGATCCTTTGCGCGCTGCCGGCGGCAGCACGGGCCAGACGCCGCGTCAGCGCCGCCCGGCGCTGCGCGATTGCCTGGCCGCGGGCGGCGTTCTCCGCCACCAAGCGGCGCGTATGCTGCACCAACGCCTTGAACATGCAGCACTTGAGGGCGCACCGTGCGGCCTCTTCGTCGGGCCCGGGGGAAATCACTTGGTGGTTGGTGAAGCTCACTGCGGTCTGCATTACGTCCCGGCGCACCTCATCCCCCGCCAGGGCCATGCCCAGTTGCCGCCGGTCCTCGCGATCCATGCAGATCAAGGCATAACAGGCCTCGGTCTCCGGGGCCTCGCACAACAGATCGCGCACGTCTCGGCTGCTGCTGAACACCTCTTGCAAGTGCTGGAAGTTGACGAAAAAGGCGCTCAGCTCCGGGCTATCGAAAAAGCCCGCGCGAGTGCCGCGCATCGGCGCCGGAACCGTCTCCGCCAAGGCGTCGATATACTCGAAGGCGGCTGCCATGGGCGCCCGCAGGCGTTTTTGGTAACCGGGAATGGCGCGCAGCTTGGGGGAGATTTGCTCCGTCACCCTATCCACCGCCTGTTCCATGCGTTGCGCACAGCGGGCGCCCACCTTTTCTTCGTCGTACCAAGGCCCGGTGTCGCCTTTGATGAAGCGGAATGTTTCGTACAGAAAATCGCTCAGCATGCGGCCTCCGCGGAATATAACTCACCCCTGAAAAGCGGGGACGGCGTAAGGGGGAGGACGCGATCTTGTTCAGATCGGGCTCCAGGGTGCAGCCTACCCCGGTCTTGGCGGATTGACCATTCGGGAACACCCGAGCCTTGGTTGGGAATTTCCAGTGCGCGGGCGCCGCATGCGGCGCTCTGCTGTGTTTCGCCGAACAGGGGCTTCCCGGCAAGCCCGCAAGGCTTGCCGGGGGCTAGGCGATATGCAGATCAGCGATAACCCTGCTGATTGCGGATGATGTACTGCTCCTCGCGCACGGCCTTGCGGGCCTTGTTCCATTCGGACGCGGGGGCGGCCGCCGCCGCCTCGGCCTCGCGGCTCATGCCGCTCTGCACCTTGAGCTTGTCCGAATCGAGTTTTTCGCCCTCTCGTTGCAGCAGGGCGGCCTTGTTGCGGAACACCTGCTGGGCGCCGGCCACGTCGCCGCGATCCTTGAGCGCCAACGCCTCGTCGTCCATCGCGGCCGCCTTTTGCTCGGCGACGGAGATCAACACCTCGCGATTGGCCGAGGCCTCGACCTCTTGGGCATCGGCGCTGTAGCGCACCCGGGCGGTCTGCTCCAGGCGTTCGTTTTGGCGGCTGAACAGGTCATCATAGCGCACCTCGACGCGCGCCAGCGGGCGCTCGGCGCCGCTCGGGCCGGGCGGCGTCTCGATCTCCACCAGCAGGTACTGCTGCTGGCCGCCGTAGATTTGGTTCATGCGCGCGCTGAGCCGGCTGCCCCGAATCTCGCCCTCCCGCCCGAGGATGCGGATGGGCCGCATGCCGTCGAGGAATTCCACCTCAATGGCGACGCCCTGGGCCACCACGCTGCCGAGGGTCCCGAACTCCTTTTCGAATACGCTGGCCAGCTCTTCGGGGCGCTCGGCGAACACATGGTTGCCGTCGCTGGCCCCGGCCAGGCGCACCATGAGGTCTTCGTTATAGCCCAGGCCCAGGCCGATGGTGCTCACCGAGATGGTCTGGCCGCCCAGTTCACGCCCCAGGCCTTGTAGCTCTTCCGGGGTGCTCGGACCGACGTTGGCCAGGCCGTCGGACAGCAGGACGGCCCGGTTCACCCGCTTGCGGTCGAGGAACTTGCGCAGTTCGGCCGCGCCCTTGCTGACCCCGGCGAACAGGGCGGTATTGCCGCCGGCCTGCACCGAGCGAATGCGCTGCTCGATCATGGGGCGGTCGTGGAGCTTGGTGGCGGGGACCAGGACATCGACCGTGTGGTCGTAGAGCACCACCGACACGATGTCGTCGTCTCGCAGGTGTTCCAGGGCCATCTCCGCGGCCTGTTTGGCGTGCGCCAGTTTCTCGCCGCGCATGGAGCCCGAGCGATCGATCACCAGCGCCACGTTGATCGGCGCTCGGCGCTCGGGTTGCGGCGGGGCCAGCCCTTCGAGCACGATTTTCAGATAGGTGGCGGCGGGGCGGTCCGCCGGCAGCACCTCCTGCGCCGGCTCCAGGATCAAGCGCACCTGGGCCGCCGGGGCCGCTGCCGAAAGCAGCAGCGCCAGGCCGGCCGCCAGCCCGAGGGCCATCTTGCGAGGTTTCAAGGTCTTCATGGTTTCCCCTTTCTGAGGTTTTCGATCCGCCGGTCCGCCGCGCGCTTGCGCTCGATCAGGCGGTGGATGATGGGGGTGCAAATGATGTCCATGGCCATCTCCATGTCCCCGCCCTCGATCAATAGGGTGTTGCGGCGGGTCATTTCGCTGTTGGGGATGCGGTTTAACAGGTCGGGAAAGTTCACGCCCTTGGGCTCTCTGAAACGCACCACCAGTTTGCTTTCGGCCAGGGTCGGGATCTCGCGCACCCTAAACGGATTGGATGTGTCCACCATGGGAATGCGCTGGAAGTTGACATCGGTGAGCGAGAACTGGGGGGTGATATAGCGGATATAGTCCTCCAGCCGGCGCATGATGGTGTGGGTGATGGATTCCTGGCTTGCGCCCTTGCCGAAGTGGTCGCGGTGCATCTTCTGAATCCACTCCAAATTGATCACCGGGGCCACGCCGATCAGCAGGTCCACCCAGCGCGCCACGTCCACCCCTTGGTCCTCTTCGTGCTCCAGTTTCTGACGCTCGCGGATGATGATGGGGTTGTGCGAGGGGCTTAGCGGGCGGCGGCTCCAGGTGGTCTCAATGGCCCCGCCGTGCATGCCCTCGTAGAACAGCAGGTCGGCCCCGGGCTCGATCTCGCGCCAGGGGGTGAAGCCGCCCCGCGGCAGGCCCAGCTCCTCGGCGTCCGCCGGCGACTGCACATACTGGCGCACCAAGCCCGTGCCGGTGCGCGAGTACTCGCGAAACAGCCCCTCCAGGCGGTCGAACAGATTGGCCTCGGGGCCGAAATGGCTCAGCAGGAGGCCCAGCTCCTCGGCCCGGGCCACCACGCGCTTCATGGTCGCGCCGTCGTAGCGACGAAAGGCGTTGCCCTTGACGAATTCGGCGCGAATCCCTTCGTGCTTGAAGATGTGCTCGAACGAGCGGCGGACCACGCTGGTTCCAGCCGCGGACGAGCCGGTAACGGCGACGATGGGATGCTTGGCCGACATGGGGGCCTCTCCTGTTGGTTTTGATTATGCGGCAAGCCTACCGCAACCGGGGGCGAAAAAACCAGCCTGTTGTAGGGAAACCGCCCGCCAGCGAAGCCCGCGGTCTACTCCTGCAACGTCGCCGCGGTCTCCACCGCCGCCCCTTTATTTCATCAATAGCCCCAATGATAGGCCAAAAGACCGAGGAGGCCTATCAGGAATCGTCCTTGCGCTGCCCATCCGGCTGCGGACCGAGCCGGATCAACAACTGCTCCATGCGCTCCAAACGCCGTTCCATCTCCGCCGTGTGCTGCTTGATCCAATGCACTTCGCCCGCCTCGCCCTGGCCGGTTTCACGATACAGCTTTTCGTGCTCGGATTGCATGGTCTCCAGCACGATGCCGATCATCATATTCAGAAACACGAAGGCCACGATGAAGATAAAGCTGAGGTAGAACACCCAGCTCAACGGGTACTCGGCCATGGTCTCGTACATCACGTCGGTCCAGTCCTCGAAGGTGGCCACGCGGAACAGGGTTAGCATTGAGATGGCGATATTGCCCCACAGATCGGGGTTGATCTTGCCGAAAAAAATGCTGCCGATGGCGGCATAGATATAGAAGATGATGAACATCAGCAGCGACACATAGCCCATGCGCGGAATCGCCTGCATAAAGGCGTTCATCAACACGCGCAACTCCGGGATCAGCGACACCAGACGCAGCACGCGAAAGATGCGCAGCAAGCGCCCCAGCAGCGCCATTTCGCTTTCGTCCACCGGAATCAGGCTGGCGGTGACGATGAGGAAGTCGAACAGGTTCCAACCCTTCTTGAAGAAGGCCTTGAGGTTCGGCTCGGCCAGCATGCGGATTAGGATCTCGGTCAGGAAGAACAGGGTGATGCCCCAGTCGAGGATGACGAAGATCTGAAAAACCGTGGGGTTGAAGGGGTAGGTCTTGGCCCCGATCACCAAGGCCGACAACACGATGACCACGATCACGAAGGTCTCGAACAGCTTGTTCTCGCGGATCAGGACAAAACGTTCTCGCAACGAACGTGCGGATAGCGGCATCGGTAACAACTCCGTCGGATTCAAAGACCGTCGGATTATACCCGAGGCGCGCGGGGGCACTGTGCAGAAAAATGCCCATTTCCCCGGCTCGGCCGCGCGCCCTCCCGAAACGGGTTATTGACTTTGCGCCGGATGCGGCCAATGATCGGCACTGAGGCCGAAGCCCGCGGCGCTTGAGGCGAGAAAGCGGCCCGGCGCGGCGGGGCGGCCGGAAAGAACTGAACCACAGCGAGGAGGATAAGCCGTATGCAGGTCAAAGACATCATGAGCCAATCGGCTCGCACCGTGACCCCGGAGACGCCGCTGATCGAGGTGGTGTCACTCATGTGCCTGTTCCGCTTCAGCGGGCTGCCGGTGGTGGAGGGCGAGAAAATGGTGGGCGTCATCGCCGAAAAGGACGTACTCCACCGACTCTTTCCCAGTCTCGAAGAGACCATGGACGGCATGGCCTCGGTCGATTACGACGCCATGATGGGGCGCTATCGCGACGTGTTGGATTTGAAGGTGAAAGACCTCATGTCCACCGGCACCATCACCGTGACGCCGGATATGCATGTGTTACGCGCGGCCACGGTGATGGTGCGGCACAAGTTTCGACGCATCCCGGTGGCGGAAGGGGGGCGATTGGTCGGGATGTTGAGCCTGGGCGACGTTCACAAGGCCATTTTTCAGGCCAACATCTCCATGGGGCTCTGCAAGAAGTGACACCACCGGGCCGGCGCTCGCCGGCCCGCCAGCTGCGCTCGAATAACCGCGGCGGCTCTGCTCCTGGGGACGCAGAGGGCGCGGAGGGGTTTTTGGTTAAAAACCGGGACGCCCTTGGGCGGTTGGTTGCATGAGGGGTTCCCTACCCGGTGCGGGGCGGGACCGCATCCTGGTCTAGTCGCGCCCCCAAGGCGTGCCGGGTTCCGCCTGTAGCGAAGTGGGTGTTCGCGTCCATTCGCGGTTCAATGGCCCGCTTCGCCTCGGTCCCGCACGGGTCCAAGCGATGCGCCTCGTTCCTCGGCGCAGCCTATTCCTGGCACGAGTCGATCGGCGCCCAAGGCTCGCTCTGGCCAAGACGCAAACGACGCTAAGAAAAAACCTTTGCTGCTCTGCATGCTCTGCGGTTCTCCGCGTGCTCCGCGTGCTCGCGTGCTCGCGTGCTCGCGTGCTCTGCGTTCCGAGGGCGCCTGGGTTGTTTCCGATATTTAGGCGCAGGCGTACTCGGGTGAATTGATCGGCTTACGCCCGATCAAAGCAGCCGCTGAATGCCGGCGAAGGTGCGGACCCAAGGCTCGGCCCCGAGCTGGTCTTGGATGGATTGGGCCAAGGCATCCGCCGCCGACTTGGCGTCGAAGGCCCCCAGCACCACCACATGCCACTGCACGCCTTGGGCATCCGCATAGGAAACCAGGGCCACGGCGCCGTGTTCGGCAAACCGCTTGGCCAACGCTTGGGCGTTTTCGGGCTGCCGGTTGCTGGCCAGTTGGATGGTGTAATCCCCGGCCGGCTGGGCCAGCACCCAATCCGGACCCTTGGCCGGGCCGCCGGGGGCGCCAGCCGTGGTTGCAGCAACCGCCTGGCGCGGCGGCGTTGTCGCGCCGACGCCTAAGCGCTCTAGGGCGGCCTGGGCCGGTTCCGAGCCGAGCTTGGCCGCGGCCTGGTACCAAGACACGGCCTTGTCCAGGTCCTTGACCACCCCTATGCCTTTTTCGAATAACACCGCCAGGTTATACTGGGCGGGGAAAAAGCCTTGTTCGGCCGCCGCGTTCCACCACAGGGCGGCTTGCTCGTAGTCCTTTTCGGTTGCGCGTTTATAAAGGCTATTGCCGAGGTTGAACTGGGCCAGCGGATAGCCGTTTCGGGCCGACTTGATCAGCCACTCCACCGCCGCGTTGGGGTCTCGGGGCACCCCCAGGCCCTGCTCGTACACCCCGGCCAAATAGAACTGGGCGCGGGCATTGCCCGCTTCCGCCAGCGGTCGCCAATTGCTCAGCGCGGTGACCCAGTTCTCCTCCTGGGCCGCCAACTCGCCGTCGCGGATCGAGGCCCCCAGCGCCGTCCCCGCAAACAGCCAACACAACCCAAACAGGGTCACCAGCGCGGCCGCGCGGGCCGCCGTGGAATTGATCCTATGCACGTACAACAACCTCCTGAGTGCCTACACCCGATAGACGGTCTTGGTCATCACCTTGGACGCGAGCCTCATCCCTAGCCGCACCGGCAGCGGGAGCTTGGCGCCGCCGCCTTGCAGGGCCAAGGCGGCATGCCGCATTTCGTCTTCCCGCATGCGGTCCAGGATCACGCGGGTCTTTTCGTCCTTTAGCGGCACCTCGCTCAAGTGGCCTCGCAAATGCTGATCCACCTGATGCTCGGTTTCGGCCACAAAGCCGAGGCTCCATTTGTCGCCGGCCAGTCCGGCCGCCGCGCCGATGCTGAAAGAGGCCCCGTACCACAGCGGATTCAGCAGGCTCTTGCGCCCGCCGAGTTGGCCGATGCGGCGCTCGCACCAGTCTAGGTGATCGTTCTCCTCCTGCGCAGCGCGCTCCATGCCGGCTCGCACTGCGGGCAGGCGCGCGGTCAGCGACTGGCCCTGATAGAGCGCCTGGGCGCACACCTCGCCGCTATGGTTGATGCGCATCAAGCGCCCGATGTGCTCGCGCTGGGCCTCGCTCAGCTCGACCTCGGGCAGGCCCTGCGCCGGGTCCGTGCGCTCGGTCACCCGGGGGCGCCCGAAAACGGTGCGCACGGCGCTATCAAAGCCCATGAATAGCCGATCAATGGGGGTGTATTCTCTTACGGACATCTGGATCCTCCTAGGCAAACAGGGCTTCCATCGCCGCGGCGAGTTCGAAATCCCGCGCCGAGACGCCGCCCGCCTCATGCGTGCTCAACTCCACCGAGACGCGGTTATAGACATTCCGCCACTCCGGGTGATGACCCTGGCGTTCGGCCAGCAGCGCCGCCTGGGCCATGAAACCGAAGGCGGCCACGAAGTCCGCAAAGCGGAATTCCTTATGCAGCTTGCCCTCGCGCAGGGACCAAAGCTCTTCCAGCGGCGCATTGAGCTTGGATAATTCTTCGTCGAGCTGCCCCGCGGACAGCTTTTCGATCGCCATGGGCGGACCTCGCTAGGTGTCGGAACAAAGCGCTGAGCGCGCCTCGGGGCGCGCCCAGCACAGGGCAAAAAGGTTAGGCTATGGCTGCAAACCGCCTTAGGCAAACAGCAGCGCCACCCCGCCGAGGGCCACGCCGGCCCCTGCGGCGCGCAGCGCCAGCCCGCCGCGCACGCGCTTGAGGGCGACGGCCGTGCCGATGCCGGCGAAATGCAGCGCGGCGGTGGACAGGGCAAAGCCCGTGGAATAGGCCGCGCCGCTGGCAAGGGCCGGAATCTCCCCGCCATGGGCCACGCCGTGGAACACGGCGAATAGCCCCACCAACGGCAGACCGAGTTGCAGCGGCAGACGCAGGGCGCCGGCCACCAGCAGCCCCAGCACCACCAACGAGGCCAGGATGCCGGTCTCAGCCAGCGGCAGGCCCCAGGCGGCCATGCCCAGGGCGCCGCCGGCGAGCATCAGGACCACGAAGGCCAGGGGCAGGCTCCAAGCGGCGCGTCCGCCGAGCTGCCCGGCCCATAGGCCCACCGCCAGCATGGCCAACAGGTGGTCCCAGCCGGCAAGGGGATGGGCGAGGCCGGCGGCGAGGCCGGAAACCGCGGTGTGACCGGTATGCGCCAGGGCCGCGGCGGGAAGCAGGACGAGGCCGGCGGCAAGGGCGGAAGCTAAAATCGGTAATGGTTTGAACATGGCGGGATGACTCCTTCGTTTGCGAACGACAGACGCGTGTCTGCTGAACCGATAAGCAGTTAGTAGGTCCTTTATAAAGCAGCATCCGCTCAAGAACAAGGGCGGAGACTGCATCAGATCAAGATTCCGCAAGCTTAGACGATTTTTGTCAAAGAACCGGCCGTCGGGTTGGCCTTTGCGCCCCCGGGGTGTTGCAAAGCCGCCCCTGAAAGGCATGTAATAGGCGACCATCATCCAGCCACTCCTGAGCGGAGGCGAGCATGTCCCTGTACCAGTGGAGCGAGCAATACAGTGTGGGCGACGCCACCATGGACGCCCATCATCAGCGCCTGTTCGAGATCATCGACCAACTGCACCGCGCGGTGGACGAAGACCAGGGCGAGGCGGCGGTGGGCGAGGCCATCGCAGAGCTGTTGGCCTACACCCGATATCACTTCGACGAGGAGGAGCGCATGTTGGAGGCCCTCGGCTACCCGACCCTGGATGCCCATAAGGCGTTGCACCGGCAGTTCGTGGATAGTCTACTGGCCTGCCAGGCGGATCTGGAGCGGGGCGCCACCCGGGTGGCCGCCATCAAGCTGCTGACCACCGCCGCCAAATGGTTGCGCGACCACATTATGAGCATAGACCAAGGGTATTCGGTGCTGCTGGAACAGGGCCGACAGCGATGAGCGCTGCGCAGACCCGGCCCGCGCTGCAGACCATTAACGCCGACCTGATGCAGGACTTGGCGCAACGGGCGGCGGCCGCGCCCCGCAAGCGGGTCAATCACAACTTCCACGCCGACCTAGACGACCCCTGCCACCGCTTTCTGAATGTGCTCGCGGCCGACACCTATGTCACGCCCCACCGCCACGCCTCGCCGCCCAAGTCGGAGTCGTTCGTGGTGTTGCAGGGCAGCCTGCTGTTCTGCGTGTTCGACGACACGGGGGCGCTCGACGCGGTCCACCGTCTCGGCCCCGAGGCGCCGGCGCTGGGGATCGACATCACCCCGGGGGTATGGCACAGCCTGCTGGTTGAGGCCGAGCCTGCGGTGGTGTTCGAGGTCAAGGCCGGGCCTTACGACCCGGTGTCGGACAAGGATTTCGCCCCCTGGGCCCCGCGCGAGGGCGCCCCGGCCGCCGATGAATATCAACGAAACCTGCTGCGCCGGGCGCGCGAAAAGCTGGATCACGCCGGGTGACGGCCTATTCTGCATGAATGCAGAGGTTTTATTTCCGCCCCGCAGTGTAGCATTCACCCCGGAGGCGGCGGCATAATAGCGCCCTTTCGCCCCTTTCAACCCAAAGCACATCGGACACCCCGCCATGCAACTCAAGCCTGGACTGCCTGCTATTCCGCTGCGGCAAAAACCCAACGAAAACCTCGCCGATCTAACGCGCCTTGGCAACGATCCAGAGGCCGTGAGGGATAGCTTCAAACACTATTTCAACCATACCCTGGGGCGGGATATTGCCTGCGAAAACGCCCATTACTACTACAGCGCCTTGGCGATGGCGGTGCGCGACCGCCTCATGGAGCGCTGGAAAAGCACGCTACAGGCCTACGAGCAGTCTCAATGCAGGCGCGCCTATTACATTTCGATGGAATTCCTGATGGGGCGCGCGCTCACCAACGCCCTGCTCAACCTGGACATCAGCGCAGAGGTGGACCTTGCGCTCAAGGACATGGGGCTGGAGCTGGAGGAGATCGACGACGCGGAGCCGGACGCCGGCCTGGGCAACGGCGGGCTCGGCCGCCTGGCGGCCTGTTTTCTGGATAGCTGCGCCACGCTGCAACTACCGGTTCGCGGCTATGGACTGCGCTATGAATACGGGATGTTCCGCCAAGATATCCGCGACGGCCATCAGGTCGAAGAACCCGATCATTGGCTGCGCGACGGCCACCCCTGGGAGCTGGAGCGCCCGGAATACACCCAGAGCGTGTTCTTCGGCGGCCATGCCGAGCACTACGCGGACAGCCAAGGCGTCCTCCGCGTGCGCTGGCGGCCCGGGCAGGAGGTCTTGGCCGTGCCCTATGATGTACCCATTCCCGGCTTTGATAACGGCACCGTGAACACCCTGCGGCTGTGGAAGTCCGAAACCACCGACCTTTTCAACCTGGACGAATTCAACGCCGGCAGCTACACCGACGCGGTGGCGGCCAAGACCCAGGCCGAAAACATCACCATGGTGCTCTACCCCAACGATAAGAGCGAAAACGGCAAACAACTGCGCCTGATGCAGCAGTATTTTCTTGCCTCGGCCAGCATTCAGGACGTAATCCGCGAATGGAAAAGGCACAATGGCGAAGACTTTAGCGCCTTTGCCGAAAACAACCGCTTTCAGCTCAACGACACCCACCCCACGGTGGCGGTGGCCGAGCTGATGCGGTTACTGATGGACGTGCATGGCATGGACTGGAGGCAGGCCTGGGGCATCACCACCCGCACCCTGGCCTATACCAACCACACCCTGCTGCCGGAGGCCCTGGAGCGCTGGCCGGTGTGGCTGTTTCAAAAGCTGCTGCCGCGCCCGATGGAGATCATCCACGAAATCAATGCCCGCTTCCTCGACCAGGTGGAGCAGCGCTGGCCAGGGGACGCCGAGCGCCTGGGCCGGATGTCGATCATCGAAGAGGGGCATGAGCAGCAGGTGCGCATGGCCTATCTGGCCATTGTCGGCAGCTATTCGGTAAACGGCGTGGCCGAACTCCATTCCGAACTGCTGAAGGAGGGCCTGTTTCGCGACTTCTACGAAATGTGGCCCGATAAATTCAATAACAAAACCAACGGCGTGACCCAGCGCCGCTGGCTCGCCGGCTGCAATCCCGGTCTGCGCGGCTTGCTGGCCGAAACCATCGGCGAGGGCTGGATTCGCGACCTCAGCCAGTTGCGCGGCCTAGTCCCCCATGCCGAGAAACCGGCATTCCGCCAGCGCTGGCACGCAGTGAAGCAGGCCAACAAGCAGCGACTGGCGGATTACCTGGAGCCGCTGACCGGCATCCGCCTCGACCCCGAGGCCTTGTTCGACGTGCAGGTGAAGCGGATCCACGAATACAAGCGTCAATTGCTGAACATCCTGCATGTGATCCACCTGTACAACCGCATCAAGTCCGGCGACACCCAAGGCTGGACGCCGCGGGCGGTGATCATCGGCGGCAAGGCGGCGCCCGGCTACGACATGGCCAAGCTGATCATTAAGCTGATTAACAACGTGGCCCAGGTGGTGAACGAAGACGAAGCGGTGGGCGACCTGCTGAAGGTGGTCTTTTTTCCCAACTATCGGGTGTCGGCAATGGAGCTGATCTGCCCCGCCACCGACCTGTCCGAGCAGATCTCCACCGCCGGCAAAGAGGCCTCGGGCACCGGCAACATGAAGTTCATGATGAACGGCGCCCTGACCATCGGCACCTTGGACGGGGCCAATATCGAGATCCGTGAAGAGGTGGGCGACGAACACTTTTTCCTGTTCGGCCTGGACGAGGACCAAGTGCAGGCCATGCGCGAGAACTACGACCCGGCCGGCATCATCGCCGCCGATCCGCGGCTGGCGCAAGTGATGGAGCTGCTGCAAGGCGAGCGCTTCAATCAAACCGAGCCCGGGCTGTTCGACCCCATCATCGGCGCGATTCGCGACCCCGGAGACCCCTGGATGACGGCGGCGGACTTCTCCAGCTATGTGGACGCCCAAGAGCAGGCCGCGGCCTGTTATCAGGACCGCGACGCCTGGCTGCGCAGCAGCATCCTCAATAGCGCTTGCAGCGGCAAGTTCTCCACCGACCGCACCATCCGCGAATACAACGAAGGGATTTGGGGGCTGGAACCGGTGCCGGCCGAGCCGGCGCGCCCCGCCTGACGCCGAGGCGCTCAAACAGGCCCCTTGGGAACGCAGAGGGCGCAGAGAACCTCTGAGCGCACGGAGGCGGTTTCTTGCCGGCTTGCTGTTGCGTCGTCCAGCGAGGGGATGCCTGTCCGGCGCTCCAGCGCCGCCTAGCCGCCTGGAGTACACGCCTTGGCGTGTGCGGCGGCATGCGCAGCCCAGGGGCAAGGGCTACAGTGATGCTGTGGGGGGCGCCTTCAGAGGAAAGACTAAAACCCCACGCCCAAGCCGATGCCGAACTGAATGCCGGGCGGCTGGGCGGATTTTAGATCGCGTGCGTTCCACAGCTGAATGCGTTCGGCGTGGACGACCGGGAACCGATAGGCGGCCTCGCCGATATGGTCTGCCACAAAACCTGTGATGACGCCGCGCACGGTGGCGCGGCGACCGGGGGCGAAGTCCGCCAGCTCCAGATAGCCGGCCCGCTCCATGCGAAAACGGCCCCGTGGGCGGCGGTCGGTCAGCGGCAGGGCGTCCGCGTTCAGCGGATAGGCCAAAATCTCAAGCCAACTGCTGTCGGCCCGATTGCCGCCGGCGGTGATCACCCCGCCCCACTCCACCTCGCGGCCGGCCCAAGCTTCGCCCTCGTCGGCCGCCTGCGCGGGCGCCGGGTGATCCAAAGCCTCGCCAGTGCGCGGCTGAGACGCACAGCCGACCAAAAACCACAGCGCCAGCAGCGCACTCAGGGCCAGCCAAGAACGATTCACCACCAATACGGATGCCCCCAGGGTGAGGAAACCAGCCAAGAACGATTCACCACCAATACGGATGCCCCCAGGGTGAGTAAAAGGGATGCCAAGGATCCCAAAAGAAGGGGTCATGGATGAACCCACGATGCCGCCGCCGCACCGGCCTCGCCTCGCGCGGCCAGAGATACAGGCTTTCCGCGCTCACCACCGGGTAGGCGTATTCGTATTGGCCCACGTTGCGGTTGCGCAGCGCGCTCAGGCGCCCCACCACGGTCACCGACTCGCCCTTTTTGTATTCCATCGGGTCCAGAAAGCCATCGGCCTTGACCAAAAAGCGCCCCTCGGCCGGCCTCTCCGGCATCGGCTCGCCCAAGCTGTAGAGCGGGCGCGCCAACACCTCCAGCCAGGAGTGTCGCTTGAGATTGCGCACCCCCAGCACCTCGCCGCCCCAGCGCACCCGCTCGCCGGCATAACGCCGGGGCTGGGCGCGCACCTCGGCCACGCTCACGGCCAGCGCGTCGGCGAATTGGATCGCCGACGGCGGCTGGCTGGCGCAGGCTTGCAGCAGCGCCGCCAGCGCCACCCACACAAGCGCCCCCAGGTTGCGGATTCGGTTTCTCATAGCAGGGAGTATAGTCCCGGATCCGCGGCACTCCAAGGGCCGTCGTTCACTCGCCGGCGCGGGCCTCCTCCAGGGTGGCCGGCAACTCCAGCATCCGCGCCTCGATCCACGCCTCGGCGCTGCGGGTGATCTCGGCCGCGGATAAATCGGCCGTGTCCAGCGGCGGGCCGACGATCACCCGTATGGTCCCCGAATGCCGGATAATGCCCCGCCGCCGCCAAAAAACCCCGGCATTATGCGCGATGGGAATCACCGGATAGCCGCTCTTTTGCGCCAACATGCCGCCGCCGGCCCCGTATTTCTTGCGCTCGCCGGGGGCCACCCGGGTGCCTTCGGGGAAGA
The DNA here is from genome assembly GCA_011389885.1 of Gammaproteobacteria bacterium. Classification (GTDB taxonomy): domain Bacteria; phylum Pseudomonadota; class Gammaproteobacteria; order Chromatiales; family Chromatiaceae; genus JABBTK01. The sequence continues at coordinate 1,473 of JAABTK010000004.1, read as the reverse complement.
TGATCACCCAGCGCCCCTGTTCCAGCATGGCCTGCCCCTTGGCCGCGATCTCGCGCAGCGCCTGCTTGCCCGCCGAGCGATCGATGGCAATCTGCCGCATGGCCTTCAGGGTCCAACCGAAAATCGGGATCCAGGTCAGCTCCCGCTTCAGCACCCAGGCCTGAAACGGCGGCGCAATGGCCCACAGGAAGATGGTCTCCCACGCCGATTGGTGCTTGGATAGCACGATGGCGTTCGGGCCGTCGAAGTGCTCCGCCCCCTCCACCCGATAATCCAAGCCGCAGATCCAACGCAACAAATAGCGGTTCACCACCGCCCAATTATGGGCGATGCGGCAGGTCAGCCGCGGGGGCAGCAGCCAACCCACCGCCAGGATCGCGATGGAGTGGGTAATGATGGTCAGCACCATGGCGACGAAATGGAGAACCGAGCGGATTGTTTGCATCGACGGCAATTCCCGATTTGAGTCTTGGATAACGCAAGGGGCGCAAAGGCCGCGCGAACAACGCCGAGCGGAATCAGTAGTCGCGACGCTCGGCGGGCGCAGCGGCGGCGGCCGCCAAGGGCGATGACCGTCGCCGCAATCATTAGGTGTTTTGGAGCAAGGATTCCACCGCGGCAGCCAGGTCGGCAAAAACCGGCAACCCCCCCGCCCGCCCCAGGTTCGCACGGCTTTGCTCGCCCTTTCCGGTCAGTACGAGCATCGGCGCGGCGCCCACCGCGATGGCCGCCTGCAGGTCGCGCAGGCTGTCGCCAATCACCGGCACGCCGGCGAGATCCACCCCCAGGCGCTCGGCGATACGCCGGTACAACCCAGGCGCCGGCTTGCGACAGTCGCAACCGTCGTCCGGGCCATGGGGGCAGAACTCCAGCAGATCAATGCCGCCGCCGGCCTGCTCCACCGCCGCGAACATCTTTTGATGGACCCGCTCCAGGGTCTCCCGGTCGTACAACCCGCGCGCGATGCCCGATTGATTGGTAGCCACCGCCACGCACCAGCCCCGAGCCTTCAAGCGCGCAATCGCCCCCAAGCTACCCGGAATCGGAACCCATTCATCCGGAGACTTGATAAAGGCCTCCGAATCCAGATTGATCACCCCGTCGCGGTCGAGGATAATCAGGCGTGGTTCAGTAGAGGGATTCATATCCAGCCAATCAGCGCCCGAACGCACTTCCGATCATATCGCCCAGGCCAAGGCCCAGACTCCGCCACCCAGCAACAGCACTCCGCACTCACAACTCACAACTCACAACTCAGCACCAAGCACTAAGCCGGGGATGGTGCGTTACGGCGCGCGGCAATGCGGGTGTTGAATTCGATTTTCGTGTTTGGCGCGCCTAACGCACCCGCACTCACCATTCACCATTCACCACTCACCATTCACCACTCACCATTCACCATTCACCATTCATCATTCATCATTCATCATTCATCATTCACCATTCACCATTCACCATTCACCATTCACCATT
>JAABTK010000049.1 GCA_011389885.1 Gammaproteobacteria bacterium | reverse complement strand
CATCCTATGAAGACGAACGCTCCGCATAGGATGTGCCGAGTGCAACGAGGCGCATCAATCCTCGCCGGAGCCGATGCGCCTCGCAAAGCTCGGCGCATCCTATGAAGACGAACGCCCCGCATAGGATGTGCCGAGTGCAACGAGGCGCATCAATCCTCGCCGGACCCGATGCGCCTCGCAAAGCTCGGCGCATCCTATGAAGACGACCGCTCCGCATAGGATGTGCCGAGTGCAACGAGGCGCATCAATCCTCGCCGGACGCGATGCGCCTCGCAAAGCTCGGCGCATCCTATGAAGACGAACGCTCCGCATAGGATGTGCCGAGGAACGAGGCGCATCAATCCTCGCCGGACGCGATGCGCCTCGCAAAGCTCGGCGCATCCTATGAAGACGAACGCTCCGCATAGCGGGGATCCCCAGGGCCTGGGTGCAGGCCCCGTGCGCGGCGGCGGCCTGGGCGACGCCGCACACACGATAGAGCAGCGGCAGGGTGTGCAGGAGTTGGGCGGGGGTCTTGCCGTGAAAGATGCGGGCCAGCGCCAGGGGCCGGCTGGAGGTGATGTTCACCCGCTGGCCGCCCCCCGGATCGGGCGTCAGTCGGATGGCCAGCCGTCCCTCCGGATTCATCCGCTACGGAACGCGCTGAACAGCAGATCCCGGCGGCTGATGGCCTCTTCGCTCAGGGCGGCATGGGCGGCGGGGGCCGGTGGCTGTTCGGGTTCGAACAGGGTCTCCTTGCGCATATAGGCCTCGATCCGCTGCTCCTCGTCCGACACCTCCGCCGGCTCGGTCTCGAGGCTGAGCTGGCTCAGCGCCAGTTCGGCCATGGCCGCCGCGGAGTCCTGATCGGTGAAGTCGAACATGGGCGAATGCAGGGCATGGGTGAGGCAGCGCCCGATGCCATCGAATTCGTTGACCACGAACTCGTAGTCGCGGGCCGGGAACGGGATCGACCGTTTTGCGCCCAGCTCCAGCTCATCCCACTCGGCGGGCGCCGCGGGCAGCATCATCAGGCTCATCAGCCAGGGGGTGATCACCACGCCCATCCAGTGGCCGTCCCGCTGGTGAAACCCCACCGCCTGCACCCGCAGGGTATTGTTCAGGATGGGCATGCCGGCCATCCTTTCGGTCAGGATGGCGTTGAAGCAGGCCTCGATGGGGGCGGCGATTTCTTCGGCTTGGGGCATGGGGTTCACCTTATTCAGATAACGCGAAGGACGCTAAGGAGGCGCAAAGGGCGCGGAGAATTCATATTTTTTTCAGGCCTTAGCTCGCTCTCCAAAAAGATTTCACCACAGAGGACACTGAGAACACAGAGATTTCCGAGCCCTTACATTTCTCTGTGTGCTCTGTGCCCTCTGTGGTAGTTATTGTCCTTGGAATCGCTCAGTTTCCGACCAAGTCCGGGAAATAGCGCTCCAGGTCTACTCCTTCTTCGCCGCTCATTACCGCGGAGAGGGCGTCCAGGGCGCTGTCGATCTTGCTGGCGTCCTCTTCGGAGATCACCTCACGGGCGGAGCCGAGGAAGTTGACCACCCAGGTTCCCGCCGGTTGCGGGCCGATGACCATCATGTTGACCGTCTCCTCGCCGTTCCGCCCCTCGCAGCGGGCGAAGAAGCCCTGCTCCTCGATGATCTGAACCGGCACGCCTATGCATACAACGGGTCTCCCAGGGCGGCCTGGCCGGCCCAGAAACCGGGCAAGGGCTCGGCGCGCGGGGTGAGTTCGAAGCCGGCGGCCTCCAGCTCGGCCACCAGGCGCTGGACCATTTCTTCCAGCCGCGCCGTGGTGCGCTCGCTGAGACCTAGCTTGTTCTCCAGCTCATAGGGGACCATGCCGATGATGGTGATGCTTTTGGGGGCCTCGTCGGTGACCTTGAGCACCGCCAGCAGGTCGGAGAGCCCGAGCTGGTGGTTGGAGAGCTTGGTCTCGAAGAAGGCCGGCACCTCTTCCTCGGTGAGCCGCACCAGGGTCCCGGGCGAGGCGCCGGTATTCACCGCGTCGGCCACGATCAGTTGCTCCACGCCGCGCATGGGCTCCAGTAGTTCGGTGCCGGAGGTGCCGCCGTCCACCACCTCCACCCCGGCGGGCAGGTGATAGCGGCTCTCCAGGTACTCCACCGCGCGCACGCCCACGCCCTCGTCCTGCATTAGCACGTTGCCGAGGCCGATCACCAGCACCCGCGGTTTGCCTTCGTCACCCGTGGGGATCATGGCATCCTCCCAGAATCAGCTCTCGGAATTTTTCTTGAGCATCCGCACCGCGAACCAGACCACCGCCAGTGCGGCGCCGATGCCGGCCAGGTGGTAGGGGCTGGAGAGCAGATGGCTCAGGCCCGCGAACAGGCCGTGCTCGTGCATCCCGCCATGGGCCGCGGCCAGGGTCGGGGCGGTCAACAGGGCCGTGGGGGGAATCGTCTTCATCATATTCATTCTTCAATGCCTCTGTTCTCGATAAAACGTAGGATGGACAAAGCTTGCGTGCCGATCCAATCGAGCCGGAATGATGGGCACGGCGCGATCCAGATCGTACAAGCCATTGAGCACTGGGAGCGCGCCTTTGCCCATCCTACAGTGCTCTTCTCGGCAAGCAGAGCTTGCCGGACCGCGTTCCCAAGGGGACCTTGCGGTACGAGTCAACGCCGACGATGGGCGCGACGCGATCCACGCCGTACAAATCATTGAACACTGGGGGCGCGCCTTTGCCCATCTTACAACGCCTTGACCTTCACGATCTCCTTTTGTTCGGTGTCCACCATGTGGATGGCGCAGGCGATGCAGGGGTCGAAGGAGTGGACGGTGCGCAGCACCTCCAGCGGCTTTTTCGGGTCGGCCACCGGGTTGTCCATCAGCGAGGCCTCGTAGGGGCCAAGTTCGTCGTTCTGGTCGCGCGGGCCGGAGTTCCAGGTGCTGGGCACGACGGCCTGGTAGTTCTTGATCTTGGCGTTCTCGATTACGACCCAATGGCTGAGCGCGCCGCGCGGGGCCTCGTGGCAGCCGAGGCCCTGCACCTCGCCCTTGGGGAAGACCGGGGGGTTGAAGGTATCCGTATCTCCCGCAGCGATGTTGTCCACCAGCTTTTGCCACTGCTCTTTCAGCGTGTCCATCATTACCGCGCAGCGCACCGCGCGGGCGGCGTGGCGGCCGATGGTGGATTCCAGGGCGGCGATGGGGATGTCGGCGTTGCCGGAGACGCCGCGCAGGGTGCCCATGGCCTCGTCGAGGTACTTTTTGGCCCCTTCGTGGCCGGAGGCGACCATTACGAAGACGTTGGCCAGCGGGCCCACCTGGGCGCGCTTGCCGTAGAAGGTGGGGGCCTTGACCCAGGAGTATTTGCCCTCGTCCTGGAAGTCGGTGTAGTTGGGCTCGGTCTCGCCCTGGTAGGGGTGGAGCGCCGCTTCGCCGTGGTACCAGGCGTGTTTGGAGGACTCGGCCACGCCGTCGCGGAAGTAGGCGTCGTTGTGGGTCTTGATCGGCTTGAAGGTGGCGAGATCGCCGTTCTCGATATAGCCGCCGGGCAGGTCGAAGAGGGTGCCCGCGGCGTCCTGGGGGCAGTCGGGTACGGAGAGGTAGTTATTCACCCCCTTGCCGTAGCCGGCCCAGTCGAGATAGAAGGCGCCGATGGCGGGCACGTCGGTCATGTAGGCCGATTTCACGAAGTGGTCGAGCTTGTCGATCCAGCCCTTGATCAGCATCAGCCGCTCCATGTTGAGCACCGATTGGCTGTCCATGTTGATGGAGTTGGAGATGCCGCCCACCGCCAGGTTCTGGATATGCGGCGACTTGCCGCCCAACGCGGCGACGATCTTGTTGGCGTAGTTCTGCACCTCCAGCGCCTGGAGGTAGTGGGCCACGCCGAGCAGGTTGACCTCGGGCGGCAGCTTCATCGCCGGGTGGCCCCAATAGCCGGTGGAAAAGGGGCCGAGCTGGCCGCCCTGCACAAAGGCCTTGAGGCGGTCCTGCACCGCCTGCATCTCGTGGGGGCCGTTGAGGGACCAGTCGGAGAGGGACTCGGCGAGCTGCGCGGTCTTCTTGGGGTCGGCGTCCAGCGCCGAGACCACGTCCACCCAATCCACCGCGGAGAGGTGGTAGAAGTGGACGATGTGGTCCTGAATGGCGTGGGCGGTTTGGATGATGTTGCGCACCAGTTGGGCGTTGACCGGCACCTCCATGCCGAGGGCGTTCTCCACCGCGCGCACCGAGGTGATGGCATGCACCGTGGTGCAGACGCCGCAAAAGCGCTGGGTGAAGAGCCAGGCCTCGCGCGGGTCGCGCCCCACTAGGATCTTTTCGATGCCGCGCCACATCTGGCCCGAGGACCAGGCCTTAGTCACCTTGCCGTCGTCGCCCACCTCGACATCGATGCGCAGGTGCCCCTCGATGCGGGTTACCGGGTCTACAGTAATGCGTGTCGTCACGTTGGGATCTCCTAAATCATTCAAATGCGTTTCGCATGGCCGGGTTCTACTTGGGCCCTCACAGAGCCCCGGAGATCACGGAGAAAGGCGTACTCTTGGCGCCGCCACACCCCCCTCTCCGTGTGCTCCGTGCCGCCGTGAGAGACACCCGATGCGCATCAGGCCCGCGCGTGCTTGGGCAACACCGGAAGCTTTTTCACAATCACTAAATAGGCCATGATCTCGATGGCCACCAGGCCGACGGTGACCATCAATTCGGGGAAGGACGGGAAGTAGCTATACCCCGGCCCTGGATTCATGGTGATCAGGTAGGCGTTGAAGCGGTACAGGGCGCCGGCGAACAGCAGCGACACCCCGGCATAGAGCAACATTTGGCCATCCTCACGCATCCTCGGCGAGAGCAGCACCGCCAGCGGGAAGACGAAAAGCGCCGTTTCTATAACGAACATCAGGGAGCCCAAATCACCGGCGAAGATCAGGCCGAGCTTGCCGCGCAGCAGGATCTCGCCGAAGCGGAAGATCAGATAGGCGCCGATCAGCCCCACGATCCCCTTGCCCAGGCCGGAGAGCAGCTTGGTCTCGGTGTTGCGGGCGAAGCCCACGGCGGAGAAGGAGGCCTCGAAGATCACGATGGCGAAGCCCATGGTGATGGCGGTTAGCAGCGCCAGCAGGGGTTGCAGGTGCAGCGACTGCCACAGCGGATGCACCTTGTGGCCCATGGCGATCAGCATCGAACCCAACGACGACTGGTGCATGGTGGGCAGCAGGATGCCGAGGGCGATGAACAGGAACAGCACCTTGTTCAGGCGATGGGTCCAATCCTTGCGGCCAAAGCGCTCGAACACCGCGGGCATGAACTCGACGAACAGCACCAGGATGTAGGTCATTACGCACAGGCCCACCTCCAGCATCACCGAATTGAAGTTCATGTTCCAGGGCAGCAGGATGTTGTAGAACTGAAACCAGCGGCCCATGTCCACAAAGGCGCCGACGCCGCCGAGGGCATAGCCCAGCAGACTGGCGGTGACGGCGGCGCGGATCAGCGGGTGATAGCGGCCCTTATTGAGCACATAGACGGTGAGGGCCAGGGCGTAGCCGCCGCAGGCCAGGGCGGTGCCGACAACGATGTCGTAGACCACCCAAATGCCCCAGGCGTAACCGCCGTTGAGGTTGGTGACCGCGCCCATGCCGAAGATGAAGCGCTGGGCCAGGAAGTAGAGGCCGACCATGGCGATCAGCCCCAGCACCATAAAGGGCACGGTGAAGACCTTGCGCTCGACGGGTTGGTAGTGACTCATGACTTGTCCTCCTCTTGACCCTTGTCGTCGATCGCGTCGGCATCTTCAGCGGGCGCATCCAGGTTCTTGCGCACCACATAGGTCAGCCCGGCCAGGGCCACCGCCGGCAGCGCCATGAAGCTGTACAGGGTGTGCTGCACGCCTTCGGAAATCGACGCATAGGAGCGCTCCGGCAGCGGCGGCATGCCCAGCTTGTCGAAGGGCACCGCGGAGATGTGCAGCACGTTGGTGCCGCCGGCCTCCTTCTCGCCCCAGATGTGATCCTGATACGCGGGCGTGGCCTTTTCGTGGTAACTGCCGGGCTTGCTCACGTCGCCCATCGGATAGTTATAGGTCTCGCCCGGCTTCAGGGCCATGCGCCGCTTGGCCTCTTTCATCAGCGCCTCGCGGGAGCCGAACAGGGTGGCCCCGGTGGGGCAGGCCTCGGCGCAGCCGGTGATTTGGCCGTTATCGATGCGTCTCACCCCATCCTGATTGCACATCTGGCACTTGTAGATCTCGCCAAAGGGGTCGTCGTAATCGAAATGCGGGACGTTGTAGGGACAGCCGGTGGTGCAGGTGCGGCAACCGATGCAGGCGTCCACATGGAAGGTGACGATGCCGGTGACGGGGTGGCGGCGCAGCGCCGTCACCGGGCAGACCGAGACGCAGCCGGGGTCCACGCAGTGCATGCAACTGCGCTTTTCGAAGGCGAAGCCGTTTTCCACCTGGTCCTTGAGGTTGCCCTCGCCGTGCTGATACAGCTTGATCACGTTGAGGGTCTTGGGCGAGAGGTCCGAGGCCCAATCCCAGGCCTCCTTGCCCTCCAGGGTCACCGGCGGCATGCCGTTGACCTCTTTGCACTTGCTGACACAGGCCTTGCAGCCCACGCAGAGGGTGGAGTCGAACAGCATACCCACCGCCTGCGGGGCCGGCTCCAGGTTGCCCCGGGCCTGCGCCCCGCCAGTGCAGGCCACGGCGGCCCCGCCGGCGGCGGCCTTGAGAAAATCGCGACGATTCATGGCCCCGCCCCCCTTATTGGTCCGAACCGGATGCGCTGTCGTGGTCCTTCACCTGCTTGGCCGCCATGGCGGTGGCGCCCACCGCCGCGCCCACCGCCGCGCCGGCGATGGCCGCGGTGGCGATGCCCGCCGTCGGCGCCTGTTCCCGGCGATCGATGGGCGGGAAGGCGTTGGGCGGCGTATGGGTCTTGACCTCGGCCAGGGTGAACAGCGGCTTGGTGAAGCCTACGCCCTGCTCGACGCAGCCAAAACAGGGATGACCCACGCCGATGGGCCAGGTGCCGCCGCCGATGTCGTTAAACTCCACCGCCGGGCAGTTGGCGTAGGTCTCCGGCCCCTTGCAGCCGAGCTTGTAGAGGCACCAGCCCAGCCGGTGGCCCTCGTCGCCGAACTCTTCGGCGAAGCGACCGGCGTCGAAGTGGGGGCGGCGCTCGCAGTTTTCGTGAATCAGGCGACCGTAGGCGAACTTGGGTCGGTTTTGGGAATCCAGCGCCGGCAGGCCGCCGAAGGTGAGAAAGTGCATCACCGTGGCCAGGAAGTTGTACGGGTTGGGCGGGCAGCCGGGGATGTTTACCACCGTCTTGCCCGGCAGCACCGCCTGCGCCCCCACCGCCTGGGTCGGGTTGGGCGCGGCGGACTGCACCCCGCCCCAGGAGGCGCAGGAGCCGAAGGCGATAATCGCCGCCGCATGCTCCGCCGCCGCCTCGGTGTGCTCGAGCATGGTCTTGTTGCCGATCTTGCAGAAGATGCCGTCCTGGGCCAGGGGCACCGAGCCCTCCACCACCAGCAGGTACTTGCCTTTATTCTCCTCCATCACCATATCCTTGTGGTGCTCCACGTCGTGCCCCGCCCCGGCGTCGAGGGTCTGGTGGTACTCCAGCGAGATCATCTCCAGGATCAGCCGATCGAGGGTGGGATGCTCGGAACGCAGCAGGGACTCGGAGGGACCGGTGCACTCCTGACCGTGCAACCAGATCACCACCGGCTTCTGGCGCTTGGCGGCCACCGCCTCGGCCATGGCATAGGCGGCGCTTGCGGGCAGGCCCAGGGTGGCGGCGACGCCGGTGCAGAATTTCAGAAAGGTGCGTCGGGACACCCCCAGGCGCTGTTCAAGATAGGCAAAATCTGGCCCGTTCATCCGCAATCCTCCAAGGGTCGGTGGCTTGTCATTATTCGGTAATGGAAGCAAACCACATGCCAATAAAGTGAATTGTAAAATATCAGTCAGTTACTGGGATAGCATTCACAAACAGGATCACAAAACCGACAACCACTGTGTCAGATTCGGCACAAACCGCACAAAACACTGTCGTCTAGCCTCCGCCCCGCCCCCGCACCACCTCGGGCATGCGGAAGCCATAGCCGACGGGCGATCACCTACGCCATTCAGGAACGCAGAGCATTTCCGGCGCCTTGATTAACCGCGAAATACACGCAAGGCGCGAAAAATCTGTCCATATTTCGTGTGTTTCGTGGGTTCCTGGTCTATAGGCCCGCCTGGTCTCGTCCAGGCCCCGCTATAGCCCTCGGGTCAGCTCGGCCAGGCTTTGCGGGATCGCCCCCTGTTACTCCAGGGCCAAGCCCGCTTCATGCCCGTTCCACTCTATCACTCAGGCAGAGGGCGCGAAGGACCGCAGAGGGGGCTTTGCTTGCTTGTAACTGCCCTCCAACGCGGGGATGCCTGTCCGGCGCCCTAGTGCCGCCGCGCCGAAGTAACGGCAACCATGAACCAATCGATCCATCTCTTGTGGGAGCGGTTGGCAACCGCGATTGGCCGCTTTAGCGGCTTGCCCCGGGCGTTTGCACCGGACCAGAGGCCGTCATCGCTTGATCGCGGAAGCAATCCGCTCCCACGGTTGTTTCCGATGCTTAGAGGCTGCACTACGGGGTCTCCCTGATGGGGTCGAAAGCCTGCTGGCGGGCCTCGAACTCAGCCAGCTCGCCCTCCAAGATCTCCATGGTGGCGCGGCCGATGTAGTCGCTGGTCGGGTCCAGCTCCTCCATCGCTTGCAGGTAGGAGCGGCCGATCACGCGGCCGAGCGGGTCCGGGTTGTAGAGCAGCTTCTTAATCGTGAACGGCCACAGCGACAGCGGGTTGTAGCCCGGCTTCAGGTAGCCTTGCTTGAGTAGCTGCCTCTCCACCGGGGTGTCGGGCTGCACGCCGATGAAGAAAATGAACGGCAGCACCTGGTCGCGCCCGAACATCGCGTACAGCTCTTTGATGCGATCAATGGTGGCCCGCAGGGTGGCCACCGTCTCGCCCGGCGCATTGAGCGGCATGTACAGCTTAACCTGCTGGGTGGTGAGGGTCTCTTGGAACAGCTTGAAGGCAGCCATCTGCTGTTGCAGGTCGTAGCCCAGGGTGAGGCTATCGACAATGTCCTGCGAGCCGGTGAACGACAGATCGATGCTGGCAAGCCCCGAGTCAAGCATCTTGCGCGCCACCCGCGGGGTCAGGTGGTTAAGGCGCAGATAACCGGACCAGGTGATCTCGATGCGGCGCGCGAGCATCTGATCGAGGATCTCCTCCACATGGTCGGTGCTGCGCCGGGTGGAGCAGAATTGGGCGTCGGTGAACCAGATATGCTTGACCCCGTAGCGGGTCAGCGCCTCGATCTCCTTGACCACCTCATCGGGGGCGCGAAACCGCTGGCGGGCGCCCTCGATCTTGTTATATAGACAGAAGTGACACTGAAACGGGCAGCCGCGCTTGGTGTGGACGCCGATGGTATCGCCCAAATAGGCGTGGAAGCCGGGAAAGATCGCTTCGATGTAGCCAAAATCGACCGCGGTGAGCCGCGCCAGATCAAAGTCCTCGACCGTCGGGCGGTGGTGGACGCGCCCGGCATGGTCGCGATAGTAGTGGTTGCCGGCGGGCTTTTCGTAGCCATCCACCACCGCCAGCATGGCCTCCTCGCCCTCGCCGGCCACCACCACGGTGTCGTTGGGCACATGCTCGGCGATGTATTTTCCGAAGATCGACACCGCGGTGCCGCCCACCACGATGCGCGCCTGCGGCAGCAGCTTGCGCACCAGTCTCATAAAGCCGAAGTTATCCAGCCGCGCACTGGCGTAGTCCCAGATAATGCCGAGCGCGCTCCCCGCCGCCTTCAGCCGCCGCCACGGCTTGGGCGAGTATTCGTAGTTCATGACCACGTCGAGCGCGTCATTCTCCGGGTGCGGGCCGAAGGTCTGCATGTTGCGCCAGGAAAACGCCACCACGTCGGGCCTCAGCTCCAGCAGCTTGGCCTTCAGGGCCGCGCGCCGCTCCCCCTTGGAGATCAGCGCCATATCCAGCAGCTCCTGGCGGATCTCCGGGCGCTGCTTGTGGATGAAATCGGCGATATAGATCACCCCGCCCGGCCAAATCTTCCAGACCGGCAAGCGGATATAGAGAACGGTGCGGGCAGGTCGGCTCATAAGGGGATTCTAGCTAAAAAACAGGAAATTCAAGCCCACTGAACGGGGGCTCATGACAGCAATGCATCGCCAGGCCGCGGTCGCGAAGGGCGTGGTTTGTTTGGCTCATGGCCGGATTCTACCGAAAAATGACAGATAATAGCACCCCTATTGAGCGTTTTTGGCGGCGCGCATGCCGTTGACGAACGAAGGGATGGACTCGCGTGCGCGTCCTCCGACGCCCCGATGGGCCTCGGCGACCGATTTCCACGCGAGGGCCGCGCCTAAGTATCGAAAACAACCCGGGCGCCCTCGCAACGCAGAGCACGCGGAGAACCGCAGCGGGCGCAGAGGGGCGGTTCGATTGAAAGGATAAGCGCCCCACCCGACATCCGCCGCTTCAGTGACGAACACACTTCGCTGCCCCCCCTGTATGACTGCGGGCTCGGGGCGTACACGCCTTGGCCCGGGGGCCTGACCGGATACCCGCACAGCCCGAGGGCTGTACTCCAGGCGGCTAGGCGGCGCTGGGGCGCCGGGCAGGCATCCCCTCGCTGGAGCGCGACACCAGCAAGCAAAACCTCCTCCGCGCGCCCTGCGGTCCTCTGCGTTCCGCAAAGGCGTTGTTTTTATTTTGCCGCTCATCACCGCGGACAGGGCGTTCAGGGTGCTGTCGATTCAGGCGAGCCCCAAGCGCAGTGGCTTCGGCGTTGTTGCGATGGGGTACTCGCCCGCCGCGATCAGGTCGTCGAGCTGGGCCAGCGGCATCGGACGGCCGTACAGATAGCCCTGAAACACGCGGCAGCCATTGTCCACCAGAAAATCGCGCTGGGCGGAACTCTCCACCCCCTCGGCGATCACCTCCATATCAAGTGAACGGGTCATGCCGAGGATGGCGCGCACGATGGCCGCGTCGTTAGGGTCGTCGATGATGTCGCGCACGAAGCTGCGATCGATCTTGACCTGGGCGATGGGCAGGCGCTTGAGGTTGGAGAGCGAGGCGTAGCCGGTGCCGAAATCGTCAAGGGAGAACTGCATCCCCGCGTCTCGCAACGCCGTCATCCGCGCCGCCGCCTCGTCAAGATTGCCGAGCACCGCGCTCTCCGTGATCTCCAGCTTGAGACGCCCGGGGTCGATACCGCTTGCGCTGACGATCTCGATCACCCGCTCCACGAAATCGGGGTGGTGCAACTGCCGGGGGCTGACGTTGGCGGCCACGGTCAAGCGGGCGCCGGCCCCCTGACTCCAGGCGGCAATGCAGGCGCAGGCCTGTTCCAGCACCACATAACCCAATGGCAGAATCAGGCCGTTCTCTTCCGCCAGCGGGATGAACTCGTCGGGCGAGATACTCAGGCCCCCCGCCCGTGACCAGCGCAGCAACGCCTCCACCCCAAGCAGCCGTCCCCCCACATCCACCTGCGGCTGATAATGGAGGATGAACTCCTGATCGCGCACCGCACGGTGCAGCTCCTTTTCCAACTGGGCGCGCGCATCCACCCGCGCCTGCATCTGGGGGTCGAAAAAGCGGATAGCATCGCGGCCCGCCTCCTTGGCGCGATAGAGCGCCAGATCGGCATGCTTGAGCAGCACCTCCACCGACTCGCCGCCGGCGCCATGGAACAGGGTCACGCCGACGCTGCAGCTAATGTGGTAGCCCTCGCTCTGCCCCTGCAGGAGATAGGGCTGATCCAGGGCGTTGCGCACCGTTTCCGCCACCTGCTCGGCGCTCTGCGCCGCCCGCACCCGGTCATCGCCCAACCCCTCGACCATCACCACGAATTCGTCGCCGCCAAGGCGGGCCACGGTATCGTGGCCGCGCACACAGCGTTGCAGCCGCTCCCCCACCTGCACCAGCAGTTGATCCCCCGCATCGTGCCCCTGGGTGTCGTTGAGGGTCTTGAAGTGATCGAGATCGAGCAGCATCAGCGCACCATGGTTTTCGGTGCGGTCGTTGATCGCCCGCGCCCGCTGCAGACGATCGAGAAACAGTCGTCGATTGGCCAGGCTGGTAAGGGGGTCGTAAAAGGCCAGGCTATGGATCTGCGCCTCCGCCTCCTTGCGCTCGGTGATATCCCGCAGCACCACATGGATCAGGCGGCGTCCGCTGTAGTCGATAGGGGTGAGCAACACCTCGGTCGGAAAGGCCTCGCCGTTATTGCGTCGATGCTGCCACTCGAAGCGCGTGGAGCCCACCTTCAGCGCCTTATCAATCCACTCTTCCGCCCTGAGGTAGGAGTCGCTATGGTCCGCCTGGCGCGGTGGCGAGATGTCGCCGGGATGGCGACCAATTAGTTGTGATGGGGCCGTATAGCCCAGCATCCCCAGGCAGGTCTGATTGCACTCGACGTAGCGATGCCCCTCCAACAGAAAAAGGGCGTCGCCGGAATCCTCGAACATGCGCCGAAATCGCTCCTCGCTCTCGCGCAGCGCCCGTTCGCTGCGACGCGTCTGCTCCACCAGCGCCCGCTCGCGGGCGATCGCCTCGGTCAGGCTGGCGTTGCGCGCTTGCAGGGTGGCATTGGCGCCTTCCAGTTCGCGGGTGCGCTCTTCCACCTGCTGCTCAAGCTGTTCACGCGACCCTTCCAGCGCATCGATATGCCGACGCAGGCTGTCGGCCATGCGGATCAGAGACGCCGAGAGCTGCCCCACTTCATCACCGCTACGGATTCGCACCGGGTGGTCGTAATCGCCGTCGGCGATGCGTCCGGCATACGCGGACAACTGGCTCACCGGTTGGCTCACCACCCGCCGCAGCACCAAATTGAGCAACAGGGCGATTACCGCAAAGGTGCCCAATACGTTGAGCAGGATATGGGTGACCGCTTCCAGCACCTTGTCATCCACCACACGGATCGGAAACCCCAGCCGCACCACGCCCACATGGGCATCATCGGCATCGAACACCGGAACACTCACGTCGTAATAGTCATGCCCATCGAAGCGGCGGTAGAGCTGCCACAGGGGCGCCTGCGACTGCACGCTGCGCCGCATCACCTCGTCATCGAAGCGCCGCCCCACCAGCCGCGGATGACTATGAAACAGGGTCGAGCCTGCCAGATCGGCAATACCCGCATAGGCGATATGCGGATTTTCGTTAACCACCCGCGCCAGCCGCCGGTCCATCCCCGACAGCGAGTCCAGGGGTAATCCCAGCGCCAGCATCTCGCTAAGCACATCGTTAATGCTGTGGCCGATGCCGAAGCCGCCGGTCAGCAACGCCTCGGTATAGTTGTTGCGAAAGCTCCGCACCGTTACCGCCGAGCTGACCAGCAGCGACAGGGCGAGGATGCTAATGGTCAGCAACAGGATTTTACGATTGAGCCGCATCAGGAGGGAAAAAGAAGGTGCGCTATTTGATCACGCTTTCGCCGGCCAACTGAAGGATCCCCACCGGCACGTCGATGCCGAAACGACGGACCTTGGGCAGATCCACCGCGTAACCGAAGGTGCGCGGCCATTGCGGGGTGAGTTCGCTAATCGGCGTCCCCTCGAACAAGCGCCGAATCATCTCCGCCGCCTGTTGACCGATGCTGACATGGGAGGGATAGACCACTGCCATCGCCCCCCAGCCATCCATCACATCGTCGCGCACGATCCCAATGAGCGGCTTGCTGGCATGCGCCGCCACCGCCTCGGCAAAGTGGCGACGGGTGCCGAGCTGATCATTGGGCTTAATGAAGGCGTCCACCTTGTCATCCAGCTCTTTGATGATCGGAATCGCCGCCTGCGCCATTTGATGATCGCCCTCCTCCCCCGGCACCAGCGAGACCGAGCGGAAGATCACCCGCAGGTCGGAAAACTTGGGATCCTCCGCGATCAGCTCGCGAATCCATTGATTGTAGCTGCGCGACTGGGGCATGTCGGCATAGATCAACCCCAGGGTGCGCGCCTGCGGCAGCAACTGGCGCAGAAACCGAAAGCGGGCCTGCACCGGCACCGGATAGCAGACGCCGGTGAAGTTGGCCGCCGGCGGCGACTTGAAGTCCTTGATCACGCCGATGCCCACCGGATCGGTGGGGGCGCCGAAGACCACCGGCTGGTCACCGCCATAAAGGACCTGCTTGGCCGCAATGGTGGCCACGGTGCCGCCGACGTACACCACATCAAAGCCCTTCGGGGACTCCTGTTGCAGGATATCCACGCCGCGCTGCACCTCATTGCCGGCGGCGAATACGGCCACCTCCAGATTGCGCCCGCGCTGATAACCCCGCTCCGCCAGACGGTCGAGCAGCGCCGCGCGCACCTCGTCATAGGGATTGCCGGCCTGACTGTCCGCGATCAGCAGACGATGGACAGACCCAGCGACCCCATTCTGGCCCCACAGCGCCCACAACAACACGATAAACAGCCGTCGAAACCGCAATAGATGACCCCCTTGCAATAACACCCCAGGCGGGTTCGACCGCTTGCCAGGCCGCGAAGAACCCTCGCCCTCCAATTAGACTAAAAAAGAAACCAATCCTTCTTCCATGATCAGGCCAGTTCATTCCGGGTGTAGCGCGGGCTTATAGAAACCTGCCCGGCTCCAGTGCCGCCAAAGCGATTACCAGCGCCTTGTCGGCCTCATGGCGGCGCAACCGTGCGGCAGGACAGGCGGCCAAAATGGGCCGCCAATCGATCTTTGCCTCGGTTGGAAAAGGATAGGGAATGCAAACGCCTGCGTCGGAGTATCCAGCCCGCCCCGGGGTATTGTCAAGGCGCAGCACAAGCCTCTTCGATCACGGAAAAGTGACCGGGACACCTAAATCGGCCTGTCGGGAGGGAATGGGGGGCGATTTTGCGGTCGGAAGGATGCGAGTTTCGCGCCAGCGGCCACGGCCCGCCTGGCCACCCCGGTCGGCCACCCCGGCGGGGCCTCGGCGGGGCCTCGGCGGGGCCTGGACGGGGCCTGGGCGGGCCGGGATAGCGGGCTCGCCGAAATGCGCCAAGCAGGCCCGCACGCCCACCGCCGCGGCAATAAAGGCGATGATCCGCACCTGCCGGCAGGCAGGCAGGTCTGGTACGCCTGCGCACAAATAACGGAAACCACGGCGCCTAGGAACGCAGAGGGTAGCGAGGACCGCAGGGCGCGCGAAGGGGGTTACTGGCTGGCTTGCGCCCGCCCGCCGCTCCAGCGCCGCCTGGAGTAACAGCCCTCGGGCTGTGCGGGTTTCCGGTTACGCCCGGGCCAACCGGAATGGACGGCCAACACCCTCGCAAGCTGAGTGCGCCACTGAAGGTCTTCAGGGAATCGTCGGATCGCTTCCCAGCCAACAAGCTCTGCATCCGTAATACGACCAGCGGCAGCCAGCGCATCCCGCATTAAAGACCAAGCGCGGACATTAACCGGATCGTATTTGAAGGCCAGCTTGGCCAGAGACCGGGCGAACCGGCCTCGTTCCATTTTTTCCTCTGTTGGACCCTCTTCGAGCAGCCTCATGCCAAAGTTGCAGGCTCTCCGCACCAGGCAAAACACACCGCCTGAGACATCAGCATAACGCTGCTGTTTCTGCATTATCGTCTCAACCTGAGACCGCATACTAAGGAGCGGCCGGGCAACGAACGCCAGGACGCGCTGCCATTCGTCCTTTGGCACCGGTTCAGCAGAAAATACGGTATGCCCTAGGGATCGCTCATCGGGGTGAATACCGACATCCTGCCGCCGCGGCTCCAAATTATGTTCGGCTGCAACACCCTGGCTGAGCGCAAGGGTGCGGAAATACTCACGACGCAGATCCAGACCCCGATCGACGACAAAATTCTCGAAGAATCCGCTCCATAAGATATAGTGGCGATGAAAACCGACCACGGTTTGCTCGGGCAACAGCCGCCGGATGATCATAACAAGGGTTGTCAGCTTCGCCAACTCAATCCGAAAGGCGCGCCCTTCCTGCTGCAAGAGCGTGGACCGGAACTCCTCAATGAGTGCCGCGCATCCCCCATCGAAGGCGTGAACAAGACCGGAATCGCCCGCCTCGGCGCCAAGGATTGCATCCATCGCGTCTTCAGGCGCGGCCGCCGAAAGGCGCCCGAGTGACGCAGTGCCATTGAGCAGCGCCCGAAGTGCAGCCTTCCCGTCAGCCCGCAATTGGGCTTTCCACTTATCCAGGGCTGAAAGCGCGGCCATGGTCAACCACCGACTTCGCCGAAATCCGTGCGCCCCGTTTCCGCACGCAAGGCATACAGGTGACGATCGCGCGCCGCCTCAATGTCCGGGAGATCGGCCCCGGACCATTCCGCGAGCCGCTTCAGGTGCATCCATGAATAATCGAACCGAATGTGGAGAATCTCTTGCACGCTCGGTCGGCGCGGGTTTCGTTCACGCAGATCTACAGCAAAGCCATGCCTGGCTGCGCGTGGCACGGCCGGCGTCGAGACTGTGGCCGCTATAACCCTTGGGGTTGCCCGAGCCCCAGTGAGACAGTGACGCGGCAAGGTCGAGGCGGCATCCGTGCGCAGGCGCTCGAACCGCAGATGGCCGTGACGGACCACCTGGGGCGACATCGGGCCGGCGCCATGCGGCAAGGGCCATGGCCGGGCGAAGAATCGGAAACCCAACCACCTACGCCGAAGTATTCACTCCACCGGGGGCACTGTCAAGGCACGCTACAGACGGAACAAGGGGACATGGACCTGATGCGCGTAATCTTGCCGAGGTCGCTAGTGATCGCGGTGCGGTTGCCCTGGGCGTCGTAGGCATGGATGGCGAGCACGGCGGGGGTGATGCGCCGGTCATTGAAAAAATGGGTGTCCTTGTCCCACGCCCTTGTCCCACGCCTCCTGATTTGGCGCCGGCTTCGCCCGGCGCACTAGGTGTCCCTTTCCGCCCTCCCTTCACCCACCCTCGGCGGCGGCGCGATAGACCCGCAACACATGCTCCGCCTTCACCGCCTCCAGTCTGGGCCGCGCCTGCTCCCAAATCTTGGCGGCCTGGCGGTGATCGCCGCTGTGGTGCAGGTAGGCGGCCATATAACCGCCAATCTCCACCTGGACCGCGTTCACCAGCGGGTTATGGTAGGCGGAGAATCCGTGAAACGCCTGTTGCAGCTTCTTGACCGCCAAGTGATGATCGCCGCGGCGACCGGCCAGCAAGCCCTGGGCGTAGAACAAGCCATGGGCGTAAAGCTCCGAACAGTCGCTGGGGTGGACCTCGGCGAGGAGTTCCGCCGCCTTCTCGACGCGATTATCGTGGCGCAACAAGGACAACGCCAGCTCGACCCGGTGCTCCTGGTTGTCCGGGGCCTCCTCCAGCAGGCGCGCGTGGGTTTCGATCATCTTCCGGTAATCCCGGGCGGCATCATAGACCTGGGCGAGAAAGGCGAGATACTCACCCCGCTCCATCAGGTCGCGATGGGCCTCCAGGCGCTCCAGCGCCCGCTCCTTCTCGCCCGCATAGGCGAGCATCTTGGCCTCCTCGCCACCGAGCACCGTCTTCTGGATGCCTGGCGCCCCCAGCTTGCGCACCCATTGGAAGTAGCGCCGCGCGCGATCCGCTTGCCCCCAGGAGAGCGCCTCCTGGCTGGCGTTGTAGAGCAACGCCGGCAGCGCGCGATAGAGCGCCCAGCCGAAGGAGAGGAAGGCGAGCACGAATGCGATGTAGTCGCTGGTCCCGAACGGCGCGCCATCAAACACCGCCCAGCCGGCCCAGAGCGCGAACGGCATCCACAGCATCCCATTACCCAGGATGATCTTGAATAGCGCTCGCGCCATGGAGTCGGATTGCGCCTCGATCAGGTTGGCGGCCATCAGCTCCATGTCGATCGCCTCGGGGCGCGCCGGATCCTGATTGGAACTCAGGATCTTGATGTCGGAACAACCGGACCGCTGAAGCAGGGCGCGCGCATCCGACACATTGGCCGCGATCACGGAGCTGGAGACCGGCTCATCCTCGCCATCCTTGGCCTGATAGAGAAAACGCCTCAGCCCCTGCCCCGGCTTGAGATCCCCCGTCGGCAGATCCACGCTCTCCAACTGAACGCGGGGCACGTAGACCTGTGAGGGGGTCGGCTTGGAGACGGTCGCCAGATGCACATACTGGGCCTTCGCCCCGAGTCGCCGATTGAGGGTGGTGAAGGCCTGGCTCACCGACATCTCCAGCCCTTCGAGCTGCTCCAGAAACTCCTCCGCCAACGCGTCTTCGAAAAAATCCGCCAGATCCTCGAATCCGGTATAGCGACTGATGATCAGCAGCTCATCTTCGATTCGCGACCAAGCATCATCGTCCAGATTCACGGCGACCCGGGCATGGTCTCGAATCGCCTGCATCGCCGCGCCCTCGCAGTTTAGCCGGCATAATTCGATCGCCTCCTCCAGGTCCTCACTCTCCAGAGGATCAAGCCCGGCAAAGGCGATCCACTCCCCCACCAACCGCCGGCAGCCCGGATCCGCCAGACGGATATCCATGCAAGCAGCATGCAGTTGCTCGAAGAACAACACGAACTGGCGGGTCGACAGGGTTCGCGACACCCCCTGTTCGTCCAGCCATGCCGCCCCCTCCGCCGGCGTCAGCTGCCGCTTCGGTCGAACCGACAGGGATTTGCCGTCAACCCCGGGAAACACCGGGTTGGGCGTCGCCAGGCATGCCCTCCCATCGCCGGCAAGCCCGCAGTACTCGACGATGAACCGTTCCCCCAGTTGAGAGAGAACGGCGAACTGCCCGCTCTCCCGATGCGCTACCCAGCGCAGGCCCTCGCCCGCCTCATCCTCGAACTCCGCGAGCGGGGCAAAACCCGCGGCCGCAAGCTCGCGCCTCCAGCCCTGATACGCCTTTAACTGCCCCTCATCGAACCCCTCCTCCGCATCATCACCGCAGGCGGCTAGCCGGATACGCCCCTCCACCGGCACCGAATAAGATCCCAGTCTCGACACTCCCGAGATGATCTCGCGCAGCTTGTGGCGCGCCCAGAACACCGCCACGACGATCAACACCAGTACCGCCAGCGCGATGCCGCCCAGAATCTGCAAGAAAAGCATGGAGTCTTACCCTCTAATCCGTAACCAGAGATAGGATAACAGGAACTCGCTCCCCGGGTGCAGAGAGCTGGACAACAATGGGAGCGATCCTTGATGGGTTTCGGCTCTCGGACCAAACAAGCGAGCCGCGTAGGGCGCCGTTAGCCCCGCCCAAAAGACCCACCCGCACGGTTAGTCCCGTTGGAGACATCCGGTTGCGACGCCCATCGGAACGCCTTTGGGTTCGGGTTGGAGGATTATCTGGAACTGGTGGATTGGAGCGGTTTCCCTCGCTGGTGGCCGGGGGGCGCTGACCCGGCATTCGACCCTGCTGGGGCCTATCGAACGGATTCGAGCGGCGGCGCAGGGGCTGGGGAAGCGGTTCGCGCACGGGGTCGGCATGGCGAGGGGGCTTTATCTACCGCCAGCGCCGGGGTGAGGTCGGGGGCTGGTTGCGGGTTTTGTGGTGGTGGCTGGCGGGCTCGCGCCGCTGGGGCGCCGGGGACGGGGCGCGCCGATGGAGCGGAGTGACCCGCGCCTCTCGGCAAGCGGAGCTTGCTAAACCGCATTCCCAAGTAGAACTTGGGAACGAGTCGAACTCGCGTTTGACACGCCAGCGGCGCCCGGGCTTTAGGGCGGGTGCGTTGGCCCCGCCCTGCCCAGGCCGCCCTGACTTTCCCAGGCCCCAAGGCCCGGTGCTTGCACCAGACCCCGAAGCGCCGGGCGGGGCGTCACGCACCAGCGGCGGCGGTCTCGGGCCGGGGTGCGGGCGCGCGGCAACGCCGAAGGGGCCGTTTGCCAGGCTTGGCCCCGCAACCAGAAAGCGAAACAAAAAGCAAAATCACTGTCCGCCGCGCACCAACCGGAGGGCGCTGCTGTAGTACCGGTAGTCGCTGCCGTCGTACCCATAGTCGAAATAAACGCGCCACGCGTAGCCGGAATAGTAGGCATAGGCCGAGGACGACCAGAACCGATAGTCACTTATGTTCTGCGAAGGAAACGCCTTTGGGTCCAGGGTGGGCTTGAGGTGATCCTTGCCGGGTGTTCCATCGCAATTCTTACCATTGCTGAAGTAGTCGGGCCGGCCGTTGCTGCAATAGACCAGGGTGCGCAGTTCCGCGATGCTGGGCGTGCGCCAGTCGCTATGCCCGGCGTAGCGGGCGGTTTGGTCCTTGGCCTCGTCCCATTTCATCTCCTTTTGCTGGCCCGAACAGCCGCTGCCGGTCCAGGTCTGGCCCACTGAACAGCGCATCCATTGCAGTTGGGTGACGGTATCGGTGACGGTGCCGTCGCCATGGTCGGTGTAGCGTCCGTCGTGGCCGATGCCAACCTCTTGGCGCGCTGCCGAGGGGGTCTGGGGTTGGACGGGGGGCGAAATGGGGGCGGGGCTTGGTTCCGGGACCGGCGCTCGCTCCAGCTCCACCGCATAGACCTGTTGCCCCTGTTGCAGCTCGAACCAGTCCAGGTGACGCCGGTACCCGGTGGCGGTGACCTCGATTCGGTAGCGGCCCGGCGGCAGTTCCATGCCGTCGCGGTATTTGGGCTCGATGTTCATAATGCGCACCCGGGCGTTGGGCGGGGTGGGTTTGACGCTGAGGGCCAGGGCGGCGGGCGGCGGGGGTTCGGCCTGGTCGAGCCAGGCCTGGGCCTGGGCGCGGAAGCGGCCCCGGGGGTAGGCCTGGAGGTAGGCGCGGTAGCAGTCGGGGCGGGCGCAGCGCTGGGTGGATTGCCAGTAGAAGGCCTCGGGGTCGGGCGGCGGGCGGCGGGGGCCGGGGTAGGGGTGGAATTGGCCCAGCACCACGCCCTCGATCCAGGGGGTTTGCGCGCCGCCGGTGGCGCTGTCCACGGCCACGGCGGTCTGTTTGAAGACCTCTTCCACGCTCAGGCCCTGGTGATCCAGCGCGGCTAGCAGGTGTTGGGTGAAGACGCCGTTGCGGCCGTCGCCGTCGCGGGCCACGTTGCCGGGCTGGGTGGCGTAGAGCACCAGCGCGCCCTTGGGCGGGGTCATGCGGCTGAGGCCGCGGCTGGGGCTGCGAAAGGCGCTGCGGTAGGGGTTGTTACGGCAGGCGTCGAGCACCACCAGGTTGAGGCCGTTGCCGGCCTCGGCCATGCCGTCGAGCACCCGGCCGGCGTCCACCGCCTCGTATTTGAGGTCGGTTTCGTTGTGGATTTCGGCGTCGATGGGGATCAGGTAGTTGCGCCCCTTGGACTCCACCCCATGCCCCGCGAAGTAGAAGAGCCCCACCTTGCCCTCGCCCCGCAGGCGCTGGGCGAAGCCGCGGATGGCGGACTCCATGGCCCGCTGATCGGCGTTCAGCAGGCGCTCCACCTCGAAGCCGCGCTGGCCGAGCTTGGCGGCCAGGTCCGCGGCGTCGTTGGCGGGGTTGCGCAGGGGGCCTTGGGCGTAGTCGCCGTTGCCGATCACCAGGGCGAGGCGTTGCTCCGCGGCCTGGGCCGACCCGAGCAGCAGGAGACAGAGCAGGCTTTGCAGAAGGAATACAGGCGGTTGACGCATGGGGCCTCGTCCGGTTGGAACAGGCCTTGGATTCTACCGAAAAACCCCGGCGGTAGACAGGGCCGGGCGCCCTTGGCGTTCCCGCTAGTGGTCTTTCGTGCTGCTAAAGCGTTCACAAGCCCTGCTATACCACTTTCTTTTTATTGGTTTTTTTCGGGCCATTCGCGCTTTCCTCTATGGTTTGCATCCAAGGCCTGTAGCAGGCCCTGCAAGGACTTCGCCGCGGCGGGGTCGGGCTCGGGGTTGCCGGGGCGCGATGGAAAGCCCGCCCCGCCCGGCGACCACAGCTCCGCGCTGTCGCCGTGTTCGTCGAAAAACTCGGCGTTGGTGGTGACGCGAAACTTGGTTTGGCCCGCGCGGGTGACATAGTATTCGCGGTCGGAGCGGCGCTCCACCTGGTAGTCGGCGGGGAGCAGGTTCGGGTGTTCCAACAGCAGGGCGAGTTGTTGCAGGTCGATAGGCGGCGGCGGGAGGTCGGGGGCCTCCAGGGAGTGGGCCTGGGAGGCGTCGAGGTCGAAGGCCTCTTGCTTGGCGGTTTCGATCTCGCTGGTGATGGTCGCCACCAAGCGCCGGCTGGGCCGATCCTCGGGGTCGGGCGAGGCAACCCGGTGAATCAGGCTCTCCTCGATCTGACGCGGCAGGCGGGCGAGGATGGGCTGGAGCTTGCCCACCACCTGGCCGAAGAGCCCGATGCGGGTGCGCAGGACGTGGTAGACATCGGTCTCCACCGTGTCCTGATAGCCCAGGTTGCGGATGGCGATGCGCGGGAAGGCCTGACCCAGGCGGTCGATGCGGCCGATGCGTTGCTCCACCCGCATGGGGTTCCAGGGCAGATCGTAGTTGATCAGTGCGCCGCAATACTGAAAGTTCAGGCCCTCCGCGGCGGCGTCTGTGCACAGCAGCAGGCCCTGTTCCAGTTTGCGGAATCGGCGTTTGATCGCCTCACGAGTTACGGTGCTCCACTGGCCGTCCGGCAGGCGCACCTCGCCGCCCTTGCCGGAATAGCAGCAGACGGTCCAGCCTGCGTCCGCCAGGCGGTCGCGCAGGAACCGCACGGTGTCGGTGAACTGGGTGAAGATCAGGGTCTTGGGATAGCCCGCCTGGCGCAGCGCCGCCAGCTCTTCCGATAACTGCTGGGCCTTGGTATCGGCGGGCAGGGCGCGGATCTGGCGCAGCAGTTGCTGAATGGTCCCTTCCTCTTCCGCTTGCAGGGCCTCCCGTTCCAGGGTTTCGGCGTCGTCGAGGTCCGGCTCCTCGCCCATGCCCAGGGGGTCCTCCAGGTCTTCGGCCAACGCCAGCGCCTGTTGCTCGCCGCCATCTCGCAGCTTGCGCAAACGCCCCTCCAGGGTACATTGCAGGGCGTAGAAACTGGAGGCGAGGCGGCGGCGGTAGATGGTCATGACGAAACCGACGGCGCTCTTCTCCTCCTGGGCGGCGTTGTTGTAGGTGGTGGCGATGTAGGCCTCCACCGCCTCATAGAGGGCGGCCTCCGCCGACGTCATGGGAAAGAAGCGATCCTCCACGAGGCGATCCGCCACCATCATGCTCAGCTTGCCCTGGCTGCAATAGTGGCGCAGCAGGTCGCGAGTATGGCGAGAGATCAGCCGCGCCACCGGCGCGTGGTCCTTGATCAGCTTCAGCGCCGCTTGCCGCTCTTGCGGTTTTAGTCCCCGCCGCGGCACGCTGGCATGGTCACGCAGTGCGGCGAGGATGCGTTTGCGCTTGATACGGCTGTCGGGCAGACATTCGACGACCTGCTCCGCCGTCACCTCGCCGAAACGGGCCTCGCAGGCATGGAACAGCGCCGCCAGCCAGTCGAACTGTTCATGGGAGGGATTGCCGCCCTCGATCACCTCGAAGAATCTCAGAAAACTGTCGCGATCCCAGCCCGCCGGCAGCTTGAACAGGCTCAGCAGGTCCCACACCTCCACCGGATGCACCTGCATCGGCGTGGCGGTGAGCAGCACCAACCCCTGGGTGCGTTCGCGCAACGCCTGCATCAGCGCCAACAACAGATTGGGGCCGCCCTCCGAGGGCTGGCCCGGGGCCTTGCGGCGGGCGTGGTGGGCCTCGTCCAGGATCACCAGGTCCCAGGGTTCGGCCTGTTCCAGCAGCTCGGCGCGACGGTCGCGGCGGCGCATCAGGTGGCTGGAGGCGAGCACCAGCGGCTCCTGGTGCCATTGGTCCCGCGTCACCTCCCGTTCCAGGGGTTCGGAACGTCCCGGCGTATCCAGCCAGCGCAGGGCCTTGCCGTCGTAGATCGGGATATTGAGGTTAAACTTCTCCCGCATCTCCAACTGCCACTGGGCGATCACCGCCCGCGGCGCCAGGATCAGGATGCGTTTCGCCTTGCCGGCCAGCCAGGCCTGGCGGATCAACAGACCGGCCTGCACCGTCTTGCCCAGCCCCACCTCGTCGGCGATGAGCAGCTTGGGGGGCCAGCTCTGGTACATGCGCACGAAGGCGCGCAGCTGATGGGGCCAGGCGGTGACCGCGCTGGTGGCCTCGCCCACCCGAATGCCGTCGGGCCTTGCGGCGGCGGATTGAATGAAACCCCAAACCTGTCTACGCCGCTCCTCTGGCAACAGGGGCAAGGTCGCATCAGGCTCGGCGACCTTGGGGGCGGGCTGGGGTTTGCGCTGTTGATAGGCGGTCAGGCGTGCGGGCTCCTCGCCCTCCGGCGGGGCGAGGCGCAGCAGCTCGGCGGCCAGCGCCTCGGGCAGGCCGAAGACCCTGGCCCTTTTCGTCTCACCCTGCCAGAGGGCGCGAAAGCTCTGTTCTTCGGCCTCGATATGCCGCCCCTCGCCCTCCCAGGAGCCATAGAGGTGAAAGCTCTCCCAGTTGTGTTTCCAACCGCCGGCGGTCTCGTTGATGGAGCCGGAGAAGGCCACCCGGTCGCCGGTCTTGTCCTCGATGATGCCCGCTTTCTCGTGGAAGATCGCCGTGCCCGCCGCCGGGTTGCCGTCGGGTTGCAAGGCAATCGCCACCTTCACCTCCAGGTAGCCACGGGCCACCATCCAGGCCAGCAGTTCCAGGGCCGAGGCGATATCCCGGCTGTCCGCCACCAGCGGACGGGAGAGCAGCAGCGCCTCGGCGGTCTCCTTGAGGGATTCGCCCCGCTGCACCGCCTGGGCCTCGGCTTCGCCCAGGGTGCAACCGACGATCAGACGCATGCGGCCGTTGTTGAGGATCAGCCCCTCGATGCCGCGGGCCGCCAGCGCCAGGGCCGAGGCGGAGAAATAGCCGCTGGTGCGGTCATAGCGCACCGCCGCCTCCAACGCCGGCAGGTAGAAGGTCTCCAGCAGGTCGCCGTCTTCCGGGGTGTATTTTGATTTCCAGGCGTGGTCGCTGAGGATACCCATGGGACCTTAATCTCTCTCCGCAATCAAAGGGCCTGTGTTGACGACTACCGCCTCAAAATTCATCGTCATCCAATCCAGCAAATTCCGCTTCGATCTCCTCATCATCCCAGCGCACAGTGGGAACATTGAATCGAGGACATTCCAGCAAGAAACGCGCGCGGGATACACCGGCGACGCGGGCGGCTTGCCCCGAAGACCAGCGCCCCAGCTCATACATCTTCATCGCTAGCGCCAATTTGCTTTCCCGCTCGAACTCTTCTAGCGATTGACTGGTTAATGCGGGCAATGAATCGGGATACTCTATAGACAAGATACTCATAATGTCCTCCAGCATGCATATCGCCGCGCATAGCAGCGCATGGGTATACAGTCTAGACTATACGTGAACGCGAGATTTTGACACTATCTTGCGAAAGCGGCTTGCGCAACACCAGCAAGATCTCCTTGCCCTCTGCACTAGCCAACGGCGTTTGCCACTTGCCCGCGCGGACGAAGCGGGTTTCGACGACGGAAAAACCGACCCCGGTAGCCATGGCTTCGATCTCGGCGCGAGTATAGCGGCGGTCTCTGACGATATATTCCACGGAAAGCCCGCCATCGTTAGTGAACTTCTCTTTGCGCACCACGGTTCCCGAACGGGAGTCGATGATGAAGTAATCCGGGTCGAAGATATCCCCCGTTGATTGCATGATGCGTGATGCCTTGAGCTTAAACAGGGCCTCGGGTTGCGCATAGATGTCCACCGTCTTTTTGGCGACGGCACGGGTCAGCTCCATGTTCATGACGGAGACGATCGCGATGCCGCCAGGTTTCAAGCTGTCATACAGGCGCTTCACGATACGCACATTATCCTGCTCATTCGGGAATGAGCCGATGACATCGTACAGACACAGCGCATAGTCGAATTTGCGTTGGCTCGAAAACTCCCGGCAATCGCCCACCTCGAATGCATCCATCCATTCGGGGGCTTTCTCCTTGCAGTATTGAATGTGGGTCGCTGAAAAGTCGATCCCGAACAGCGCTTGGTAGCCCCGTTTTCGCAATTCGAACAGATGCCGCCCGGTACCGCATCCGAAATCAATGAGGGACTTCTCTTGCCCAGGAAGGCGACTCTGGATAAAGTCCGCCTCGTTGCTCGCGCCTTGCGCCCAAGGGTGCTCCTGGACCTGCATTCGTGAATAGGCATCCACCAGAAATCGCTGGGAGTCGGCCAGCAACTGGTCCAGTTTTTCCGGTTCTGGCCTAACGATCTCCTGCTCCTGGAAGACGAACGCGAGCCACTCCTTGCCCTCATCCAGAGGACCATACGGCCAATCGTCGCCATAGGCCTTGATCTTCTCCGGGATCGATCCATGGTCGACGTGGAACCGACTGTCGACGGTGGCGTTGTGGTCGCTGATCTCGATATCTTCTGGCTGAATAAACTGAACCTTGCGACCGATGGCGTAAATGAGATTCAGATTTTTCTTCATCACGCCGAAGGCAACCTTGCGGCAGGTCGCGGACTCCAGGGTCTTGATGGTCAGGGGGTTGGTGGTTGCCAGCCCCCAGGCTTGATCATTGGAGAAGCCCCAAACCGAAAGAAGGAGGGTCTTGGCGATGGCCCGCCTTCTGAACTCCTCGTTAACCACCAATTGGATGACCCAGGAGAGGTAGCCTTGCGGGCGTTTCTCCAACACGTAAAAGGCCTGCCCGACCAGCTCATCCCCGGCGTATGCCAATGAAACATAGGTATCCGCCGCCCCTCTAAGCCCCTGATAATATTTGACGCCGAGGCGGATCCTTTCTCCGGCCCGCCGCGGCGCCTTGGGGCTGTAATAGCCGTAGTGGTTGGAAAAAAGCCGGGAGCACTGAGCAATCTCGTCATCGCTCAGAGAGGCGCATTTTTTGGTAAGGTACTTCATGAGCCAATATTCTTCATGCAGCCAAGATCGTTAGTCCGGGTTGGTGCGTTACGGCGCGCGCAAACCTTGGGGCTTGCCATCAAGCACAGTGTCGGCGCGCCTAACGCACCATCGCACATCCTACTCCTCCAGGCACAGGCTGAGCTGTTCCGGCTCGTCCACCTGCTCGGCGTAGGCCAGGCGGCGCAGTTTTTCCAGGGTGTCGAAATCGGCCCCCGCGCCTTGGGCCGGTTTGGGCAGTTCGATGTCGGCGAAGGCCGTGCCCACCGGCAGCACCTCCAGCACCGCCTCCAGGGCGGCGGCGAAACCGGGCTCTTCGGTAACGCCGTTCTTCTCCAACAGCTCCTTGGCTGCGTCGAGGGTGCGGTTGCGTCCTACCTGGGCGGCGTGGTGCAGGGCATCGAGCATGGCGCGGCTGCCGTCCGCCGGGCCCAGGGTCCCCTTGGCGGCGCGGGTGGCGGCGTCCCAAAGGATCAGATTGGAACTCTTCTTTTCGGCGATGCGTTTGACCACCTCGGTATCCAGATCCACGCCGCAGACCCGGGCCAGGCGCAGCCCTTCGTCGTAGGGGAAGGCGGGGGCCCTGTAGGCATCCCAGGCCAGCACGAAGAAGCTGGTGAGCGGGTCCAGGTCGGCATTGGCCTTGAGGTGGGTGAGGCGTTGCAGTCGCCAGCGCTTCACCTCGCGGCGGGCCACCTCCAGGGCGTCTTCCGGGGTGGCGGCGTAGGGATCGAAGGGGGGCTCGTCGGCCTGCTTGCGCCGCCGCCGACCGCGCTGTTCGGGTTCCGCTCGCGGCGTGCCGCGCTTGAGGGGCCAGTGGCGGGAGAAGACCTCCAGCGCCGGGCCGAAGCTGGCCAGATAGAGGTCCACGCCACGAATGCCGCCGGCCTGGAAGCCTTCGATCTGCTCGCGCACCGCCCGGGCCACCAGCGGCTCCACCTCTTCCCAGTAGTGGGTCTCGTCACTCTCCGGGCGGGGCCGGCAGGCGAGGAAGATGGTGGAGTTGGCGGCGGATTTGTCTTTGATGTGCAGGCTGCCCTCGGCCTCGGTATTGATGGGCCAGGAGGCGGTGATGATGAAGCCCGCCTCCATCAGGGCGCTGGTGAGGGCGTCCCAGGCGCCGCTGGCCTTGTGGGTGAACATCAGGGTGAGGATGCCATCGGCCTTCAGCACCCGGCGCGCCTCGGCGAAGATCAGCGCCATCTTGCGCTGGTAGTCCTGATGGGCCAGCCGCGCCGCCCCCTGCTCACCGCGAAAGCGGGCCGGATTGGCCACCGCCTCCAGCTCCTTGTCGGTGAGGGGGCGGCGGAACAGTTCGGGGTAGAGATAGCCGGCGGTGCGTTTGAGCCAGACATAGAAGAAGTCGGCCAGCTCGGCATACATTACGTTGTCGTAATAGGGCGGGTCCATTACCACCGCGTCGATGCTGGCGTCCTCGATATGGTCCAGGTTATCGCCGGACTTGCAGGTGATCGCCATGGGCGGCGGCTGCCAGTCGGTGGTGAGGCAATCTTGCTGCCGCGCGTGGGGATCGCCGGCATGGGCCGGGCGGGCCAAATCAATAAGCTCCTTGACGCATTTTTCGGTCTTGTCAAAGGCCCACTCAAATCCGATTCCAGAAACCAGGGGAGCCATTTCAGCATAAGACCAAACGAATGCGAAATCATGGCGATCAAATACGGACCGCACTCGCGCCGTGCTTACGTCCCAGCGGCACGAACGGCTGTTGTAATTGAGCATCGTATCCAGAGCAAGGGCCAGATAGCCGAAGGCCGCGCGGGTCACCTCGTCCAGCGCCCCCTTTTGCTCCTCTTCCGCCAACAGCTCTCGGAAAACCTCGACGCTATAGCCATGGCCAAGGAGCTGACGTGGGGAGAAGAGATCACGCCACAACGGCATCCCGTATTGAATGGGGCGGTCATCGTTGCAAATGGGAGGAAAAGGCTCGCTCGGCACCATGTCCAGCGCCTCCCACTCGGGCAGTTTCTCCGCCAGTCGCCCCTGCACCGCCTCCATCACCTCGTCTTCCGGCGTGGGCGCGCGATAGCCGCGCACCCACTTCATGCGTTTGCGACCGGTCTTGGTGGTGGTTTCTATCTGGCGCTTGTAGACCACCGCGTAGAGCTGTTCCCCCATGCCGCCCGCCTGGGCCTGGGCCTTGATCTCGTCGCCGTCGATCACCCGCCCGCAGTCGTCATAGGGGCAGGTGCCATCACCACGGCTGACGGTGCCGGGGGACTGCTGCTTGGCGTCCACGATCTCGAAGGCGCAGCGGCGGCTGGCGTTGTCGGGGTGCAGCCTCACCCCCAATCCCGGGGCGAGCTTCCAGTTGGGTGACAGGGGGACCAGGCCATCGCAGTAGGGGCAGGCGATGGTGCGCGCCCACAGATAGCCATCGGGCCGGGTGTCCGGCTCCGGTTCTTGCGGATAGGCAAAGGCCAGTTGTTTTCGGACGCGGCGGGTCAACTCCTCGCCCAGGGTGAGCAGCCGCTGGCGCACCGCGTCACCGTGCTGGATACTCCACTCCAGGGTGGCTTGCTGCACCAGCACCGCCACTGGGTTGAGGTCGTTGGCGAAGACACTGTAGCCCAGACGGGCCGCCTCGAAGGGTACGCTGCCGCCGCCCGCGGTGCAATCCAGGACGCTCGGCGCATCCAGGCCCAAGGCCTGCCCTTGGCGCTGAATCCACTGCTCCTCTTCCAGGTTCGGGGTATAGGTGAAGGCCCGCTTGTAGCCATAGGCGTCGGCCCCCAGTCGCTCGCCGCGGCGGGTGGCGGCGGCGATGCGCTTTTTCGCCGCCACCGGGTCGCCATGGATGCCCAGCACATGCAGGAAACGCTCGCGATCGGCATCGGCGGGCAGCAGCGAAGCCAGCACCGCCGCGCGGGAGGCCACCAGCGGACGGCGTGCCCACCAGACATGGAGCCGGTTGGGCGCTGGGAAAGGCGTCATCGGGACTCTTTCCCGAATGGATTCAATCCCGACTTCAGCTATCGGCATCCAGTCTTCGATCAGGCGGCGGCTCATGGGGTTGGGGGTTCCTTGCTTGTTGTGATGGTCATCGCCAGGCGGGCTTCATGCTACTTCCCCAGCAGTTTGCGGCGGCGGATCTCCATGTCCGCGCGGATCAGGGCGGGGTCCTGGGGTGAGAGTGCGTCCAATTGACGGCGCAGCGCCTTGGCGTCATCGCCTTCGCCCTCGCCTCTTTCGATCCGCACGCGGTAGTCGGCGAGGACCTTGGTGAACTGGTTGGTCGCCGCTGGCGGGCGGCGGTCCACGTCCATAATCTCTTCCAACAGACGCCCGCTCTCGGCCCCGTAGGAGGATTGGGCGCGTTCGGCGACGATGCCCGCCTCGCCGCGTTTCAGGCGCACGATCTGCTCGGGGCGGATGCTGGTGAGCACCTGGGGGCTGTGGGTGGTGACGATGAACTGGGCGTTGGGGAAGGCGTTGGCAAGGTCCACCAGCACCCGCTGTTGCCAACGGGGATGGAGGTGCAGGTCCACCTCGTCGATGAGCACAATGGCTTGCGAGTCGATGGCGTCCGCGCCGCGGTGGGGGTTGGCCTGGGCCATGCGCCGGGCCAGGTCCATCACCAGCGCCAACAGGGCGCGGTAGCCGTCGCTGAGTTGGTCCAGTGCCAACTCTTCTTGCTTGCCGTTGATGTTCAGCACAAGCACAAACCGCAGCGGGTTGGTTAGGGTTTGTGGCTGGCGGGAACCGGGAAACATGCGTTGAATCGCCTCACGAACCGCTTCAAGCGCCGGCAGACGATAATCCCAGTCCTTCAGACGTTGCTGGCCGCGTCGCTCTTCATCTTCCTGAACGATGAACCATTCGAAAACGTTCTTGAAATTGGTGCTCTGCTTCAGACAATCTCGCAGTGCATCGATTCGGTTGAGGGTCTTGGCGAATCCTCTGCGCCTTTCGGGCAGTTTGAGGACCGCCCGGTCCGTACCATAATGGGCAATGATCGGCAGATCGACGGTTGCCGCGGGATCCTCGTTTAGCTGGTCAACAAGAGCATCCACATATTCGTATATTTCCTTCCTGCCCTGAGGGCGCGGGATCTGAACCAGTGTTTTTTGGGTCCGGTCCCGGCTTTTAGTGACATCCCAGGTTTTTCCATCCGCGGACTCCAGGGTAACCCTGGCATAGGCGGACACGATACCGAGCATGCCCTTGATCTCGTCCAGATCCATCTCGGAGAAGGTCGAATAGATATCGCCTTTCTTGCGAAAGCCAATACCGCCAATATCCGGGAAACGGGATAACATCACTCCCAGCCCGATCGCAATGCCGTCCAGTACCGTGCTCTTGCCCGCCGCATTTTCGCCCCCGAGAACATTCAAATCTTCGCGCAGGGGCAACTCAAGTTGACGAATGCCGCGAAAGTTCTCCAGGGTGACCTGTGCCAGTTTCATGGGGCGTAGTCGCTCAGCGATGGGGGTCGATGAGCAGGAAGCGCAGGGCCATGAGCACGCGCCGGGGGTATTTGCGGTACATGGCCATGCCGAGCCAGTAGGCGGCCTCTTCCTTGGGCATGGCCTCGATGCCGTCGGCTACGGCGATCATGTTGTCGCGGTTGCGCATGGGGGCCAGGGCGCGAAACAGCAGGCCGAGGTTGATGGCGCTGTCTTCGTCCAGCCGGTAGCTGCGGCTGTCGCCCCGTTTGAGACCGGCGAGGTCGATCTTGAGGGGTTTAAAGCGACGGATCAGTCGGTGTTCCATGAGTGCCAGATTGCGCCCGCGCAGGCCGGCCACATAGTGGGGCCGCTTGATGTGCGGGGTGTAGCTGGAGGGCATTTGCCAGATTTCGATCTCCAGGTCGCTGCCTTGCAGGGCGCGAATGCGCAACTGGTAGTCGGGCCGCGCCAGGGGCTTGGCGTTGGGGCTTTGGTCGATGGGGACGACTTTGCTCATGGTTCGGGGTCTCGCGTGTTTTGGGGCGGCCTGGGTGGATCGCCTGCTCGATCTATTGGGCCGAGCCCCCATTATCGGGTATCCAGGCGCGCAGTGCACGGATCCTTCACAGGGATTGTTCCAGCGGCTGGGATGGGTTCATCTATTCGCCCTCCGCCGGTTGCAGCCCCACCAGGGCGCTGCCGAAGGCGACGCGGGCCAGCTTTTCCGCCAGGGGGTTGATGCTTTCCACCTTGGCCGGCAGGGGCTCGTTGAAACGAATGGTGAACACGCCGTCCAGGTTGAAATCGGCGGCGGCCCGCAGTTGCGGATCGATGAAGTCCTTGAGCGGGCGGGCGTCCTCGGTGGCGCCGTCGTACTTAATCTCCATCACGCTTTCGTCCTTGGTCTCCAGGTCGATGCTCAGCTCGACATGCTTTTTGGCGTTGCTCTGGCTGTTGATCACCACTAGGGCACGCAGCACGTCCTGGGCCTCGAAGGGGCGTATGGTGACCGCCTCCACGCCCTTCCAGCCCCGGGTCGCCGCCTGTTCGAAGGCCTGAATCAGGGCGGCCTTGAGCACGTCTTCCACTTCGATGGGGGCGGTGGCGGGCTTCGGGTCGTCCCTTACGCCGGGGACCGGGCCGGTTCCCGGATCGCCTGGGGGCGGGTCTTTTTTTCTTGTCTCTTCGTCTTGACCCGCTCCGGCTTCGGGCTGCTTGGGCTTTTTGGGGCGGGGCCAGATCTGCTTTTCCTCGGCGTATTCGGTGGTGAAGAGCTGGGCCTGTTCGTCGATGGCGATGGCGCCCTCCGGATCGCCCTGGCCGATGACCAGCTCGCCCTTTTGGTAGACATAGAGCCCCTGCTCTATGCCCAGGCGGATGCCGCGGATGAAAACATCGTCGCCCACCAGCATGGGCAGGGCCGGATCGCGCATGAACTCCATGCGCAGGCTGGCGGTGGTGATGTAGCCCTTTTTGAGCTGGGTGCGGTCGCGCACATAGGCGGGGGCGTCGGGGTTGTCGTTGGGCAGCCGGAGTTTGTTGATCTGCTGGAGCTGGCTGACCGCCTGATTCTGGCCGTTGCCGGGCTTTTCGGAGGCCTGCTGGGCGTCGATTACGGTGTGGCCGATATCGCTTTGGGCGCCTTCAAGGCGGTTGCGAGAGGGGTAAAAGAGGTGGCGGAAGGTCTGTTGAATGGCCACCGCCAAGTCCCGCTCTGAGCGACGGTGCTCTTCCTTGACCTTGTCGGCCTGGTAGTCGGCCAGTTGCTGCATCTTGTCGGCGCTGAGCAGGGCCTCCAGCGCCAGCCGTCGCACCATCTTTTGGCGCATGGTCTCCATGTGTTGGCTGTCCGCCACCAGGAAGACCAGGTTATTGCGGTTGATGCGCAGGTCGGCCCCGCCGCCCTTGTGTTTCCAGATCTTTTCCACCAGGCCGGGGAGCTGGATGTCGTCGGGCTCGATGGCGCAGGCCTCCTGGCTCAGCAACACCAGAAAGGGGCGACCGTCGTTGTTGTCTTCGGGAACGTCGTGGGGGCCGGAGGCGAAGGGGACCAGGTTCAGGTTCTTGCCGGCAAACAGATGCCGGATGCGGTCGTTGATCTGGCTGCGCACCTCGGCGGGATCGATCTGGTTTTCCTGACGGCGAATGATTTGGGTGAGGTTGGGGGTATGCAGGAAACGCAGGGGTTCGTTGGGGCGATCATCAAGGTAGGCCGATTCGGCGATGAAGCGCTTGCGGGCATCGTCGATAAAGCTGAGGTCCATGGCCGGTGACAAGAGCGCGAAACGCAACTGCTCGGATGTGGCCCCGCTGACGTTGTGGGGATAGGCCAGGGTGTGCCAGAAGATGGCGCGGCCCATGTAGCTGCCGTAGGGCGGCAGGCCGGTATAGTGCGCCCGGTCCAGCTCGCCGCCGAGGGCCGGCGGTTCGCCGGTAACCGAGGCGACCTCGGCCTTAATGGCCGGTACCAGGTTTCTTTGCTCCATCCTCACTACCACTTCGTGGCGCACCGGTTCATACCCTGGATCGAGATGGTGCAGGTGGATGGCGGTGGCGTCGTCTGGGCGTTGGTCCCATAGTCTCGCTACGGTGCGGGCCAGTAATCGCAACATGCCGCGCACCCGCTGGAAATTATCGAGCGTTGCGGTCTTTTCGGTGAGGGTCTGCATCAGCTCGGGATGCAGGGGGTAGCTTTGCTCGAACTGCTCGGCTCGTTCCTGTATTTGGTCGATCAGATCCTTGGGTAGTTTGTCCGCGTGGCGCTGCCAAAGGTCTCGATAGGCTTGAATGACCGATGTCGCGGTCTGCTTATCAATCGTTGAGAAAAGGCGACGGCAAAGCACCCGGGCGGTTTCGTCGTCTTCGGTGGGGTCGAGCAGCGCCGCCTTGCGGGCGGAGATGCTGGCGGCCTCGGCCATGAAAGAGGCGATTTGCTGATTTTCACTTGCGTAGGCGTCTGCGCTGCCGCCGTCTTTTCCCAGTGCCAGGGTGAACACCAGAGCGACCTTCGGTGTGGCCTCGACTGCCTTGAACAGGGAGGTCAAAAAGGCGCTGAGCTGCTCCGCGGCCTGTTGGCGACGACTGGCGGATGCCTTCCTTAAATAGAGGGCCAACTCATCGAGCAGGATCAGGCAGGGCTCGTCACCGAACAGCTCGCGCAGGGTCTCGGAGCCCGGGGCCACGCCCTCTTCGTCGCTACGCTGAACCAGGCGATAGCCTTCGTCCCCGCCCAACTGATACGCCAATTCTCCCCAAGGCGTAAAGGCGCGAATCCCGCCGAGCCGACGGCCATTCGCCGGGTCGGCATTTTCGCCGTCGAAGGCAGCGACGCGAATAGGCTGCGTGGGCAGCAGATCCGCCGAAATGAACTCATCGATATTGCCTACGCCCTGACAGCCCTGGGCGACATGGGCCAGGGCGATCAGCGAGTGGGTCTTGCCGCCGCCGAATTGGGTATCCAGGCGGAACAATGAGCCGGTTTGTTCACCGCTACCCTGTAGCCTCGCCAACACACTAGCAAGAAGCGCCTTAATGCCTCTGGTGGGGTAGGTATTTTGGAAAAAGAGGTCGGGGTCACGGTACTCCGGTGGTGCTGAGCCGGTGAGCACCTGGGCCAGGTCCGCCGCGAACTCAGACTCGTGCATCACGCCGGAGAGGACATCGGGGCGCGGGGTGCAGAGGTCGTAGATTGTTCTTTTTTCCATCCTTCTCGCCTCATCCGGTGATAACTGGTGGGGGGACGCATGGTAGCAGCCTGCCAGGCCAAACGCCTAGCCAAGGAAGCAGAAATCAAAGGAATTGCAACGAAGAGGGGCGAATGCACTTCGCTTGCCCGCCCCTGTATGACTGCGGGCTCGAAGCGTACACGCCTTGGCCCGGGGGCATAACCGGAAACCCGCAAGCTGGTGGCGATCCTATTTGCTCGGCTACAGGCGCGATACCCGCACATCCGGGCCTCGGCTTGCGACGAACCGAAATGCTCGGCTTGGAATAGACGCGGGTGGATCTGGATCAGGACCTGATCTTTCCGGAGGCCGAACACATCAAGGCGAAGAAAAGACGGTCGATCCCGCTGAACGCCGCCGCTCGCGCCGCGGTGCGCTGCCGGAGGCGCAGCAAGCATCGCCCGGCGGCCCTTTGGGTGGTCTGCGGATTCTGGGCGAGGCGCAATTCGGGCACAGAAACAAAAAAGGCGATCTCACTGAGACCGCCTAAGTGCTTGATTGAATTGGCTCCCCGGGACAGGCTCGAACTGCCGACCCAGCGGTTAACAGCCGCTTGCTCTACCAACTGAGCTACCGGGGAATTGTGTTGAGGCGCGTATACTACATGCCGCCCTCGGGGGCGTCAACCCTTGCTGCGGTCTTTTTTGATCCGGCGTGTCAGGGGCGCGGGAGGGTGACCCCGCGCTGGCCGTGGTATTTGCCGCCGCGGTCGAGGTAGGAGGTCTCGCAGACTTCGTCGGATTCGACGAACAGGATTTGGGCCGCGCCTTCGTTGGCGTAGATCTTGGCCGGCAACGGGGTGGTGGTGGTGCAAAACCACCTGGAGACCTTCCTTGCCCTGTGCTATGACGACTGGGAACAGGAGCGCGCTCCCCTCACGCCGAACGGGAACTACGCCGATTTGCTCGCCCCGTCCATGGAGTTCGCCCCCTTCCCTGGGGGCTAGCGCGAAAATCCGCTCCCGGCGGATTTTTCTGGAGTGCGGCATCCTAGCTTACGGCTTTGCCAGGGCGCGCTGCGACGAATGCGGCCATGATTTCCTGATTGCCTTCTCCTGCAAGGGGCGAGGTGTTTGCCCCTCGTGCAACACCCGCCGCATGCAGCAGAAACCGCCGCCCACCTCGTCGATTGCCTGTCTTGCCCCCTCTGCCGGTGCGCCAGTGGGTGTTATCCCTGCCCAAGCGGCTGCGCTATCACCTCCAGCACGACCGCAAGGCGCTTAACAGCGCTTTGCGCATCTTCCTGGATGCCGTCGAACGACACCTGCGCGCCCGTTGCCCTGGTGCGGCTCCCAAGGCGCGGATCGGCGCGGTGGCCTTCATCCATCGGTTCGGCTCTTCGCTCAACCAGCATACTCATTTTGCTCGCCCCATCCTTGGGACTCGCCCCCTTCCCTGGGGGCTTGCGCGAAAATCCGCTCCCGGCGGATTTTTGGGTCATGCTGCTGGCCCGCATCTACGAGGCATTTGTTCGCCCCTTCCCTGGGGCTCACCCTCGTCCATGAGGGCTTGCGCGAAAATTCGCTCCCGGCGAATTTTTCCTTTGACCTGCCCTCAATGCGGGGCCGATATGCGGATCATCGCCTTTGTTACCGAGGCGGTGGACGTACGGGCCATCCTGGAGCCTATCGGCGAGCCCGCTACCCCGCCCCGGATCGCCTCCGCCCGGGGACCGCCAGAGTGGTACGAAGACTCCGGTGAGGAGGCCATCGACGCCTTCGATCACC
>JAABTK010000048.1 GCA_011389885.1 Gammaproteobacteria bacterium | reverse complement strand
TCAACGCCTTCGACTCGCGCCTGACCAACGGCCGAGTCGAAGGGGTCAACTCCCTGATCCAGGCCGCCAAGGCCCGCGCGCGCGGCTACAGCACCACGCGCAACCTGATCCTGATGACGTACTTGATCGCCGGAAACCTCGCGCATCCGCCCTCGAACCCCTTCAAGCCAAACACAACATCTTGTGCCTAGTCCTCGACCACGCGCGGCCGCGGAAGGCCCTCGCCACCCACACGAATCGGAAAGGAGCCTCCGCCCGCGTCCCTGTCGCGGGACCCCGTGCCTGTAGGCGGTCAGGCCAGGTCGAACCGATCTGCGTTCATCACCTTGGTCCATGCGGCGATGAAGTCCTTGACGAACTTTTCCTGATTGTCGTCCTGGGCGTAGACCTCGGCGTAGGCGCGCAGGATGGCGTTGGAGCCGAACACTAGATCCACCCGGCTGGCGGTCCATTTGACCTCGCCGGTGTTGCGGTCGCGGATTTCGTAGTTGTTCTCTCCGGCGGGCCGCCAGACATAGCCCATGTCGGTGAGGTTGACGAAGAAGTCGTTGCTCAGCACGCCCGGGCGGTCGGTGAATACGCCCTGCCGGCTGCCGCCGTGGTTGGCGCCGAGTACGCGCATGCCGCCCGCCAGCACGGTCATCTCGGGGGCGGTGAGGCCCATGAGCTGGGTGCGGTCGAGCATCATCTCTTCGGCGCTCACCACATAGTCTTTCTTGAGCCAGTTGCGGTAGCCGTCGTGTAGGGGTTCCAGCGGCTCAAAGGACTCCACGTCGGTCATCTCCTGCGAGGCGTCGCCGCGACCGGGCGCGAAGGGGACGGTCGCCTCGAAGCCAGCGGCCTTGGCGGCCTGCTCCACGCCCAGGTTGCCCGCCAGTACGATCACGTCGGCCAGGCTGGCCCCGCTTTCGGCGGCAATGGGTTCGAGCACCGAGAGCACCTTGTTCAGGCGCTCGGGTTCGTTGCCGGCCCAGTCCTTTTGCGGGGCGAGGCGGATGCGCGCGCCGTTGGCCCCGCCGCGCATGTCGGAGCCGCGAAAGGTGCGGGCGCTGTCCCAGGCGGTGGCGACCATTTCACCGATGCTCAGGCCGCTGGCGGCGATCTTGGTTTTTACCGCTTGCAGGTCGTAGTCGATGTTGCCGGCGGGCGCCGGGTCTTGCCAGATCAGGTCTTCCTGCGGCACGTCGGGGCCGATGTAGCGGGCCTTGGGTCCCATGTCGCGGTGGGTGAGCTTGAACCAGGCGCGGGCGAAGGCCGCGGCGAAGGCGTCTGGATCCTGGTAGAAGCGTTCGGAGATCTTGCGATACTCGGGGTCCACCTTCATCGCCATGTCGGCGTCGGTCATGATCGGGTTTTGGCGAATGCTCGGGTCTTCTGAATCGACCGGCTTGTCCTCCTCTTTCATGTCGACGGGCTCCCACTGCCAGGCCCCGGCCGGGCTCTTCTTCGACTCCCATTCGTGGTTGAGCAGCAGGTGAAAATAGCCATTGTCCCACTGGGTGGGGTGGGTGGTCCAGGCGCCTTCGAGGCCGCTGGTGATGGCGTCACGGCCGATGCCGCGCTGGGTCTTGTTGAGCCAGCCGAAGCCCTGATCTTCCAGCGGGGCCGCCTCGGGTTCCGGGCCAAGCAGCTCCGGATCGCCGTTGCCGTGGCACTTGCCGACGGTGTGGCCGCCAGCGGTTAGGGCCACGGTCTCCTCATCGTTCATGGCCATGCGCTCGAAGGTGACGCGCACGTCGCGGGCGGTCTTGAGCGGGTCGGGCTTGCCGTCCACGCCTTCGGGGTTGACGTAAATCAGCCCCATCATCACCGCCGCCAGCGGGTTTTCCAGGTCGCGTTCGCCGGAATAACGGCTGCCCTCGCTGCCGCTGGGGGCCAGCCACTCCTTCTCCGCGCCCCAATAGGTGTCCTTTTCCGGGTGCCAGATGTCCTCGCGGCCGAAGCCAAAGCCGAAGGTCTTGAGGCCCATGGATTCATAGGCGATGGTGCCGGCGTAGGTGATCAGGTCGGCCCAGCTGAGCTGGTTGCCGTATTTCTTTTTGATCGGCCACAGCAGGCGGCGGGCCTTGTCGAGGTTGGCGTTGTCGGGCCAGGAGTTGATGGGGGCGAAGCGCTGATTGCCGGTGCCCGCGCCGCCGCGGCCGTCGGCGACACGGTAGGTGCCCGCGGCGTGCCAGGAGAGGCGGATCATCAGCCCGCCGTAGTGGCCCCAGTCCGCCGGCCACCAGGCCTGGCTGTCGGTCATCAGGGCGTGCATGTCCTGCTTGAGCGCCTCGAAATCGAGCTGCTTGACCGCCTCGCGGTAATCGAACCCCGGACCCATGGGGTCGGTCTTGCGGTCGTGCTGGTGCAGGATGTCCAAATTCAGGTTCTTGGGCCACCAGGACATGTTGGACATGCTGCTCTCGGTGGCGCCGCCATGCATTACGGGGCATTTGCCGCCGGAGGCGGATTGGTTTTCGCTCATTATTCGGTTTCCTCCAGTGAGTTGGGCCTATGTCGGCCATTTTATAGGCGATTGCGTATTTTGTCGCCCGACGTGTATTCTTTGACGACTCGCTGTTTTGCTGTTTAGCCGTTGGGGGCGCGGCCGGCCATGCAGGGCGCCAAAAAGACGCATGGGGTGCGCTGTGTTGCGCAAGCGTTACCCGCTTAAGCGGTTTGCAGGGAATAGCGGCGGACCAGGCGGGTGAACTCCTGCAAGGCCTGGACGCCGCTGGTCTCGGCCCCCGCGCACCAGTCGTTCAGGGCCGCGAGACGGGTCTCGTGATTGACGGAATGGCGCTCCCAAATGGCCTTGAGTTCAAGCTTGTAGCGATACGCGGTGGCCATGGCCGGGCTGTTTTCCAGCGCCCGATCCAATAGGCCCGCCTGGCGGCGGTCGAGCAGTTGGCGGTCGCGCATGGCATAGCGGCGGGCGCGGCGAAACAGACCCGCCCAGCCGCGACCCAATCGCTGCGCCTCGGCCCGGGCCACGGGCCGCAACACCTGGCGACCGTAATCGGCGAGCAGGTGCATGCGGTTCACGGTCAGGGCCTTAATGCTCTCTTGGTCTAAGGCCGGCCGTTCCTCCGTCAGGACTCGCCGCGGCGCCGTCTTGCGCACCTTGGCCAGGCCGAGCCCCTGAAAGAGCCGGATATAGGCCCAGCCCAAATCCAGCTCCCACCATTGATTGGAAAACTTCGCCGAGCTGGCGAAGGCATGGTGGTTGTTGTGCAGCTCTTCACCGCCGATCAGCAGCGCCAGGGGGGTGATGTTGGTGGCGGTGTCCGGGCTCTCGAAGTTGCGATAGCCCCAGTAATGCCCCACCCCGTTAATCACGCCGGCGGCCCAAAAGGGAATCCAAATCATTTGCACGGCCCAAATGGTCAGGCCGATGGGGCCGAACAGCAACAGATCGATCAGGGCCATCAGGGCGATGCCGAGGGCGGGGCGGCGGCTATAGAGATGGCGCTCCATCCAGTCGCCGGGCGCGCCCTGTCCGTAGCGGCTCAGGGTGTCTTCCCGCACCGCCTCGGCCTTGTACAGCTCGGCCCCCTGCCAAAGCACCCGGCCCAGCCCTAGCACGATGGGGCTATGGGGGTCTTCGGGGGTTTCGCAATGGGCGTGGTGCTTGCGATGCACGGCCACCCAGCCTCGGGTCTGCATACCGGTGGTGAGCCAGAGCCAAAAGCGGAAAAAATGGCCCAGCGCCGGGTGCAGATCCACCGCCCGGTGGGCCTGGCAGCGATGCAGATAGATGGTGACGGCAAGAATAGTGATGTGGGTGAGCAGGAGGGTGGCGCCCACATAACCCCACAGGGAGAGGGCGAGCAGACCGTTTGGCATAAAATCAACACCTAATAGTGGCGGAAAAAACCGGGCAGCCCCTGCGTGGGGACGGCTTCTCTCGTTACTGTAAGACAGCCCCAGGGCCGGATAATTCCCCCGCATGCCGCAACGGCAGCCGAGACCCGCGGGGGCTTTGGAGGTTGAGGCCTTGGCTGGGGTTGGGGCCTCGTTCGCCTAAGCACTAGTACGGCTGCGCACAAATCACAAATAACGGAAACAACGCCTTTTGGAACGCAGAGGGTACCGAGGGCCGTAGAGGGCGCGGAGGATTTTTGCTTAATCGGCCGCGCGTTCCAGGGCGGGGATGCCTGTCCGCCGCTCCAGTGCCGCCTAGCCGCCTGGCGTACAGTCCTCGGGCTGTGCGTTCCGAGAGCGCCTGGGTTGTTTCCGATACTTAGGCGCAGCTGTACTAGGCACTAGGCACTAGGCACTAGGCACTAGGCACTAGGCACCAAATTGAACCACAGATAAACACGGATGGACGCCGATGGGCAAAGGCGCTCCCGCAAAACCTCAAAGGTCCACCAACCTTTCAGCGCCGCGCCCATCAGGGGCGCTAAAACTTGGCGTAGTTGTGGTTTAGGATATTTGCCTCTCCACACCAATCTGTGTTTATCCGTGTCCATCTGTGGTTCTTTAACCGGCGCCGGTGATGGGCGCGGCGCTGATGGATCGCGACCAAGGCCAATGACGGGGGAGTGTCTTTGCCCATCCGCCCTCCCCTTCGTTCGGTCCGGCGGCCTTGATCATCGTTCCGGCCACCTTAGGCCGCTCACGACGAACGATCTGACGTAAGCGCTCGATTTTACAGGCTAAAGCGATCCATATAACGCACCCATTACAGGGTATTGGCCGGAAGGATGACCAAGGTTGGTCCGGCTAAAGCCTCGACCTCCGTTGGGGACGGTTTTGGAGGTTGAGGCTTTGGCCGGGCTTGGCGCTCGCCTAAACACTAAACACTAAACACTAAACACTAAGCACTAAGCGCTAAGCACTAAGCACTAAGCACTAAGCACCAATTTAAACCACAGATAAACACGAATGGACGCAGATGGCCGTCGGCTACTGCGCCAGCGCCATTAACGCCAGCGCCTGGGCCTCGCAGGCCGCCTTGGTCTTGTGATCCAGGTCTTTGAGCCAGCGCTCGGGGATGGCCTGTACGCCGTACAGGGTCCCGCCGAGCATGCCGTAAATGGCGCCGGTGGTGTCGGCGTCGCCGCCGCGGTTGACGGTTTCGATCAGTCCGCTTTCGAATCCGTCGTTCTCGAACAGGGCCTGAAACACCACTTGCAGGGTCTCGGCGATAAAGCCGGAGGGGTTTTCGCGGGGCTTTCCTGCGTAGCGGTATTCGGGGCGGGCGGCGGCCAGCTCGTCGGCCAGGCGTTTTAGCTCGGCCTTGGGGGCGCCGGAGAGGGCCAGTTGGATCATGCGCACCGTGCAGAGGGTTCCGGCGTCGGCGAGTTCGCTGTTGTGGGTGACATGGGCTTGGGCGACTACCGCGGCGCGCACCGCGGCCTCGTCTTGCCCATAGGTGAAGAGGGCCACCGGCAGGGTGCGCATGCAGGCCCCGTTGCCGGCGTTGTATTCGTTGTGCGGCACGGCGGTCTCACCGGTGCGGCGGAAATGCACCAGGCCGCGGCGCACGGTGTGGCCGATGTCCGCGGGCTTGGTGCGCATCCAGGCGCTGAAGGCCTCGGCCGCGGCCCGGGCCTCTACGGCCCCCTTGTCCAGGATGCTGGCCCCAAGGGCCAGGCTCATCTCGGTGTCGTCGGTGATCTGCCCCTTCTTTAGGTGCAACCAGCCGCCGCCCTGAATCTCCCGGTGGGCGCCGAAGCGGTCGCGGATCTCCCGCGGGGTCATGAACTCCACCGTGGCGCCTAGGGCGTCGCCGACGGCCAGCCCGAGATAGGCCCCGAGGGCGCGGTTTTTCAGCTCGGTATCGATTTTTCCGCTCCTGTTTTATAACGCGAAGAACGCAGAGGAGGCGCACAGGGCGCAAAGTGCTTTTTGAATCCTTGGTGAATCCTCAAGTCGCCAGGGTTGGGAGCGCTTACTCGTTGACTCGCTCCCGGGTTCTAGTTGGGAATGCGGCGCCTCAAACCCCGCTTGCCGAGATCATTAACCGGTATGGGCGTTACCTTTGCTCTCCAAAACCCTTTGCGTTGTTTGCTCTTCTTTGCGCCCTTTGCGCCCTTTGCGTTATGCCTTACTCCTCCGGCCCGAAGCAGGCGGCGTAGTCGGCGCACTGCTCGCAGGAGGGGGCGCGGCAGGTGTAGATGCCTTCGGCGTCGCACAGTTGTTTATACAGAAACTTTTTCCACTTCATGTCCTTGACGTTGCGTGCGGCTAGTTGCGGGAAGTTGCGCCGCATCAGGGCGGACAGGTCCGTACGGGACCAAAGCCCGAGGTCCTGCCAGAGGTGGTCGCTGGCTAGGCAGCCGGCGATTAGGATATCCGCGATCCAGCCTTCGGAGACGTCGGCCCCGGCCAGGGCGCCGCGAACCAAGGTCGCCAAATCGGCGATTTCGTCGCCGCGCGCGGCGGGCAGCGGC
This sequence comes from Gammaproteobacteria bacterium, assembly GCA_011389885.1. Taxonomy (GTDB): domain Bacteria; phylum Pseudomonadota; class Gammaproteobacteria; order Chromatiales; family Chromatiaceae; genus JABBTK01. The sequence goes on along the minus strand of JAABTK010000048.1, from coordinate 31,068 downwards.
GAGCCGCAGCGGGCGTCGTCGAATCTCAGGCCGGGGAAATGATACCCCATCATCGTCCGAAAGGCCTCGGGTGTGAGGCCGAGCCAATCGGGGAGCGCCCCCTCGCCCAGCGACCAGGAGGCATACATCTTGGCCAGGGCGTCGTGATTGCGGTCGCCGTCGGCCGCGCTCATCAGGCGTTCATAGATGGCCTGGCGTTGGAATTCCGGGTCTTGCATCGGTAGCGTCACGATTGCTGCCTCAAAAGCGTAAAGAACCCGCCGACTGAAATCCGCGAAACGATTCAGCCGTTGGGTTCCTGTCCGGCATTACTCCAGACCGTACTCCACCAGGATGTCCTCGTCGCGCGGGATCATCTGGCAGGCCAGACGCCACTCGGAGGGCAGGTCGTCCACGGAGAGCTTTTCGATGTCTTCCGAGCTGAGCTTGCCGAGCTGGCGCAGCACCTCTTTTTCCTTGTCGGTGAGGTGATACCCCATACGGCCTTTGTCGTCCACGCTCTTCACGCGGATCAGGCAACTGCCGCACTCGCCGTCTTCGCAATCGAACTTAATCTGGATCTTGTTGGTCTTGGCGATCTTGAGGATGGTCTCGGTGTGGCTGCCGGCCACGGCGTACACGGTCTTGTCCTTGTACTCGGGACTGCTGAAGGTGATTAAGGCCATGAATCTGTCCTCTTTGCTGTTGGGTTTAGGGGTTGTTGCCACTGAGACACAGAGAACACAGGGGCATTAGGGGCTATTCGCCCCCGCACGATAATCTCCTGCGTAAACCCTGCGCCTCTGCGGCACGCATAAAAATCAGGCAGGCTTGACCGCGATATCGCCCAGCACCTGAGCCTGGCAGGCCAGGCGGTTATGCCGGCCGGCCATGTTCTCCTTGAGGATTTTCTCCTCCAGCACCGACGGCTCGGTGAGGTTGTTCCAGCCCTCCACCACTTGCATCATGCAGGTGCCGCAGTCGCCTTCACGGCAGCCGTAGATGATTCCGGATCCCACCTTTTCGGAGATTTCGATCACCCGGGTGCCAGCCGGCACGTTGACGGTGGTGTCGATATCCTGAAAGGTCACTTTTGCTTTCGCCATGGCTTGTTAACTCCAATCAAAGTAAATACACACGAAGATCAACCGAGATCGGCCATATCGAACACTCGGCTCGCACCGCCCTCGCCGACCAACGCCTGTGCAACCTGCCGGCCGAAGGACCGGCACTCTTCCAATTCGTCTTCGGTGGGAACTAGCTTGATCCGCTTGCCCTGCACCGGCACCCGCAGCTTGAGCCCGCGCAGGCGATCCTCCACCATGGACACCGCCTCGCCGCTCCAACCGTAGGAGCCGAAGGCGGCGCCCACCTTGCCGCGGAGATCGATAACGGTGAGCGAGGACAGCAGGTCCCACACCGGCTTGACCGCGTCGCCGTTAATGGTGGGCGAGCCGAAGGCCAGGGCGTCGGCCTCTTCGATCAGGTCCGCGAAGGGCTCCACTTCGCCGCCCTCCAGGTCGTAAAGGGAGATGCGCACGCCAGCCACCGATTCGGCCCCGTCGGCCACCGACTCGGCCATGCGGGCGGTGTTGCCGTAGGAACTCATGTAAAAGATCAGAAAGGAGCGCTCGTCCTCGCCCATCTCGGCGTCGATGCTAGGTGCGGAGAGTTCGCGGTAGCGGTTCACATACCGCCGCGGCCGGTCGCGCAGCACCGGGCCATGGGCCGGGGCCACCAAATTCAGCTTCAACGGGCCGATTAACGCCAGGGCCTCCCGTACATGGGACTTGAACGGGCGCATGATGTGGGCGTAGTAATAGTCGAAGGAGAAGCGAAAATCGCCGGCGCGGTCATTAAATAAGCGGCTGTCGCAGTAGTGACAGCCGAAGATGTCGCCGGAGAACAGGACCCCTTCCTCCTCCAGGTAGGTGCATTGGGTGTCGGGCCAGTGCAGGAAGGGGGTGTGCAGGAACCTTAAGGTGCGACCGCCGAGTTCGATGCGGTCGCCGGTGTCCGCCCGCTGGTATTCGAAGCCGCCCTGGTTCGGCTTTAACAGGGCCTTGAGCATGGAGGTGGCGCGCTTGGAGATATACAGGCTGGCCTGGGGCGCGCGCCGCATCAGCTCGGGCAGGGCCCCACTGTGATCCGGCTCCAGGTGATTGAGCACGATGGTGCGAATTTCGCTGTAATCGGCCACGGATTCGAGGCGGGCGAAGAACTCCCCTTGAAACCCGGCCTTTACGGTGTCAATGACCGCCACGCCGTCGTCGCCGCGCACCAAATAGCTGTTGTAGGTGGTGCCATTGGCGGTCTTGAGGATGATGTCGAAGGTGCGCAAATCAGGATCCATGGCCCCGATCCAATGCACCCCCGGGGCCACTTCCACGGCCTTGCCGGGAGTGGTGAGATCGTCGCGCGAGTTCACGGCATCACCTTCGGGGCCAGGCAGACCGGGGCCGCCTCGCCTGGCTTGGAGCAGGCCTGCAGGTCCTGTTCGGCATCCAGTCGCACGCCGATGCGATCCAACAGCGGATGGGGCTCGAAGCCGCACAGGCTGCCGGCCTCGCACGCGATCAGCGGCCGGCGGATCAGCAGCGGCTGTTCGAGCATGGCCGCTAGGGCCTGCTCTTCGCTCAGGGCATCGGGGTTGACCTCCGCCCGCTTGATACTGGGCGCGGTAGGGTTGAACCATTCGGCCACCGGGCGCTCACCGAAAAACACCCGCAACCGCTGCGCGGTCCAGGGCTCGCTCAGCAGGTCCCGCACCTCCAGCGCAAAGCCCTGACTGCGCAACAGGGCCTTCTGCTTGGTGTTCGAGACACAGCCGGGCTTTTCGTAAAAAGTCAGTTTCATCGGAGGCCTCCATTGGCGGCCCGGACCGGGGCGCCGCCACTGGGATAACGCAAAGGGCGCAAAGCAGAGCACAGGACGCCAAGGGGGTTGAATGCCGGCGCAGGACCATGCAGCCCACCCAGGGCAAGCCATAAAGAACTCTGCGCCCTTAGCGCCTTCTTGGCGCCCTGTGCGTTATAGAAACCCACCGAGGTCACCACGCTCAACGCGCCCGAATCTCGGCCATCACCGCCTGCATGCGCTCGGGCGGGATGCCGGTGAGAGACCCCGGCGGGTTCACCGCCAGGCCTTTGGCGTCGAGGATGGCTCCCTCGATGGGGCAGATGCCGGCGCACTGGGCCTCGGCGTAGTCGCCGTCGCACTCGGTGCATTTAGCGGCGTCGATGCGGAAGTGGGGGCGCGCCTCATAGATGGCGCTGGACGGGCACAGGGGCTCGCAGGCCCAGCAGTTGACGCAGGTTTCGATAATTTCCAGGGCCATGGGGGTCTCCTTCAGGCGGATACGGGCATGGAATGGGCGGGGTCGTCGAGCTTGCCGCGCTGCTGCATCTCGCGGTAAACGGCGGCCACTGCGTCTTCAATGGGCTCCATAGCGTGTTCGTTATCGGGCCGGATGCCGTGCTGTTCCAGGGTCTCCCAGGGGCCGATGCCGATGCGCGAACAGAGCATCACCTCGCAGCCCGCCAGGGCCTTGAGAATGTCGTCCCATTTAGTCTCGCCGTCGCCGCAGGTGTCGCCGCCCTCGCAGTAGTTATCCGCCTTGCGCACGCCGATAAAGCGCACACCCGCGGGCGAGGCCTCGTACACCAGGAACTCCTTGGCGTGGCCGAAGTGCTGGTTCACCACGCCCTGACCGGCGGTGGCCACGGCCATTAGCACCGGGCGGGTCTGCTCGGCGACGGCCGGTTTGGGGGCGCTGCGCTTGAGCGCGGTAATCGGGACTAGGGTCTCGCCGGCCGCGGCCCGGGCCTTGGCCGCGCGCTGGGCGTCGCGATCGGCCTCAATGGCCTGGTGGACCGCCTTGCGCTTGGCCATGGCGGCCGCGTAGTCGATCTCCATTTGGTCGATTTTGTCCAGGGTGAACTCGTCGCCGCGGTCCTCGCCCAACAGGCCTACCGCATCGGCCCGGCACTGGCGGCAGTGGCGCATCATGTTCATGTCGCCGGCGCACTCGTCTTGCAGCGCCTGCAGCTCGGCCTGGCTCGGGCTGCGCTGGCCCATGACGCCGTAAAAGGTGCCGTGCTCGGGCTCGGCGATCAGCGGCATGACGTTGTGTAGAAAGGCCCCCTTGGCCTTGACGATGCGGCTGACCTCTTTTAGGTGCTCGTCATTCACGCCGGGGATCATGACCGAGTTCACCTTTACCAGCACGCCCCGCTCCACCAGCATCTCCAGCCCCTTTTGCTGCCGCTCGATCAGGATTTGCGCGGCCTTCACCCCGCGCACCCGGCGGTTGTTCCAAAAGATCCAGGGGTAGATTTTGGCCCCCACCTCCGGGTCCACGCAGTTAATGGTGATGGTGACATGGTCCACGTTCAGCGCGGCGATTTCGTCCACATGGTCCGGCAGCGCCAGGCCGTTGGTGGAGAGGCAGAGCTTAATGTCCGGGGCCTTTTCGGCCAGGCCGCGGAAGGTGGCCAGGGTGCGTTCGGGGTTGGCCAGCGGATCGCCCGGGCCGGCCACGCCGAGCACGGTCATTTGCGGGATGTTGGCGGCCACCGCCAGCACCTTTTTCTCCGCCTGCTCGGGGGTTAGCAGCTCGGACACCACGCCGGGGCGGGACTCGTTGGCGCAGTCGTACTTGCGGTTGCAGTAGTGGCACTGGATATTGCAGGCCGGGGCCACCGCCACATGCATGCGGGCATAGTGGTGGTGCGCCTCCTCGGAATAACAGGGATGATTGAAGACCTTTTCCCGCACCGCGTCGGGCAGGTGGCTCATTTGCTCGGCGTTGCTGCCGCAGCTCCCTTGGGAACAGCCGCCGCCGGCTGTGTTCGCGATGTCTTTTTCTTGCATGGCCTGCCTCCGGAAACGAATACGGATTTCTCTGGGGCACACCAAAGCAGGGAACGTGCCGTTTCTGAAGGGCCGGCCTAAGGTCTTGTTTAAAAAGCATTCCGGCGCGCCTGCATGGGGAAAGCCGGCGGCGTCTTTCGCCCCAAAACCCCGGCCTGTAACAAAACCGACAATTGGATTTCCGACGACGCGGGGGCGGGCCCGCTCCAGCGCCCAAGACCATTCGGCCTGCGGTCCAAACGCCTGGCAGCAGAATGGCTGAAAACGCCCGATCCGGCACGCCGGCAACGCCGAGGACGCGGCGCAGCATAGGGCGCGCGGAGCTGGTTTGCGGTCAGCGGCCAAGCACACCCGCGCCAAGGCGAAAAAAACACCGCCACACGGCACAGACGGTTTTCGCAGACCGGGGCAAACGCGCTACAATAGCGCCTGTTTCCTCCTTATCTCCGCGCGCAGCCAGGCTGGATCGCCATAGCCCATGTCCGACGACGTCTTCAATAAGCTCGAACGCCTCCTCGCCCAAGCCGCTGAGCTTGAAGGCTTGTCGGAAAAGGTGTTTCCTTCGGACGCCAAGAATTTAGCGTCGGCCGAGATTCGGGACATGCTGATCGGCATAGCCGAGCGCCACCAGGCCTCCCGGAGCAGCGGCAAGACCCCGGATTTCGTGCGCCTGAACCCGTTGCTGACCCTAAACCAGGCACTGGAAGACAGCGCCAACCAAACCGAGGAACGCGCCCTCTCGCTGCACCACATCTGCCAGCTCAAGCTGACCGAATTCCTGTTCAACCTGGTGGAACAGACCCAGCACCTGCACGCCGCCGCCTACCTCGCGCTGCAAACCCAACAATTCGGCATCGCCCGCAGTCTGCTGCGCGAGCCGGCCGACCTAGCGGCCCCAACGCATCCGGTGCGCGACTTCTTCGAGTACAGCTTGCGCGTGGCCAAGGGCTTCGACGAAGGCTCCGCCCCGAAGGCCATGGACATCCTGGAGGCCATGGAGGCCACCACCTTGCAATCGGTGGCCAACCAGCGCCCCCCGCGCGAGGCCTTCGCCGAGGCCCGCCAGGACTTCGCCGCCGTATTGCAGGAGCATGAAAAACGCTTGGGCCGACTCGAAAGCGCCTTTATCGAGCAGGAGCAAAACAAACGCGCCTCTAACGACGTGCGGGCCAATGTGCAACAGGTGATCTCCAGGGCCGTCTCGGGCAAGAAGGTGCCGGCCTTCGTGGTGGACTTTCTGCACCAAGTCTGGAGCAAGTACCTGTACGTCACCTTCCTGCGCCAAGGGGTGGACAGCGACGCCTGGCGCCAGGGCATTCGCGACATGTACCAACTCATTTGGAGCGTGGTCACCCGCGACGAGGCGGAACTCAAGCGCCGCATGCGCGATCAGCTCCCGCAGTCCCTGAACCGCCTGCGGCAGGGCTCGGACAGCATCTTTCACAACATCCCCACGGACAAGTTCTTCAACGCCCTAGGGCATATTCACCTCGCCGTCATCCGCGGCAAGGAGCCGGACCCGCGGCTGATCAAAATGGTCGCCTTTCCCAAGGGCGACGCCGAAAGCGCCAAGGACTATGTCATCAAACCGCCGCAGGAGATCATCGACACCCAGCCCGGAACCTGGTTCCGAATCAAGCGCCAAGGCCTCGCCATACGCGCCAAGCTGATCGAGATCAACACCGACCACGGCTACCTGCTGTTTTCCAACTATGCCGGCGTACTGAGCACCCGTTACGACTTCGACACCTTCACCGACGGCCTGCGCAAGAAGACCATCACCCCCATCGACATGCAGCCGGTATTCGAGCCGCTGTTGACCCAGGCGCTGGCCATGCTCGAAAGCTACATGCAGGCCATCGGCAAGGAACTTGAGCGCAAGGAAAAGGAAATTCGGCACGAAAAGGAAACAGCCCGCCGCCAGAAGCGCGCCGCGGAAGAACGCAAAATCGCCAAGGAGCAGGAACTGAAGCGCATCCTCGAGGCCGAGACCCGCCGCCGCGAGGACGAGGCCCAGCGCGCGGCCGAAAAGAAGGCCGAAGAAGAGCGCCAAGCGCGGCAAGCGGCCTTGGACCAGGCCCTCGGCGAGGTCAACAAGCTGCAGCCCGGCGGCATGCTGGAACTGCTCGACGACGACAGCAACACCCAGGTGGTCTCGCTGGGGCTCAAGCTCAAGCGCACCGGCAAGCTGGTGTTCACCGACCGTAACGGGCGCAAACTGTCCGAGCAACTCCCCGAACAACTCGCGGAGAACATTATCTCAGGCTACGCGACTATACTCGACTATGGCGCGGCAGAGGACAAGCGTCTGGACGACCTGCGATGGATTCGTCACACCCAGCCCGACTAACCCCTAACTCACGGGTGCTTTCAATCCATGCAAGACGACAACCGCCGTTCAAAACCCCGTCTATTCAGCAACGAATCGATTTCGCTGCAACTCACCTTGCCGGGCGTCGCAGGCCTGGATTCCGGGCATGTCGTCACCACCCATACCGTGGACATCTCGCCGAAAGGCCTGCGGGTGCATTTTCCCGAGCCCGTGCCCGCGGATCACCTGTTCGATCTGGTGGTGGAACTCGAAGATCACCATAAACGCTTTCTACTCACCGGCGAGGTGCGTTGGTGCGAGCAAAAAGGCCCGCACGACTACGAGGCCGGCATCCTGATCCATGAGGCCGACTACACCGACTACCAATACTGGAACGACATCATCCACGGCCGCATCTCGCTATTCGAAACCGGTGCCGGCTGAGCCGCACACGCAGCCCCTCACTTTATTATTTCTTCTTGGTTTATGTCTCACCGGAGACCACCGATGACCGACTCCACCCACGACGACTCCGCCCCCGCCGAAAGCCGCGACCTCGGCGCCTATGAAATGCTCTGGGACTGCGCGCATTGCGGGGCCTCCAAGCTGCTCGCGCACAGCCACCGCTTCTGCCCCCACTGCGGGGCCGAGCAAGACCCCGAAAAACGCTACTTCCCCGAGGAAGCGGACAAGGTCGCGGTGGAACAGCATTTTTATTTCGGCAACGACCTGCCCTGCCCGCGCTGCGAGGCCATGAACGGCGCCAACGCCGATTTCTGCCACCGTTGCGGCGCCCCGCTATCCGCCGCAGCCGCAGCCGCATCGCCGGCCGGCCAACCCAAGCCCCCGCAGGCCGGCGAAAACAACACCGGCTGGGCGGGCAAGGCAGGCATCGGCGCCACGGTCGCCGCCGGCATCGGCATCGGCTACTTCCTACTCGGCGGCAAAACCGTCGGCGTCGAGGCCGCCGGGCTCGAATGGGAACGCACTATTGAGGTGCAAAGCTTCGGCCCCCAATCGCGCCAAGTCTGGTGCGACAGCCTGCCCAGCGGCGCCACCGAGGTCAGCCGCAAACGCCAAGAAAAGGAGCGCCGCAAGGTTCCCCAAAGCCATGCCTGCGAGGCTTGGTGCGACGAGCTGCCGGCCACCCTAATGGTGAACCCGAACGAAATCCGGCAAGTCGCCGAAGAGCGCAGCCACAATCAAGTGAAAACCGGCGAGAAATGCATCACCGAGCGCATCGACCAAGGCGATGGCACCTTTCGCGAACAACAAGCCTGCACCCCGGAATACCGTAAAGAGCCGGTAATGGCCCAAAAGTGCTACCTGGAACTGCCCGGCGACAGCGCCAAGCCGAGCGGGATGCAATGCAAGACCCGCTACCGCGAAGAGCCCGTGTATGCGCAGATGTGCGACTTTAAGATCAACGACTGGGGCCCCGAACGCACCGCCGAGGCCCGCGGCGCCGACCGCGAACCCCATTGGCCCGAGACCCGATTGGACCCCCAGGGCGAATGCCTCGGCTGCGAGCGGGAAGGCCCCCGGAGCGAGCGTTACACGGTGGTGTTTCACGCCCCGGAAGACGCCCAGACCTACCGCTGCGACCTGCCTTTTTCCGAATGGGAGCGCATCGACCCCGGCACCCATTGGGAGATCGACATCCATGCCAACGCCGCCGACTGCTCCGATATGAAACGAACCCGTTAATATGCCTGCGCACACATAACGGAAACAACGCCTTTTGGAACGCAGAGGGCGCAGAGGAGGTTTTGCTTGCTGGTGGGAGCGGTTTGCAACCGCGATCAGCCGCTTTAGCGGCTTGTCCCAGGCGTTGGCGCCGGACCAGGGGCCGTCATCGCGGATGCAATCCGCTCCCACGGTGGTTTCCGTTATGACGCCGGTCCCCAAGCCGGGGCTTGGGGACCCGCGGAACCAACCACCCCCTCTGCGCCCTCCGCGGTTCTCCGCGCGCTCTGCGTTCGAAGGGCGCCTGGGTTGTTTCCGATACTCAGGCGCTGCTGTACGAGTACAGCCTTTTAACGGGCGCTGGAATTCGAAATCTGCGCCAACACCCGGTCGCGCACCTGGGTCCGGGCCACGCCGGACGTGGTCCCCGCGGCCCGGGCCTGCTTGAAGGATTCGCCGTCCAAATGCGGGGCGAAGGCGAGGATCTCCACCCCCGGATAGCGCTGGCGCAGGCTGCGGATGTTGTCCACCGCGTCCGGCAGGGTGAGATCGATCACGATCAGGCTCGGCCCGCCGTCGGGTCCCTCCACGCCCACGTCGGCCCCGGCGTTGCGCCAAGCCCCTTCCAATTGGCTCCGGGTGAACAGGTTTTCGGTAATCAGCTGAATGAACATTATGATCATGGCCGGGCGCGCACCCGGCGCAACCTCAGACAAACTTGAGTGTGGTCTCGGCATCCGCGACGGACTTGAGATTACGGGATGCCGGACAGCGCCCCATACGGCCGGTGATGTACTGGATATCGTCCACCCCCGCCTCGCCGCTGGCCGCCTTGGCGTCGAAATGCACGGCGATGCGCTGGATGTCCCAGCCCGCCGTAGTCACCACCTCCAGCTCGCCGCTGGCCGACTCCAGGCCGATGCCGCGCTCCGCGCAATTCACCCGCATATAGGTGTGCTGGCAGATAAACAGGCCGTAGATGAAGACTAAAAACCCGGGGGAGTCCCACCCCAGCTCGAAGGGCCTCCAGCCCGCCTCCTCCCAGACCTCCACTTGCAGGCCTTCGGGCGTGTTGTGCGGCTCGACGTAGCGGCAGCTCTTGCGCAGCTTGAAGCGTCGCTCGGTCATCGGTCTTCCCCCGGTTCGGATGTGACACAGAGCTTACCGAGTTCCGCCCCGGAAAATCAACCCTTGCCTAAAAAAAGGTCTTTCGCTCACGCCCTCGGTGATCCCGAGCGGCCGAGTGCAGGCGCGCACAAGCACCGGAAAAAAGGTCAAAAAAAAGGCCGAAGGGGCGCATCGCCCCTTCGGCCTCGACCCGCGGGCGAGGACCCGGGATTACAGGCCCAGCTTTTCCTTAATGGTGTTCACCACCACGCCGGAAGAGGTGGCCTCGATGTCCCACAGCATGCCTTCGTTTTGGTAAAAACCGGCCAGCGGGGCGGTTTTTTCGTTATACACGTCCAGACGCTTGGAGATGGCCTCTTCGGTCTCATCGTCACGCTGCACCACGGGGCCGCCGCACTTGTCGCACTGGCCCTCTTCCTTCGGCGGGTTGCTCTTTACGTTGTAGATCGCGCCGCAGTCGGTGCAGGTGCGACGGGTGGTCAGGCGGTCCAGGATCACGTCACGCGGCACGTTCAGATTCACCACGCCGTCCAGCGCCAGGCCCAGGTCGGCCAGCAGGGTCTTCAGGGCCTCGGCCTGGGGGATGGTGCGCGGGAAGCCGTCGAGCAGAAAGCCCGGCTCACAGTCCTTTTCCTTCAAACGCTCGCCCATGATGCCCATGATCAGCTCATCGGGCACCAGGTCGCCAGCCTTCATAAAGGCCTCGGCCTGCTTGCCCAGCTCGGTGCCGTCTTTCACCGCGCCACGCAGGATGTCGCCGGTGGAAATCTGCACAGAACCGTCGATCTCGGTCAGCATCTTGGCCACAGTGCCTTTGCCAGCGCCCGGGGCGCCCAATAGAATCAGTCGCATGAAGTGCTCCTTTTGTTGTCGTTTAACTAGGTTGAGGGTTTCAATCCGCGGCGCCAGAGGCCTACGGCCGGGCAGCGTCTTAGAGGCTGTCTGAGAATGGGAGAATCGACTGCGGGAATGCCCTTTTGGTCAAATTTTCCGTTCATTTTCGTTAAATAGTCCCCGCTATTCGCCTCAAATGAACCATAAATCGGCCTAAAAATGGCATCCCCTCGCTACGGATCCCACTCTTAGACAGCCCCTTAGCCGCGGCATTGTCCTTTGAGCGGCCGCAAAAATCAAGCGGAATCAAACGCTTTGGCGGCCGCGAATCCGGCCCGCAGGGCCGAAGATGTATCTCAACGCCTGCGCGCCTTCTCGACGGCGGCCGCCAACGGCTCGTTTCAAGGGGGTTGAGGCCTTAGCCGGGCCTGAGGGCTCCGCTCTAGTACGGCTGCGCACAAATACGCCATTTAGGAACGCAGTGGGCGCAGAGGACCGCAGAGGGCGCGGCGAAATTCTTGTTTAATCGTCCCAGCGCTCCAGGACGGGGATGCCTGTCCGCCGCTCCTGTGCGTAGCCAAATTATAAGCCGGGAATCCAGCCCGCCTCGTCCACAATCCATGATGGACAAAAAAACACCCCCTCGAACAACTTGACCATTGTCCGAAGGGGCGGTCTCCTGTGTTCTCGACCAAAAGTACAACAGAGAGACCGCTCCAGTGTGCCATGCTTTCCTCACGGATCCCAGTTTCCATCGTTTCCTGGTTCAGGCGGACCAGGTGATCGCCGCAGAGATCCGCCAAAGGTCCGCTCGTCCCCGAGGGCGGCTTGGGGCTTCGTTCGGCCCGGCTAAAGCCTCGACGCCCGTTGGCTTTCCTTTGCGTTATACAGTGGTAATATCGGGCCTGGCTTGCAAGGCGCTCGCGGAAAGACTGAGCGCAGCCTGTGGGTGCGGATTGCATCCGCGATGATGGCCGCAAGCCGGGCGATGTAAAATCCAACACCGAACCAAGGCGACCGCAGCGGCGAGAAGCCGGTGTTCGGTTTCAAGCTTCAAGCTTTTATTCACTTGCGCATCGACTTCCGTCCCTGGGCTGCGCTGAGGATCCCGCGCAGGGTGTTGATGTCGTCCTGATCCGGGCGCGCGCGGTGAAACAACCGCCGCAGCCGCCGCATCAGCCGCGACGACTGCTTGGGATCGGCGAACCCGATGTCCAAGATGGCCTGCTCCAGGTGCCCGAAGAAGCCCTCCAGCGCCTCCGCCGGGGCCGCCTGGTGCTGAGGCGCGATCAGGCCCCCCTCCAGCGTCAAAAACCGCGAGTACAACTCGTAGCCCAGCACCTGCACCGCCTGCGACAGATTGAGGGAGGCATACTCGGGATTGGCGGGGATATTCACCAAAATCTGGCAGCGATCCAACTCCTGGTTGCTGAGGCCGCTGTGCTCGCGCCCGAACAACAGCGCCACGTCGCCCCCCGCCGCCTGTTCCAGCAACTCGGCGGCGCAGTCCCGCGGCGTCAGTTGGGGCCATTTCACCGCGCGCAAGCGGGCGCTGGTCCCCGCCGTCAGCACACAGCCTGCCAGCGCCTGGTCTAATGAATCGACCTCCTGCGCCGCGGCCAATACATCATGCGCCCCCGAGGCCCGGGCCGTGGCCTCGGCGCTCGGGTAGATCTTGGGCGACACTAAATACAGCCGGCTCAGGCCCATATTCTTCATCGCCCGCGCCGCGGCCCCGATATTCCCCGGATGCGTCGTGCCAATGAGCACGACCCGAATCCGCGCCAATACCGACGCCGCAAGCGCCCCGGCGGGCGCCGCCTCAGGGTGCATTGCCGGCGCCGGCGGTGCCGCCGAAGAAGGGCGACAAACAATTCACCGCCGTATTGCCCGAATAGACCCCGCTCGAAACGCCGTAGTAATAGAGCCCGTACTCCATATTACTCACCACATTGCCCACCATGGCGACATTTTCGGTCATGCCCGCACGCACGCCGGCCGAGTACCCGGCGCCCTCCGGCATGGCCCCGTCACTCACCACGTTATCCCGCACCGTGCTGTTCATCGCCCCGCCGGCAAGGTAAATCCCCCATTCATAACCATTGCCTACCGCGGTCAGGCCGGAAACCATATTCTCGCGCACCAGGCTCTCCGAACCGCCCACGAAGATGCCGTAGGCATTGGTATCGCCCGCATTGACCGAGCCGCCGATATCCACCACCTGATTGCGCTCCACCAAGGCCCCCTGCCCTTCCACCCGAATCCCCTCCGAGGTGTTCTGATCCACCAGCATGTCGCGCACCACAGCACCCCGCCCACTGAGCACCACGCCCTGGTAAAAACCCCGCACGATGCCATTTTTTACGGTTACGTTGTTCGCCTCGCTATATACGCCCACCGCGCTGGTGTCCGTACCCGCGGCCATGCCCCCCACCTTCCAGCCATTGAGATCGAGACTCACATTATTGGCCGTAATCTCAATCGCCCGACCCGATTCCGCATCGGTCGCCAAGTGCGCGGTGAGGCAATACACCCCTTGGGCATCGATCACCGCAGGCAACGCCGTGACCGCGGTGCAATTCACCGTCTCCGCCTGCACGGAAACCCAGGAAACCCCAAGGCAAGCCCCGAATAAGGCCCCGAAAATCGGTTTTGTAATGATTCGCTGCATACTCATACCCTCCAGAAGAAACCAACCGCACCGGCGGGCGCGGAGATCGGCTAACGGTAGAACACTTTTCGACAGATGGGAAGCGGGCGGCAGCCTTCGGGCCGCGCAATCCCCCGCCCTGAGACGGCCTCGCCCGCGCCCGCGCAACAGAAACCAACGCAAATGGACGCCACATCTGACCAAAAGGGCATTTCCGCAGTCGGTCCTCACATTCCAAGATAACCTCAAAGATCCGCCAATCCTTCAGCGCCGCGCCCATCAGGAGGCGCCTTGATGGGCACGGCGCTGATAGATCGCGACCAAAGCCAATGACCGGGGGAGCGCCTTTGCCCATCCTACGCTCTTTGGCGGCTTGTCCGAGGCGTTGGCCCCGGACCAGGGGCCGTGTCATCGCGGATGCAATCCGCTCCCACGGTGGTTTCCGCTATTGAGGCGCTGTCGTCCTAGCCCGCGACTTCGGCCAAAAAGTCGAAGGCCATATCGCGGTCGGCCCCTTGCACGAAGTTTCCCTGGATGAAGTCGGGGTTCACTTGGCTCACCCGCGCCAGGGTCTCGGCGTCTTCGACGAAGCTGGCGATGCTCTGCACGCCCCGGTTGCGGGCCTCCCAGGCCATGAAGCGCAGGCGGGCCATTTGCGATTCGTCATTGACCAGGGATTTAATCACTCGCGGGTGGAATTTGATGAAGTCCACGCTGATTTGGTCCAAGAGCTGGAGGTCGGTGACCTTTTCGCCGAAGTACTCCAGGCCGATGCCGCAGCCGAGGGCGTGCAGCGCCGGCGGGATTTTTTTCACTTCTTCCAGGTAGCGCAACACGCCGGCGGTGGGCAGCATCAGCACCACGGTTTCGCCGGGGAGTTCGAGTTGCTCCAGGTTGGATTGCACGGTTTCGGTGAGCACGGCCACATCCAACGAGGCCGCCGACACCTTGACGAATAGGGTGGACAGGCGCCCGCTCTTGAGCCGCACTTGGGCCGCGGCCAGCGCCTGGCGGAACACGGCGCGATCCACCCGGCCCATTACGCCCGCCCGCTCTGCGGCGCGCACCAGGTTGCCGATGGGCAGGTCTTCGCCAGCGCGATTGGTGATGCGCAGCAGGGTTTCGTAGCGTTCGAGGCCGTCTTTTTGCAACGCCAGGATGGGCTGATAGAGCAGGAAGATGCGCCCGGCGTTGGCGTTTTCCAGCAGTTGCTGGAGATAGCTCTCTTGCTGCTGGGTGTTTTCGGTGAGGATATAAAGCCCGGCATGCAGTTGGAGCCGGTCGCCGCCCTGCCGGGTGGCCAGGTCCGCGGCCTCGATCACTTCGGTGACCAGGGCCGCCGCTTGCTGCGACTCGCAGAGCCCGACGCCGATGCTGGCGGTGAAGCGAAATCCGCCGGCCGCCGCGGGTAAAGCATAGCCCGCCACCTCGCGCACCAGGGCCTCGGCCACGGCGACGATGTCCTGCCAATGCGGACGCACCAGGCAGAATCCGAAGCCGTGATCGGAGAAGCGCGACACTAGGTCGTCGGCCGCCAGTCCGCTGAGCAGGGTGCGCCCCACGTCGGACAGCAGGCGGTCGGTGGTCATGACCCCGAGGCGCTGACGCAGTTCGGCGAAGCGATCCAGGCGCAGGAACAGGAAGCCAATGCGCCCCTCGGGCGGCGCACGCATCATTCGGGTCACCCGGCGCATGAAGTAGTCGCGGTTGTAAAAGCCGGTGACCGAGTCGCGCCGCTCCAGGTAGCGCATGCGCCAGCCCAGGCTGCGACTGCGGCGAATGCGGCCGCTGACCACTGCCACCAGCCAATCTTCCTGCACCGGCTTGGACAGAAAGTCATCGGCCCCCAGCCTCAATCCCTCGATTTGCACCTCGCGCGAGTTTTCACGCGACAGAAACACCACCGGAATGTTGGCGAAGGCCTCTTCCTGGCGCAGCAGCCCCACCAGCTCCATACCGCTGCATTGGGGCATATTCAGAGCGAGCAGCACCAGGTCGGGCTCGAATTCGATCATTTCACCCATAATGTCGAAGGCGTTGGTAATCACCCGGGTCTTGAACCCATGCGCCTTGAGCACGCCGCTGTGAAAGCCCGCGTCCTCGGGGTCGTCGTCCACCACCAACACCCGGTAGGGGTTGTCCTTCAGCGGCGTGATCAGCTCGTCCAGACGCCCGACCAGCGACGCGACATCCAGCGGTTTCATTAGGTAGGCGTCGCCGCCGGAGCGGCTGGCGATGAGGCGGGCGGAGATGTCGAGGCGGGCGGAGATGAACACAATCGGCACCGGGCGCTTTCGCTTCTTGAGCTTGGCCACCCCGGTGACGTTGGCCAGGCTGCCCTCGGAGAAGCTCAGGTCGGCCACGATGGCCGCCGGCGGGTCCACCTCGAAGCTCACCTCCAGCAGGTCCAAGGCCTCGAACCGCACCACCTTGTAGCCATGGCGCTCGATTTGGTGGGTGATGTAGCCCATCTCTAGCGGGTCTTCGCCCAGCAGGTAGACCACGGGCTGGCTTTCACGCCGCCTGGACTCGGGTTCGGGCTGGAGTTTTAGCGGGTTGCGGGCGTTTTCCGGCCCCTTGGTCATGCGCTCCAGGCGCCATTGCAGCAGCTGCACCCGGTTGCCGATTTCCTCCCGCTGTTCCACCGTGGGCAGCGCGCCATGGGTGAGCAGGTCTTTGAGCATCAATTCGAGGCTCTCGGCGGCCTCGGCCAGTTCGGTGTCGCTAAAGGAATTGCTGGTGCTTTGGATGTTTCGCGCGGTGCGGTAGGTCATCGCGCAAATATCCGGAATCCAATTGAAATACACCAGTTTGGCCCAGTTCTCCTGGATGGTGTTGACCTGCTTGGCGAGACTTTGCAAGTAGTGTTCGCGTTCTTGCTGCATCGATGAAAGGCCTTTTCTAATCCCGGTTTAAATCCGCGCCTGCAAGAGAAGCAAGGTCACCCCGAAAGCCGCCGTTGGCGCACCGCCTCGAATAACAAGATTCCGGCGCTGACCGAGACGTTGAGGCTTTCCGCCACGCCGCGCATGGGCAGGGCCGCGAGCTGATCGCAGGCCTCGCGGGTGAGCCGTCGCAGGCCTTTTTCTTCGGCCCCGAGCACCAATGCGATGGGGCCGGTGAGGTCGGTGTCGTAGAGGGACTGTTCGGCCTCGCCGGCGGCGCCGATCAGAAACACGCCTCGCCGGGCCAAGCCCTTAAGGGTGCGGGCCAGGTTGGTGACCTGGAAGAAGGGGACGGATTCGGCGGCCCCGCTGGCCACCTTGCAGGCCACCGGGGTGAGTCCGGCGGCGCGGTCCTTGGGGACGATCACCGCGTCCGCGCCGGCGCCGTCGGCGCTGCGCAAACAGGCCCCGAGGTTATGCGGGTCCTGCACCTGGTCCAGGATCAGCAGCAGCGGGGGGTGCCCCAGGGCGTCGAGCAGGGCCGCCAGTTGCGCCTCGTTGCGCGCCGCCGCGCCTTCGATCCAGGCCGCCGCGCCTTGATGGTTGCCGCCCTCCGCCAGCCGGTCAAGCTCTTCGCGCTCCACCCGCCGCACGCGCACGCCGGCGCTACGCGCCTGGTCGATGATTTCTTGCAGCTTGCGGTCCCGCCGCTGGCGGTCCGTCAGCAATTCGTACACCTTGTCCTTGCCGTGCTTCAGGGCCGTGCGCACGCTGTGCAGGCCCATCACCAGTTGGCGTTCGCTCATGTCTTTGGCTTGCGAGAGCGGCGCGCGCCGCGTTTCTTGGCCGGCCGCTGTTGGCCTTCGCCGCTTTCGGCGAGCACGAAATCGATCTTGCGGTCATCCAGGTTCACCGCGGCCACCTTGACCCGCAACGGGTCGCCCAAGCGGTAAACCGTGCCGCTGCGCTCGCCGGAGAGGCGATGCCCCACCGGCTCGAAGTGGTAATAGTCGTTATCCAGCGCGGAGATATGCACCAGGCCGTCGATGTAGATGCCTTGCAGTTCCACGAACAGGCCGAAGGAGTTGACGCTGGAGATGATGCCGTCGAATTCCTCGCCGACCTTGTCCATCATGAACTCGCACTTCAGCCAGTCTTCCACGTCGCGGGTGGCCTCGTCGGCGCGGCGCTCGGTGGCGGAGCAGTGCTCGCCGATGGTCTGCAGCTGACTCGGCGAATACTCGAAACCTTCGGGTTCGCCGCCGGTGAGTTGGTATTTCAACGCCCGATGCACGACCAAATCCGGATAGCGACGAATCGGCGAGGTGAAGTGGGTGTAGGCCGGGAACGAGAGACCGAAATGGCCGACGTTCTTGGAGCTATACACCGCCTGGGACAGGGATCGCAGCATCACGGTTTGGATCAGATGGAAATCCGGGCGCCCCTTAATCTGCTCCAGCAGTTTGGCGTAGTCTTCCGCCTTGGGCTTCTTGCTGCCCGGCAGCGATAGGCCCACTTCGCCGAGAAACTGGCGCAAGGAGTCCAGGCGCTCCTCCTGCGGGCCTTCGTGAATGCGGTACAGGGCCGGCGTCTTTTTGCGCAACAGGGTGCGGGCCGCGGCGACGTTGGCCGCCAGCATGCACTCTTCGATCAAGCGATGGGCGTCGTTGCGCTGCACCGGCTCAATGCGGTCCACCTTTTTGTCCGCGTTAAAGCGGATCACGGTTTCGGTGGTATCGAAATCGATGGCGCCGCGCTCCGCCCGTCCCTTTTGCAGGGCCTTGAACAGCCGATACAGCTCCTCCAACGGGGCCACCACCTCGGCGTACTCCTGGCGCAACGCCGGATCTTGCTCCACCACGATGGCCGCCGCCTTTTCATAGGTCAGGCGGGCATGCGAGTGCATCACGCCCTCGAAAAAGCGCGAGCGCATCACCTTGCCTTCGGCGGTCACATAGACCTCGGCCACCATGCACAGGCGATCCACCTTGGGGTTGAGCGAGCACAGCCCATTGGACAAAATCTCCGGCAGCATCGGGATCACCCGATCCGGGAAATACACCGAATTGCCCCGCTTCCAGCCCTCCTGATCCAAGGCCGTGCCCGGTCGCACATAGGCCGAGACATCGGCGATCGCGACATAGAGCTTCCAGCCCTTGGGCGTGGGTTCGCAGTACACGGCGTCGTCGAAGTCCTTGGCGTCGGCGCCGTCGATGGTCACCAGCGGCAGTTTGCGCAGGTCCTTGCGGCCGGCCTTTTGCGACTCTTCCACCTCGGGGGCGAGCCCGGCCACCTCATCCAGCACCGCTTGCGGCCACTCCTGGGGCAGGTCGAAGGAGCGCACCGCGATATCCACCTCCATGCCGGGGGCCATTTGGTCGCCCAGCACCTCGATCACCTTACCCACCGCCTGGGTGCGGCGGGTCGGCTGCTCGACGATTTCGGCCACCACGATCTGCCCCGGCTTGGCGCCGCCAAAGGCGCTCTCGGGGATGACCAGCTCCTGGGTGAGGCGTTTGTTGTCCGGCACCAGGAAGCCGACTCCGGATTCGATATAGAGATGGCCCACCAGGGTGCGGTTGGCCCGCTCCAGCACCTCGACGATGGCGCCTTCGCGCCGACCGCGCCGATCCACGCCGGTGATGCGCGCCACCGCGCGGTCGCCGTGCATCACCATGCGCATCTGCTTGGGGGCCATGAACAGGTCATTGCCGTCCTCGTCCGGTTTCAGGAATCCGAAACCGTCGGGGTGGGCGATGATGCGACCCGCCACCAAGTCCTTCTTGTTCACCAGGCAGAAGCTGCCGCGGCGGTTGCGCACCACCTGGCCGTCGCGCTCCATCGCGCTGAGCCGGCGTTGCAGCGCGATGCGCTCGTCTTCGGCCTCCAGTTCGAGCTGGTCGAGGATTTCGTTGAACCCCAGCGGCGCGCCCTCCTCTTCCAGGATGCCGAGGATGTACTCGCGGCTGGGGATCGGGTTTTCGTACTGCTTGGCTTCGCGCTCGCGGTAGGGGTCCGCTGCGCGGGGATTGGTTCTATTCTTGGGTCGTCTTGCCACTTACCATGTCCTGTAATTGCTGTTGACGCCGGTTTCGGCGCCCGGAAACGCTTGGCTGCGGGCCATCGACCTTCCGGCCGACGACCCGCGCTCAGCGCTTTTCTTCCGGCGGGATATAGGTATCGTCGTTCGGGTTCAAAAAGATGAAGCGGAACTTCCCGGCCTCCAATTCCACATAATCCATGGACGCCTCATTCAGCAACGGCGCATATTCAGGGGCGACGGCGATCTCCACGCCCTTGCACTCCACCCGAATATCCTCCGGCTTGATTTCGTCGAAACCCATCACATAGTCGATGGAGCCATCGGCCTGGCGCTGGGCCGCCAGGCGCAACGCCAAGCCCTCGGCGCCGCCCTCTTTGGCCGCCGTCTTCACTTGCTCCGCCGCTGCATCGGTCAATTCGAACATAATCGCCCTCTGTGTCTCGTTGTCAAGGTCAAAGCGGTTCAGATGGGCGCGGCGGCGCCGGACTTCACCGCCCGAATGCGCCCGAGAAACCGCTCCACCCAGCGATACCCGCCTACGTTACGCAAGTGGGTGTAATTCGCCAACAGGTTCTTGTGTACGATGCCGTCGCGCCGCCCGTCCACCCCATGACCGCGCACCACCTCGAACGCGAACCGGGTATCCGCCGGCAGCCCTTCCACCGCCGAATAGTGGAACTCGTGGGCCGCCGCCTCCTCTGCGCAGGCGCCGGGCCAGGGGTGATCGCCGGTGCGCCGCAGGCGGACATAGCCGCGCCCCACGGGCCGCTCTCGCATCACCGCCCGGGCATCGATCACGCCGACCATCTCCGCCTGCTGCTCATGCCAGTGGATCGACTTGCAAAGATACATCAGACCGCCGCATTCGGCATAGGCCACGCCGCCTTGTTCGATATAATCGCGCACCGAGCGCCGCATGGAGGCATTGGCCGCCAGCTCGTGCATGGCCGTTTCCGGGAACCCGCCGCCCAGAAACAACCCATCCAATTCGGGCAAGGCCGCCTCCCGCAGCATGTCCACCGCAATCAACCGCGCGCCGGCGTCCGCTATGGCCTGTAAATCATCGGGGTAATAAAAGCCGAATGCGCGGTCCCTGGCGTACCCCACCCGCAGGCCTTGCCCGGCGTCGCCGCAGGCCGCCGCCGGCGCGGCCGCGGGGCGTTGGGCTGTGCGCGCCAACGCCAACACGGCCTCGGTATCCACTTGCCCCGCCACCGCGTCCCGCAACTGCCGAATCTTGGCCTCGGCCTGTTCCGCCTCGTTGCTCGGCATCAGCCCCAGGTGGCGTTCTTCGATTCGGAGGCCGGGATCCCGCGCCACCGCCCCCAGCACCGGCAAGCCCGTATAGTGTTCGATCACCGCCCGCAGCTTGCCTTCGTGGCGGGCGCCGCCCACCTTATTCAAGATCACGCCGACGATGTCGGCCTTGGGCTCGAAGTTCAAATAACCTTGCAGCAGCGGCGCCACGCCGCGGGTCAGGCCCGCGGTATCCAAGACCAGGATCACCGGGGCCTTCAGCAACGCCGCCATGGCCGCATTGCTGTCGCCGCCATCGAGGGCCAGGCCATCGAACAGGCCCTTGTTGCCTTCGATCAACCCCAGGTCCGCGCCCTGCAGGGCGGCGGCGAAATCGTTGCCGATTTCCTCTTGGGTCATGGTATAAAAATCGAGATTGACGCAAGGCCGCCCCGCCGCCGCCGTGAGCCAGAGCGGGTCGATGTAATCCGGCCCCTTCTTGAACGGCTGCACCGCTAACCCCTTGGCCCGCAACGCGGCCGCCAGCCCAATGGCCAGGGTGGTCTTTCCGGACGACTTATGCGCAGCCGAAAGATAGAAATACATCGTTCGCGGGATTCCTCATTAACACGCAATCGAGCGCACGGCTCGTCTCAACGCAAAAAGCCACCTCCAACCGGGTTGAAGATGGCTCTTTGCGCAGGAGGGCTCCAACAGCCCTACCTTTCCTGCTCGTCCTCTAAGCTATCCGGCAGCACTTGCAGCATCCGCGAAACCACGGCCACCAAGGTCATAGCCACGACGATGCCGGACATGCCGAGCAGGAATTCCGGAACCGATGGCGTGTAGGGCGCAATCTGACCGTCCAGCATCGTGCTCGCCAGCACCTCCTGCCCCGGAAACAACGGCATCGGGAAGGCCTGTCCGCCAATCACCAGCACATACAGTTGAAAGAAGCCCCCCGCCAGCACCAGCACCGAGGCCGCCGCAATGGCCCAGCGCGAGGTCTTGAAGCCCGGCGAATAGATCAGAAACAGCGGCACGATGCTGCCGATCACCACCTGCCCCAGCCAAAACATTACGGTGTAAATACCGCCGTCCAGCAACACGAAGCTCTCCAGCCCGTGATGCTGGGTGATGTACAAATTGGTCAGGTGATAGACCAGCGCGAAGAACAGCACGGCGCCGATGAATACGCCAAGCAGGTTCTTCAGCTTGGTCAGGCGCAGGTCGCCGATGGCCCGGCCGGCCCACCAAAAGGCCGCCAACAGCGCGAGGATAAAGAACGCCAGCCCGTAGCTGAAGGACATAATGATGAACATCGGGGCCAGGATCGCGGCGTCATAGGCCTCGCGCGCCACCAGGAAGCCGAAGATGGAGCCGGTGCCGGTGGTGAGCGCCAGGCGCCAGAAAAAGGCTGTGAAACCCAAAGGCGTGTAGGCCCACTTGGCGGTGCGGTCGATCATGCTCCAGATGTACAGCGCCACGATCAGGAAGAAGCCGTTGTAGAGAAAGATGTTCCAGGTGAAGATCGACTTAAAGTTGTAGGTGGTCATGGCCACCACCAGGCGGTCCGGCCGCCCCAGGTCGAGCACCAGCACATAGAGACCGCCGGCCAGCAGGCCGATGGCCAGCAGGGCCGAGAAGCGGCCGAGGGGCTTGTACATCGGGCCGCCGAAGACCGAGCCGATGGAGGCCACGTTGAGGGCCCCGGAGGCGGCGACGATCAGAAAGATCGCAAACACATGGGGCAGCCCCCAAACGATGTGATTGTTCATCCCGGTCACATAGTGACCCTGGTGTTCCATGTAGTAGGCCGCACCCAATCCGATCAGGACCAGAGCGCCGAGCAACGCCAAACCGGCCCAGTAACGCGGCGAGCTGCACCACAGCTCACGATAGGTCATAGTACTCATGATTCGTTGAAACCCCTTCGCGACTAGACGTTGGTGTAGCGCACGCCGGTGTTCAGCTCCAGGTCGCCGCGGATTTGGCGGCTGGCGGCGGAGCTGAGCGCCTGGGCGAGTTCGCTGTTCGGATCGTTGAGGTCGCCAAACAGGATCGCGTTGTGCCCTTGCGCGGCGCAGGCCTCGGCGCAGGCGGTGTTGTCGGCCCCGTAATCCAGCCGATAGGCGCACAGGTTGCAGGATTCCACGCAGCCTTTGCCCCGCGGCGCGCTGACGGTCTGATGCTCCACCTCCTGATGGATGAAGGAGCGCGCCTTGTACGGGCAGGCCATCATGCAGTAGCGGCAGCCGATGCAGGTGTGGCGGTCCACCATCACGATGCCGTCCGCGCGCTTGAACGAGGCCCCGGTGGGGCAGACGTCCACGCAGGGCGGGAACTCGCAGTGCTGGCACATCAGCGGCAGGTTGGTGACCCGGCCGGTGAGGTTGTCTTGCAGCTTCACCTTGCGGATCCATTGCGGCTTCTGCTGCTGCCATTGCGCCTCGTCGAGGCCCTCGGGCTTCTGCATCAGATCAATGCCGTGCTCCTCGTTACAAGCCGTTACGCAAGCGGTGCAGCCCTCGGCGCACTTGTTGGTATCGATCAACAGCCCGTAGCGCTTGCCCGGATCGGCGCCGTCCGTCTTGGCGCCCGCGCCGGCCACGCTCACCAACACCCCGGGCGCCACCACGGCGGCGCCGGCGGCCAGCACCGTCTTACCGATGAACCCGCGCCGTTCGAGATCCGGCTGCTCGGTTTGATTGCTCATGCTCACTCCTCTTCCGGCACCTTGCGATGACATTGGAAACAGTTGACGTTCACCGCCATGTAGTTGTGGCAGGAGGCGCAGAACTGTCCCTCGTCATCGATCGGAATGGCGTGTCCGGCGGCATCCTCGGCGGTGTGGCAATTGACGCACTCCGCCAGTTTGTATTGGCTGCCGCGACCCCCCCGGCGCACCACGTCATCGCGTTGATGCACCAGATAGTCCATATGATTGCGCCGCATTTTCTCCGTATCGTCGATCACACACGAATCGAGGCCTTCAGCGCGCGAGCCCTCGGTC
The DNA here is from genome assembly GCA_011389885.1 of Gammaproteobacteria bacterium. Classification (GTDB taxonomy): domain Bacteria; phylum Pseudomonadota; class Gammaproteobacteria; order Chromatiales; family Chromatiaceae; genus JABBTK01. Next base: position 7,431 of record JAABTK010000048.1, on the reverse strand, counting down.
ACCCATTCACTGCCTGCGTGGGCGGTGGCGGCCAAGGCCGCCATCAAACCCGCTACAGCCAGCCCAATGAGCCTTTTGAGGCCGATTGAACCAAGCATCAGGAATCGCTCCTTACTCGCCGAGACCCATTTGGATATACCCCGTGGGGCAGACGTCGTGGCAGATGTGGCAACCGATGCAACGGTTGTAATCGGTGTCCACATAACGCCCGGTGGTGGATTCGGTCTTCTTCACCCGAAACACCGCGTCCTGCGGGCAGAAAATCACGCAGTTGTCACACTCAAAGCACATGCCGCAGCTCATGCAGCGCTTGGCTTCGTTTTGCGCCTCTTCTTCGGACAGCCCCACCATACGCTCTTTGAAGTTGCCGAGCACCTCTTCGGAGGAGATGTGGACCTCCTTGCGCAGCACCCGCGGGGTGAAGTTGAAGTGGCCCAGGAACAACTCCTCATGGGTGATGATCTCGGAGCTGGAGCGGTCTTCGTAGTTATGCACCGCGTACTTGGCCCCGGCGGTTCCGCGCTGATCATCCGTGGTCGGATCGAATTTCTCCGGATCCAGCCCGGCCTCGCTGAGCTTTTGCAGCAGGCTGAAGTGATGCACATCGACCTTCGGGCGTTTGCCCAGCTCTTGCGCCTTCAGGAAGCGGTCGATGGACTCGGCCGCCACCGAGGCCTGGCCGATGGCGGTGGTCAGCAGGTGCGGCCGCACGATGTCGCCAATGGCGAAGTGCTGCGGCTTGCCCGGCACCTGGTAGTGACCGTCGGCATTAATGAAGCCGCGGCCGTTGTCCAGGTCTTCGAGCCCCTGCATGTCGCCCAACTGCCCGATGGCGGACACGAATAAGTCGGCTTCGATGGTGAACTCGGTGCCTTCACGCGGGATCGGCTTCATGCCGTCCATGTCGCACTCGCACATCTTCATGCCGGTGGCGCGGCCTTGCGCGTCCTTAATCATGCCCAGGGGCATCACCGCGCCCTTGATCTCGATGCCCTCGCGAACCGCGTCGGCGCGTTCGTGCTCGGCCGCGGTCATACCCTCGATGGGGAACAGCGAGGTCAGGGTGACCGAGGCGCCTTCGCGCTTGGCCGAGCTGGCCACGTCGTGCGCGGTGTGACCGAGCACCACATTCTCAGGCCGGTCCTTTTCGTGCGACTCGGAGATATGCCCCAAACGCCGGGCCACCGAGGCCACGTCGATGGAGGTGTCGCCGCCGCCAACCACCACCACCCGCGGCGACGCCATTTGCAGCATGCCCTTGTTAAAGGCGCGCAGGAATTCCACCCCGCCCAGGCAGTTGGCGGAATCGAAGCCCTCGATCGGCAGCATACGGCCCTTGTGGGTGCCGATCGCCCAAACTACGGCGTCGTATTCCTTCTCCAGGTCGGCCAGAGGCACATCGCGTCCCACGCGCGTGTTCATCTTGGTTGCCACGCCCATATCGAGGATGCGTTGCACCTCGGCGTCGAGCACGTCGCGCGGCACGCGATAGCCGGGGATGCCGTAAACCATCATGCCGCCGAGGCGCTCGTGCTCCTCGAACAGGGTCACGCCGTGGCCCATCTTGCGCAGTTGGTAGGCCGCCGCCAGACCGCCGGGGCCGCCGCCGATAATGGCCGCCTTCTTGCCGGTCTCCTTTTCAGGCGCGGCGAACTTCCAGCCCTGTTCAATGGCGTAGTCGCCGATGAACTGCTCCACCGAGTTGATGCCCACATGGTCTTCGAGCTGGTTGCGGTTGCAGCCGTCTTCGCACGGCGCCGGACACACGCGGCCCATGATCGAAGGGAAGGGGTTGGACAGGGTGGCGCGCTCGAAGGCGTATTCCTGCCAGCTCTTGTCGCCAGCGGGTTTTTCCACCCCGCGCACGATGTCCAGCCAACCGCGAACATCGTGACCCGACGGGCAACTGCCCTGACAAGGCGGCGTCTTATGCACATAGGTCGGGCACTTGTGCGAGGTGTCTTGGACGAAGATCTTTTCGCTGTAGTCGTCCCAATCATCATCGCCTTCTTCATACCTGCGGAAGTTCAGCTTGCTCATTTGTTCACTGGGAGTCGCCATGATTTAGTCTCCTCAACCTATGTAACTGTGCTCGATCGGCCGGCCCGCCGGAGCCGATGCCGTGTCTGTATCTGCGTCCGCGGCCCTCAAGCCTCTTCGGTCGCGTTTTCTTCCGCATCTTCATCGGTCTTCTGACCGGTGAGGATGATCGCGTTGCTCACCAACTGGTGTACGCTCACGATCTGATCCATCTCCATGCCGTAAAACGGCAGCATCTTGCTGAACTGGGATTTGCAGATCGCGCAAATGGCGGCCATGTGCGTTACGCCGTTCTCTTGAATCACGTTCTGGAGCGCGGTCATGCGCGGCTTCGCGCCCTTGACCCGAATCTCCATCAGGTCGTCGGTCAGCAGACCGCCGCCGCCGCCGCAGCAGAAGGTCTTTTCGTGAATGGTGTCGTGATGCATGTCCACGTAGTGGTTGCAACTGGCCTTAATCACCTCCCGCGGGATCGTGAACTGACCCCCGGGCTGATCGCCCATGCGAGAGGCGCGGGCCACGTTGCAGGAATCGTGAAAGGTCAGCACCATTTCGTCGTTGGCCGATTTGTCCAAATTCAGCTTGCCCTTCCGGATCAAATCGTAGGTGAACTCACAGATATGCTGCGGCACCGGGTACTTCGGATCCAGAAAATCAAACGGACCGGCCAGGGTGTTCAGAAACGAGTAGGCCACCCGCCAGGCGTGCCCGCACTCGCCGAATACGATGCGCTTTACGCCCAATTCCTTGGCCGCCTGGCGCACCCGCAGCGAGATCCGCCGCATGTTCTCGTACGAACCGATGAACATGCCGAAGTTCGCGGCCTCGGACGCGGTGGTGCTCAGGGTCCAGCTCACGCCGGCCTCGTGGAACACCTTGCCGTAGCCCATCAGGCCGTCCACATGGGGTTCGGCGAAAAAGTCCGCCGACGGCGTCACCAGCAGGATGTCCGCACCTTCCTGATCCAGCGGGAACTTGACCTCCACGCCGGTTTCATCGAACACGTCCTCTTCAAGACCTTCCAGGGTGTCGAGCAGGGCCGGCCCGGGCAGGCCCAGGTTGTTGCCGATTTTGTGGACCTTGGCGATGATCTCGTTGCAGTATTTCTGGCCGTAGCCGACGCGGTCAAGAATCTCGCGCGCCGCCATGGAGATTTCGGCGGTATCGATGCCGTAGGGGCAGAATACCGAGCAGCGACGACACTGCGAGCACTGGTGATAGTAACTATACCAGTCGTCCAGGGTCTCGCGGGTCAAGTCCTCGGCGCCCACCAGCTTCGGGAAATACTTGCCCGGCAGCGTGAAATAGCGCCGATAGACCTTGCGCAACAGATCCTGCCGCCCCACCGGCATGTTCTTCGGATCCCCGGTGCCCAGGAAATAGTGGCACTTGTCGGTGCAGGAGCCGCACTTGACGCAGGCATCGAGATAGACCTGAAACGAGCGATACTTCTTGCGCACGTCATCCATGGCTTGCAGGGTCTTTTCGTGCCAGTTCTCCACCAACTCTTCGGGGTATCCGACGCCGTTTTGGTGATCGGGCTTGGCCACGTAGGGGCTCAAATGAGCCATCGTGCCCTCTTCCACGCGCGGAACCTCAATGTGTTTCTTCAGTTCCGGTACTTCGAAATCTGCCTTAGCCATGTAGTGACCTCGCCGGCTTAGTACAGGTTAGCTCGAACTTACTCTTCCAGCTGCTTGGCCCAGGGGGCGATGTGCCGTTTCTCTCGCGAGTCGTCCACCTGGTTACGCGACGGCGAGAAGAAGATGCCCGGCGCATGCAACAGCTTGCTGAAGGGAAAGATGATCATCAGAATCGCCACCAGCAGAAGGTGTACGATTAACAAGAAATCCGCCGGCAGCGGGCTCCAACTGAAGGTCATGAGCCCGAGAAAAAAATCTTTTACCGCGATCACGTCGGTGTGGACGACAAACTTCATCGCCAGCCCGCTGAGTCCGATGAGGAACAACAAAATCAGCATCAAATAGTCCGACGGAGCGGAGATATAGCGCACCCGATCCACCAGGATGCGCCGCATGAAGAGCCCGATCAGACCCAACGCCAAGGCGAAGCCGGCGTAGATGCCGAACGGCTGAATGAGTTGAATTGGCAGCCAAACGTCGTGCTGGAAATAACGCACATGGCGCAGCAGCACCAGGGCCAGGCCGGCATGGAACAGCATAGAGAACAGCCAGGTCCATTTGGAGCCCTTGAAAAGGCTCTCGAAGAAGACCACTTCCCGGAACAGCCGCAGCACCACGCCCGGCTTGGTGGTCGGCGCTGGAGTCGTCGGGATCTTGAGCGGCGCCGGGGCCTTGGCATAGGTGCTGATTCGGTATCCGATACCGATCACCAAGATGGCTGTGGCCGCGTAAAAAAGCAGCGCAAAGACAATGGTCAGAAACGACATGTTCCCGCAGTCCTCTCTTGAGGCTATTTCCAGGGCTTCTTATACCGCTGGGGTATAAGAATGCCCGCCAATAGCCTTGGCTCTCAGGAGTCTCCCGGCGGCCGTAGCCGCCGGGAAGGCTTCAACCGGCGGGTGTTAGATGCAGCCGGTCGGCTTGGGCAGGCCGGCGTAACGGCAGGCCTGCTTGCCCGGTCCGTAAGGGAACAGCGAGTACAGATACTTGGAGTTACCCTTTTCCTTGCCCAGCTTTTTGCCCACGGCCTTGGTCAGCACGCGGACGGCGGGGGCGATTTGGTACTCTTCGTAGTACTCACGCAGGAAGTTCAGGATCTCCCAATGGTCGTCGGTGAGTTCCAGGTCGTCTTCCTTCGCCATCACCTCGGCGACGCCGGGCACCCAGTCGCTGATGTTGACCAGGTAGCCTTCTTCGTCGGTTTCGTAGCTCTTGCCATCTACATCGATAGCCATTGGCACTCTCCTTTCAATTGAGTGAGTCTTGAGGTCGGTTAAGACCGGGGATTTCGTTCAGACCCAAGCGACGACTTTATCGTGCTCGGCAGCCAGGTCCACGAACCCGGCGTAGTCCACCATTTCCACCCCATCGATCAGACGATCGGCGGATAGGCCGCGGGCCTTGAAGTCGGGACCCAGGACATACAGCTTGATCCCGGTGGCCGCCTTCATCTTCGCCTCGACCGCGGCGGCGCCCTTGGCGGCGCCGTAAACCCCGTCTTCGAGCAGCAGCACGGCGCTGCCTTCCTGGGCGTGACCCAGACAGCTCTCCAACGAGCTCTTTTCGAACGGGGACTTGTTTACAGTATGCAGTTCGCTCATTGACGCTACCTCCTCAGAAGCTGAACACGACGTCTTGCTCGGACATCGCTTGGCTCAGCTCTTCGCGACTGACGAGAATGATGGAATCCTTCTCGGCCCAATCCTCGTCTTCGTCTTCCCATTTCAGATCCATTAGATCGTCGATGGTGAGACCGCGTTCCTCCAGGGATTCCTTCTCCACATACAGCTTGGTGACTTCGTAGTCGCCGAGCGCGGAATAGGTGGGGGAGAAGTTCTTCATCCCCACCTCTGCGGTGTCCTGGCCCTTCATGATCTGGTAGACGCCGTCGTCTACGAACGCCAGCGAGACGTCCTGTTCGAAGGCAGCGCCGATCAGCACCACCTCCAGGGACTCCCAGGCGTAGATGGTGCCGTAGGGCGCGCGCCGATTGAGGTACATGAACTTCTTGATTTCAGACATCTTTCGTTCCCCCTCAGTCGCCGAACACGAGCAGGCGTTCGCTTTGGATCGCAGCTTCCACCAACTGCCCGAGACCGGAGATGCGGAACGCGGGGTGGATGTTGGTGGCGTCCTTACCGTTACGCCCGGCTTCGCCGTTGTCTACGATGCCGCGCCGCTGGGCCGCGGCCACGCAGACCACCATGTCGAGTTTGTATTGCTCGGCCAACTCGGCCCAGCGGTTGACGATGTTGCGGTCATCCTGGGGCGGCGTGGTCAGGCGCGTGCTGTTGCCCACGCCGTCGTGGTAGAAGAACACACGAAAGACTTCGTGGCCCTTCTCCAGCGCCGCTTTGGTGAAGAAGTACGCCGTATCAGACGCTTGGTGCTGATAGGGCCCTTCATTGATTTGAATCGCAAACTTCATTTGCAGTCCTTACCGTTAGGGTTCGGGGCTTCAGAAGCGGATGTGAGCCGAAGAGTTGAGGTTCTCGCGGCCGCCGCGCCAGTTATCGATGTGATACTTGGTGAACGGCAGTCCGGTGATCTCAAAGAAACGCGGCCAGCCGATACGGTCGGCCCATTCGCCCATGCGTTCGTAATCCCTGGCATTCTCCTTGTAGGCCTGGAGGATGTTCTTGACCATGTCAGAGACCTCGGGCCAACGCGGCGGATTGTTGGGCAGACCGGCGGCCACCAGCTTGTGGAAGGTCGGTTTGGAGCGGGCGTTGGAGTTCTTGCCGCCCACCCAGATGGCCAGCTTGGAGTGCTCGGGATCGTTGATCTGCATCGGGGGACAAGGCGGAAAGCAGGCCCCGCAGCAAATGCACTTGCGCTCATCGACTTCCAGCGAGGGCTTGCCGTTCACCAGCGCCGGGCGAATGGCCGCCACCGGGCAGCGGGCCACTACGGCCGGTCGCTCACACACATTGGCCACCTGATCGTGGTTGATCTTGGGCGGCTTGGTGTGTTGGATGTTGATCGCGATATCGCCCTGGCCGCCGCAGTTGATCTGGCAGCAGGAGGTGGTGATGCGCACGCGGTTGGGCATCTCTTCCTTGACGAAATCGTCGTAGAGTTCGTCCATCAGCGCCTTCACCACGCCGGAGGCGTCGGTGCCGGGGATGTCGCAGTGCAGCCAGCCCTGGGTGTGGGAGATCATGGACACCGAGTTGCCGGTGCCGCCGATGGGGAAGCCTTCGGATTCGAGCTTCTCGATCAGGGGCTTTACCTTGGACTCCTCGGACACCATGAATTCGATGTTGGAGCGAATCGTGAAGCGCACATAGCCTTCGGCGAATTCGTCGGCGATGTCCATCAGCTTGCGGATGGTGTACAGGTCCATTTGGCGCTGGGTGCCGGCGCGCACGGTCCAGACGCGATCTCCGCTCTTGGCTTCGTGCATCAGCACGCCCGGGCGGGGGCGCTCGTGCCAGGCCCATTGGCCATAGTTTTTCTTCAGAACCGGGTGGAGATACGGCTCCATCTCGGGTACGCCGCTCTCGATAGGCATGCGAGGTGCGTTCATGCTGACCTCCAGGTTACGTCAAATAATGGGAATTCCGGATGCCGGGGATCTAGCCGCTCGGCGCTCTTCGGCCCCGGCGCCGGGCGCCGGGGCCGGGCTTCCAGGTGGGGGTTAGGCAGAGGCCTTGCGCTCTTCCCACTTGGCCACTTCATCGTCCCAGCCGTCCATGCGCACATAGGGGTTCATGCGCGGACGCTCGATCATGTTGGGATCGATCTC
>JAABTK010000047.1 GCA_011389885.1 Gammaproteobacteria bacterium | reverse complement strand
GCGGCAGGACTTTTCATCGACCCCCAGGTCCCTGACCTCGGAATAGTCCGCTTGGGCGCGCGCCTGCGGCACATAGTGGTCCAACACCCGCCAAATCCGATTGCCGCTCACGCCCAGCAGCGCCGCGATCTGCGCCACCGGCATCGCCTTGGCCAGCGTCACCAACAGCGCCTCCATCAGCAACGTGAACCCCGCCCCCGCACGCGCCCACGGAGCCTCGACCTGAAGCGTCTTCCCGCAATGGGCACAGCGCACCCGCGGCACCCGCGCATGCAGGTAGGCCGCGTACTGGAAGAAGTTCAGGTGTCGCCACTCCCGCTCCTGGGTGTCATGCACCGGCGCTTCACACCCGCACCCCGGACAACCGAAATGCGCCCCTCTTTCGAACCCGACCTCGAACTCGATCCGATTCGACTCCGGCGAAAATCGAACATCGGTGACTTGCCAAGGGGCTTGCAGGCCAAGGGCGGCGGTGAAAAGCGACACTTCGTTCATGGGTATTGCTCCGATCAGGCCAAGGGGACGGGATGCCCTAATCTACAACATCTTGGGGTTGCACCCAACCTCGCAAGCCGCCCGCGGAAGGCCCCGCCACCCACACGGGTCGAAAAGGAGCCTCCTTTGTTTCCTCTCGTCCTGCTTTTTGGGCTCACGTTTTGAGCCCCCTAGCGGGTACAATGGGGGCTTATCCAATTGGGCAAGGAGCCGAAGATGCTGTTCCTTCATCAAAGCAATCGTCTCGAGGTATTGGCTGGCGGTTTGGCCGGGCGCTTGGCGGCGGATCCACCGTCGCCGTTGGAGGCCGCGGAGGTCGTGGTGCCGCACCCGGGCATGGGGCGCTGGCTGTCGCTGCGGCTGGCCGATGCGTTGGGGGTTTGCGCCAATACCCGTTTTCCGCTGCCGGCGGGGTTCGTTTGGGGGGTGTTTTCGCGCCTGTTTGACGATATTCCGCGGGACAATCGCTTTGCCCCGGCGGTTATGGCCTGGGGCATTTTGCACCATCTGAAGGCGTTGCGGGAGGATCCCCGCTTTGCGCCGGTGGCCCGTTACCTGGCCGACGGGGATGCGCTGAAGGCGTATCAGTTCGCCTCGCGGCTGGCGCTGCTGTTTGACCGTTATTTGGTCTACCGGCCGGACTGGATCCTGGCCTGGGAGCGGGGCGATGGGGCGGTGGAGGGCGATGCCTGGCAGGCGGAGCTGTGGCGCCGGCTTAGCGCCGGGGGGGCGCATTGGGTGCATTTGCAGGAGCGGTTCTTTGCGCTGGATGATGCGGAGATTCGCCTCCGCTTGCCGCGGCGGCTGTCCTTGTTCGGTATCCCGACCCTATCGCCCGGTTATCTGGAGGTGCTGCGCCGGCTGTCTGAGGCGGTCGAGGTGGAGCTGTTTTTGCTGAACCCCTGCGCCGATGAGTGGGGCGGGGTGGTGTCCGAAGACGAGGAGGCCCGTTTGGAGTTGGCGGCGGACGGCGCCGAGTTGTATTTGGAGGTGGGCAATCCGCTGTTGGGGTCCTTGGGGCGGCAGGGGCGGGATCTGTTCGCCATCCTTCAGGATTACGACCCCGGCGCCGGCGGCGAGGGCTTCGAGGCGGCCGCGGACGACACCCTGCTGGGCCGCCTGCAGAACGATATTTTGCGGCTGCGCGGCGGGCATCGGGCCTTGGCGGAGGGGGAGACGCCCGACGCCCCCGCGCCCTGGCCGGCGGACGATCTTACGCTACAGATCCACGCCTGCCACAGCCCGATGCGCGAGGCGGAGGCGCTGTACGATCAGTTGCTGGAGCTTTTTCGGCGCGACCCTGGGCTGCAACCGGCGGATGTGCTGGTGATGGTCCCGGATATGGACCGTTACGCCCCGGCGCTGGAGGCGGTGTTTTCCGAGTCCGGCGACCGCCCGGGCATTCCCTATAGCTTGTCGGACCGCGGCCTGAGCGCCGAGAGCCCGTTGGTGGAGAGCTTTTTCCGGTTATTGGAGCTGCCTCGCGGGCGCTTTGAGCTGGACGCGATGGCGGCGCTGTTGGAGACGCCGGCGGTGGCGCGGCGCTTCGGTCTGCCGGAGGCGGAGTTGCCGCGGCTGCTGCACTGGCTGCACGACGCCGGCATCCGCTGGGGCCGGGACGGGGCCCATCGGGCAGAGCTGGGGCTGCCGGCGACGCAGCAGAACAGTTGGCGCGCCGGGCTGGATCGGCTGTTGTTGGGTTACGCCATGCGCGGGGAGGACTGGCGGCTGTTCGACGGCCGCCTGCCCTATGACGAGGTGGAGGGCGGCGGCGCCGATCTGGCCGGGGGCGCCGCGGCCTTCGCCGAGACCCTGTTTGAGCTGCAAACCGAGTTGCAACGGCCGCTGGACCCGGCGGGCTGGGCGGCGCGGCTGAATCGGTTGCTGGACCGTTGCTTCGCCCCGGATCAGGAGGAGGAGGCCCAGGTGCAGGCCCTGCGCGACGCGCTGGCGGCGCTGGTCGAGGAGATGGAGTTGGCCGGCTATCGCGACCCGGTGGAGCTGGAGGTGCTGTTGCTTCACCTGCGGACCCTGGTGGAGCAGGCCGGCGGCGGCCATCGCTTTCTGGCCGGCGGGGTCACCCTCTGCACCCTGACCCCGATGCGCGCCCTGCCCTTCAAGGCCGTGTGCCTAGTGGGCCTGAACGACGGGGCTTTTCCGCGGGACGAGCGGCCGCTGGGGTTCGACCTAATGGCCAAACACTTTCGCCTGGGTGACCGCTCCCGCCGGGCGGATGATCGGTATCTGTTCCTGGAGGCCCTGATCTCCGCCCGCCATTACCTCTATATCAGCTACACCGGCCTGGACCTGCGGGACAATAGCCCCAAGCCGCCCTCGGTGCTGGTGGATGAACTGTTGGATTACCTGGATACGCGCTATCTGAAGCCCGAGGGCGACCCCAAGAAGGTGCGCGAGCGCCTGGTGGTGCACCACCCGTTGCAACCCTTCAGCCGCCGCTATTTCGCAGGCCACCCGCGGCTGTTCAGCTATTCCCGGGAACTCTCCGAGCTGGCCCGCACCCGGGGTGAGCAGGGCCTGCCGAACTTCGTGCCGAAGGCCCTGCCCGAGCCCGATGCCGAGTGGCGCCAAATCGAGCTTGGGCAACTGCTGCGCTTTATCGCCGGGCCGGTGCGCTATTTCCTGCGCGAACGCCTGGGGGTGCAAATTGAGGAGGGGGCCGAAGAGCTGGAATCCCGCGAGCCCCGGGAATTGCCGTATTTCGAAGGGCTGGCGCTGGAGGAGCGGCTGTTGGCGGCCTGTTTGGAGGGCGGCGACGCCCAAGAGTTGATGGCCCTGGAGCGCGCCCGCGGCCTGCTGCCCCATGGCGGCTGGGGCGATCAGACCTTTGTGCGGTTGTGGGACCAGGTGGCGCGGTTTGCCGAAGAGACGGCCCCCAAACTGCCCGCCGGCCCGCCACAGGGCCTGGGCCTGCATTTCCGCCACCAGGCGCTGACCCTGGACGGGACCCTGGACGGCATCACCGATCAGGGCCTGCACCACTGCCTCACCCGCGCACCCTGGGCCAACGAAAGGCTGGCGTTTTGGGTGCGCCACCTGGCGCTAAACCTCCTCGACCTGCCCGCGGCGGCGCGTCACAGCCGCTGGTTCAGCCAAGGAGGCCTACTGACCCTGCGGCCCCTGGAGCCGGACGAGGCCGTGGCGGCCATGGGCGATCTGCTGGAGGCCTATTGGGCGGGCCTGCGCGAGCCCCTGCCGCTGTTTCCCAAGGCGAGCTGGGCCTATATGCAGGAACTGCACGCCAAGGGGGAGCGGGCAAAGGCGATGAAGAGGGCCGGCCGAGCGTGGTCGGACAGCCGCTCCGGGTCCGGGTCCAAGCCCGGCGAATGGGCCAAGCCCTACCATCGCCTGGCCTTTCCCACGGGCGAGGCCCTGGGCGAGACCTTCGAGACGCTGGCGCAGAGGCTGCTGGGGCCGATCTTCGCCCACATGGAGGAAACGCCATGAGCACCACGGCCATGCAAGCGCTGAACATCCCGCAGGTGGCGCTGGAGGGCATCGGTCTGATCGAGGCCAGCGCCGGCACCGGCAAGACCTTCACCATCGCCGGGCTTTTTCTGCGCCTGGTGGTGGAACAGGGCCGGCCGGTGGAGTCGATCTTGGTGGTCACCTTCACCGAGGCCGCCACCGCCGAGTTGCGGGAGCGCATCCGCACCCGGCTGGTGGAGGCCGAGGCAGAAATCAACAACAACCCCGACAACGAAAAGGTGCGGGAGGGGCTCTTTCTCGCCGTGCTGCCCGAGCGCGACATCGCCCTGCGGCGGTTGCGCCAGGCCATCCTCGGCTTCGACCGCGCGGCCATCTTCACCATCCACGGCTTTTGCCAGCGGGTGTTGCAGGAAAACGCCTTCGAGAGCGGCCAACGCTTCGACGCCGAGGTGATCCCCGACGTCAGCGAGCTGCTGCAAGGGGCGCTGGACGACTTTTGGCGGCTGCATGTGCAGGACCTGCCGCCGCGGCTTGCGGCTGAAATGCAGCAAGGCGGGCTCACCGCCGAGACCCTGCTGAAATCGGTGGCGGGACACTTAAACCGGCCCTATTTGCAGATTGAGGGCGGCGAGGCGGCCCCCCCTGGGCTCGAAGAGGCCATTACGGCGGCGCGACAGGTCCGCCAACGCCTCGCCGCCTGCTGGGATGAGGACCGGGCCGCCGTGGAGCAATCCTTCTTGGATAACACCTGCCTGAACGGCAACAAGTACCGCCCCGCCTCCCGCGAGAAATGGCTGGACGAGATGGCGCAGTTCCTCGCCGGGGAGGGGCTGGAGCCCTTCAAAGAGTTCTTCAAATTCTCCCAGGGCGAACTCGAAGCCGCGTTGAAGAAGAACTGCGCCCCGGCCCCGACCCATGCCTTTTTCGATCTGTGCGAGGCCTATCTGGCGGCCTGGAACGAGCTGGCCCCGCAGATCGAGCAGGCCCTGCGGCGCCTCAAACGACGGCTGCTGCATTACCTGGACCAGGAGCTGGCCGAGCGCAAGGCCCGCGCCGGGCAGATGGCCTTTGACGACATGCTGCTGCGGGTGGCGGCGGCCCTGGAGGCCGAGGGCGGCGAACACCTGGCGGCGGCGGTGCGGCGACGCTTCGGCGCCGCGCTGATCGATGAGTTCCAGGACACGGACCCGCTGCAATACGCCATTTTCAGCCGCATCTATAAGGGCGAAGACTGTCCGCTATTCCTGGTGGGCGACCCCAAACAGGCCATCTACAGCTTTCGCGGGGCGGACATCTTCGCCTACCTCAAGGCCCGCGGCGACGCCGCCAGCCAATACACCCTGCGCCGCAACTGGCGCTCGGAGCCGGCGGTGATCAAGGCCTTCAACCAGCTCTTCGACCAGCCGCGGTCTTTTCTGTTCGAGGCCATCGGCTTCGATCCCGCCACCCCGGCGGATAAGCCCGAGCGCCCGCTGTTGTGTGAAGACCAGGCACCCGCGGGCGGGCTGGATATCTGGCTGCTGCCCGCGGGCGAAAAGGGCAAGCCGCTGAACAAGGCTGACGCCCAGGCCCTGTCCAACGAGCTGGCGGCCGGCGAGATCGCGCGCCTGCTGCAAGGGGCCGCGGACGGCGCGATCCGCATCGGCGAGCGCCCCTTGCAGGCGGGGGAGATTGCGGTGCTGGTGCGCTCCCACACCCAGGGCGCGGCGATGCAGGAGGCCCTGCGCCGGCGCGGCATGCATAGCGTGCAGCGCTCGTCCCAGAGCGTGTTCGACTCCGAAGAGGCGATGGAGCTGGAGCGCCTGCTGCATGCGCTGTTAAACCCCGCCGACGAACGCCTGGTGCGCACCGCCCTGGCCTCTCGCCTGTTGGGCTGCAACGGCCGCGACCTGCACCGGCTGGGCGAGGATGAACGGGCGCTGGAGCAGGAGATGGCCGGCTTTGCCGAGGCCCACGACCAATGGCGACAGCGCGGCTTTTACCCGATGATCCGCCGGCTGCTACAGCAGCGGGGGGTGGCCGGCCGGCTGCTGCGCCTGACCGACGGCGAGCGACGACTCACCAACCTGCACCACCTGCTGGAGCTGCTGAATCAACAGGCCAGCCTGGAGCAGGCCGGGGCCGAGGGGCTGGTGAAGTGGCTGGCGTTGATGCGCCAAGGCCTCGGGGGCGGCCCGGGCGAGGACGCGGAACTGCGGCTGGAGAGCGATGAGGACCTGGTGCAGATCGTCACCATCCACAGGTCCAAGGGGCTGCAATACGCGGTGGTGTTTTGCCCCTTCCTGTGGGACGGCAAGGCCTATGCCCAGGACGAACAGGAGAGCCTGTTGTATCACCGCCCCGACAGCGGCCAGGCGGTGCTCGATCTGGGGTCGGAGCAGTGGGACGCGGCCCGCACCCAGGCCCAGCGCGAGGAGCTGGCCGAGGCCCTGCGGCTGGCCTATGTGGGCATCACCCGGGCGGTGCACCGCTGTTACCTGGCGTGGGGGCCGATCAGCCAAGCCGGCTCTTCGCCCCTGGGCTGGTTGCTGCACGCGCCCGAGGAGGAGCCGCCGGAGCTGGTGCAAGACCTGCGCACGCGCTTCAAAGGCCGCACCCCCGCGGAATTGGAGGGGCGCTTGGAGGTGCTGGCCGAGCCCGCCGGCGGGGCCCTGCGCACCCTCGCACCCGAGGTCCATCCGGGGCGCTACGCCGGCGGGCAGCAGCGCGACCTTTCCGGCGGCCCGCGGCGATTGGGGCGCCCCCTGGCCCTGCGCAACCAAATCACCAGCTTCACCCGTTTGGCCCGCTCGGTGCATCAACTGGCGGTGGAGCTGCCGGACTATGACGCCGTCACCGGCCCCGAGCCCGAGCCGCCCCCGCGCGCGCCGGGTCGGGATATCTTCGGCTTCCCCCGCGGCAGCCGCGCCGGCACCTGCCTGCATAGCCTGTTCGAGCGCCTGGACTTCACCGCCCCCGCGGCCGACGAGATCCACGCCCTCGCCAGCGCCATGCTGCACCGCTTCGGCTTCGAGCCCGAATGGGTCCCGGTGGCGGCGGAGATGACGGCCCAGGTGCTCGACACCCCGCTGGACGCCGCCGGCTTCACCCTGCGCGGCCTGCGCCCGGGGCAAAGGCTGGTGGAGATGGAGTTTCACTACCCGCTGGGCCGGCTCAGCGCCCCGGGGCTCAGGCAACTGTTGCAAACCCATTGGGGCGCCGCCTTCCCCGGGCTCGATCAGGCCCTTCAGGGCCTCGACTTCGACCCCGTAAGCGGCTACCTGCGCGGTTTTATCGATTTAATCTTTGAACACCAGGGGCGCTATTTCGTGGCCGACTACAAATCCAACTGGCTGGGCGACGAACTCGCCGCATACGCCCCGCCCGCGCTGGCCGCGGCGGTGCTGCACGAGGGCTATTACCTGCAATACCTGCTCTATACCCTGGCCCTGCATCGCCTGCTGCAAAGCCGCTTGCCGGACTACGATTACGAACGCCATTGCGGCGGCGTCTATTACCTGTTCCTGCGCGGCATGCGGGCGCAACACGGCGCGGCCTACGGGGTGCATTTCGACCGCCCGCCCGCGGCCCTGATCCAGGCCCTGGACGCCGCCATCGCCGAGGAGGCCGCCTGATGGACTTCGAAAACCTGGTCCGCAGCGGGGCCTTGCGCGAGCTGGACCGCCAGTTCGCCCGCTTCATCTGCCGCCTGGCCGGCAGCGACTCCCGCGAGCTGGCACTGGCCGCCGCCCTGGTGAGCCAGCGCACCGGCGAGGGGCATGTCTGCGCCGACCTGCATGCGGAGGCGCAAGCGCCGCTGTTCGCGCCGCCCCAAGGGCAGGCGAACGGCGAACCGGCCCCGCCCGCGGCGGCCTGGATTGAGGCCCTCGGGCGCTTCCCGGTGGTGGGCGCCGGCGAGCCGCCCACGCCCCTGGTGCTGGATGCGGCCGGGCGGCTGTATTTGCACCGTTATTGGGACTATGAACGCCAATTGGCGGCGGACCTGCTCGCCCGCCACCAAAGCGAGCAGGCCGCCGCGGCGCCGAAGACCATCCGCCAGGGGCTGGAGCGGCTATTCCCGCCCACCGCCGTAACCCCGGATTGGCAGAAGGTCGCCGCCGGCGCGGCCGCGCTGCGCCGCCTCACCATCATCTCCGGCGGCCCCGGCACCGGCAAGACCACCACCGTAATCCGCCTGCTGGCGTTGCTGTTGGAACTGCAACCGAAGGCCGACCTGCGCATTGCGCTGGCGGCCCCCACGGGCAAGGCGGCGGTGCGCTTGCAGGAGTCGATCGCCCAAAACAAGGCCGACCTGAAGGCGACCCCCGCCATCCGCGAGCGCATCCCGGAACGGGTCTCCACCCTGCACCGGCTGCTGGGCGCGCGCCCGGACTCGGTGTTCTTTCGCCACCACCGCGACAACCCGCTGCCGCTGGATGTGTTGGTGTTGGACGAGGCCTCGATGGTCGATATGGCCCTAATGACCAAGCTGTGCTGGGCCTTGCCGGCCGAGGCGCGCCTGATCCTGCTCGGCGACAAGGACCAACTGGCCTCGGTGGAGGCCGGCGCGGTGCTGGGCGACCTCTGCGCCGGCGGCGAGGGGTTTTCGGCCGGGTTTCGCCAGCAGTTGGAGGCGGTCACCGGCGAGCCCCTGGCGAGCGCCGACGCAACCGCCGCAGGGCCGTTGGCGGACGCGGTGGTGGTGCTGCGCCACAGCTATCGCTTCGCCGGCGAATCGGGCATCGGTCGCCTAGCGGCGGCGGTGAACGCCGGCGACGCCCCCGGGGCTGCGGCGATTCTGCGCCAGCCCCAGGCGGATTTGGAATGGATTCCAGGCCAGCGCCCAGCGGCGGAGATCGCCGCCGAGGCCTACGCCGACTATCTACAGGCCATGGCCCAAGGGGCCGATCCGCGCACGGTTTTCGACCGCTTCGAGGCCTTCCGCTGCCTATGCGCGCTGCGCCACGGCCCCAGCGGGGTCTCGGGGATCAATCGCACGGTGGAGCAGCGCCTGCGGGCGCGCGGCCTGGTGCGCGGCGACGGGCTTTGGTTTGCGGGCCGGCCGGTGATGATCGGCGCCAACGACTACAATCTGCGCCTGTTTAACGGCGACCTGGGCCTGATCCTGCCCGACCCGGAGGCCCCCGAGCGCCTGCTGGCCTGGTTCCCCGACCCCAGGGCCGCGGGCCGAATGCGCGGCATCCTGCCCGCGCGCCTGCCGCGGCACGAGACCGCCTTCGCCATCACCGTACACAAAAGCCAGGGCTCGGAGTTCGATCAGGTTCTATTGGCGCTGCCCGAGCGCCCCGCCCCGGTGCTCAGCCGCGAACTGCTCTACACCGCCATCACCCGCGCCGCCAAACGGTTTCTGCTCCAGGGCCCGGAGGAGATCGTCGCCGACATGATCCACTCGCGGACCGTGCGGAACTCCGGGCTTCGGGAAAAGTTTGAGGTTTGAAAAAACCCCGGCCGCTGAGGCCCGTGCGGGAGCGAGGCGAAATGGACCATTGAACCGCGAATGGACGCGAATTTTATCCGTGTTTAAGGAGAGGAACCACGAATAGCCACGCGTTTTTGCTTCGCGGAGTCTCGGGGTCTTATTTCGCCTTGGCGTCCTTTGCGCCTCCTTGGCGGTCTTTGCGTTATTTGATTAAAGCCCTCAGCGCTTAGCCCGGGTGGTGCGTTACGGCGCGCCTCACCCGCCGGTCTCTTCGACGGTCTTGAGGATTTTCTCCATTAGTTCCTTGTCCACGACTTGCAGCACATTGGAGGCGGAGGACACCGGGATCTCCAGCAATACGGGGAGGTCGTTCAGGCCGTGTTCGCCCCGCCCTACTGCGTACACGATATAGGTGACGAACACGGTGGATTGTTCGCCGTCTTCGCCGATGATCCGCTTCATGCCCTTGCGCTCGCCTACATGCACGATGCGCGGGGTTTGCTTGAGCAGACTATGCACCAGGATCAGCAGGTCTCGCGCCGGGCGCTCACGCGACTTTTCCACCTCTTGCACCAGTTGTTGCAGCCGGCCGTCGGCCATGTTGTTGGCCCCGGGCAGGTATTTCATCCACATCCAAATGCGGACTTGGTGCTGGAGCTTGCTCAGGCTCTTTTGCGCGTCGTACAACTGGCCGAAGTGTTTTTGGTACGCGCCCTTGATTTGATCGCTCAAGGCGCCGCCTTCGGCCTGCCAATCAAACGACTTTTCCAGGATCAGGTGATAATAGCTGAGCTGCTCCTTGAATAGGTCGATGCGCTTGCGCAGGTCGCCGACCTCGGCCCCGGCGTCTTCCAGCGGCTCCAGGTAGAGACCGTCCACGTCTTGCAGGGTCTCGGGGATGCGCATGTTTACCAGCAGCTTCACCCGCTGGGCCGCCGCCTGTTGATCGCCTTCGTTGGATGTTTCCTTAAGTTCCCCCGCCAGCTCCTCCAGCTTGGAGAACACCAGGGTGCGCATCCGAAAGGGCAGTCCGCTGAGCTTGCCGCCGAGTTGCTGCACCAGTTGCTCGGTCTTGTGCTCGTCGAGATACTCGAAAGGCTTTTCCGAGTCGATGTTGACCAAGTCGGAATACAGCAGGTCGTTCTTGATTTCGTATACGTAGTCGTTCACCACCTTCAACAGCTTGCCCGGCCGGCCTTCGAGCGGGGCCAGGGTGATCAGCCGCCGCGATAGCTCGGTGACCACCGCCTTTTGCTTGGCGGTGGGCTTGGAGGCGGGCACCGGGATCACGTCGCCGCTAAAGATGCGATCCAA
Source organism: Gammaproteobacteria bacterium (assembly GCA_011389885.1). Taxonomy (GTDB): domain Bacteria; phylum Pseudomonadota; class Gammaproteobacteria; order Chromatiales; family Chromatiaceae; genus JABBTK01. The sequence goes on along the minus strand of JAABTK010000047.1, from coordinate 27,263 downwards.
ATTAAAGCCGCTGATGTCGCCCACAGTGGGCGGCGGCGCCACCACGAAGATATGGTTGCCCTCCTTGACCATGGTGGGCCCCTTGCCTTCGAGGTTTTCCACCACCTGGGCGGTGAATTCCTGGTGTCCGGGCAACAGGATCGGCAGGTCGCGAGAGTCGTAGTTGCGGATGTAGGCGCCTTCTTGGTGCTTGAGATACACCTCCAGCCAATCGCGCGCCAGGTTATTGGCCAGGAAGGCGCCGGAGAGCAGGCGCAGGTCATGCACCAGCGCCTCGTGCAGGCGCTGCTTCTCCTCCTTGAACACCGCGGTCCCCCGCTTGCCTACCAGCTCGGCCTCATCCAACTGAGCAAACATTTGCTGAATGCTGTGGAAGATGGATTTGGAGCGGGGATCCGCCGGCAGGCGCCGGACCTTGGAAACGACTTGGCGTTGCAGCTCGCGCAGTTGCTCGCTGGTCAATTCCAGCTCGGTCAGCAGCATTCCGCCGGCCGTCCCGGCCCCTGGCTTCAGCCGCCTCGGCGGCGGCGGGCTGGCCGCAGGCTCGGACTTGGCCGGGGCTGGCGAGGTTTGGGGCGTGAACGCAATGCCGGAGGCATCCGCCGCGGCCGGGGCCTGCGCAGGCGGCGTTTTTCGCCCCCCGCCGCGCGGCGACTTGCCGAAACTCGTCGCCCCGGCCACCGTGCTCGAAAGCTTGAATTGCGCCGGCCCGGCAGGGGCCTTGGCCGCCGGGGGCTTTTGCGCCTCCCCCGCCGGCTTTTGCGCACCGCCCGCAACCAAGGCCCCGGCCTCGGCCCGCACCTGGTCGGCCACCGGTTGAATACTGGGCGCCACGCGGGCCTTGCGATTGAGCCCCCGCAACAGGTAGGCCACCACCTTTTTCTTGTTTTCAAGGTGATCGCTGCGCTTCACCGCGCGCATGGCATTCGCCACCACCACGCCGAGCGCGCTTTCATTGCCCTCGCCGGGACGGCTCACGGCGAGACTCAGCGCCCGCGGGAAGTGCGTCAGCAGCAACTGGGCGAAACGCTCGTCCTCCATTGCAGGATCCTGGGTGTCGATGCCCAATTCCTTTAGCGGATTTTCCTTCATTGCGCGAGACTCGAAGAAATGAAATGGGTTGCGGGCATCAAGCGGCTTCTAAGGACCCAGGTGATTTGCAGACAGACAGACCCGCCCCCGGCAAAGGCGACGGACCACCGTGGTGGTTAAGGTAAAGGATACTGCGCCGCGCTGCAACGCCAAGCTGGCCTCGGCGGACCCCGATTTTCCGGATCGCGGGGGCTTGCCGCGATTGCGGTCAAAGATCCTGCCAGCCGCGCCCCAGCATGCCGCCGGTAAAACCCGCCAGTGCGCCGCCCGTGAGGCCTGCTAGGGCGACCCCGGGCAGTTGCCGCATGATTTCTTCATTCAAGCCGCCGAAGGCGCCGGTGATTTCGGGGCTGATATAGCCCGCCACCAGCCACATGCCCAACCCCACATAGGCCGCCACCCCGGCCCCCACCACGGCGCCGTCGCCAGCGGGGGGCAGCAGATTGGCGAACCAGCGGATGAAAACGGGCGCCACCCAGACATAGACCCCGCCCACCAGCGGGCACAAAACCCCGGCGGACAGCGCGATCGGCGGGCGCAGGTCCGCGGCCGATGTCAGGCCATAGTACACCGCAGACACCAGCAATCCGGCGAAGGCCCCCGCCAGCGCCTTGGCATCCGCCCGAAACACCCGAGAGGTGCGGGCCAGCCAACCATACAGGGCCCCGATCACGGCCCCGAAACCGGCCGCGACGAGCAGTACGAACGAGGGCGTCAAACCGGCGGCGGAACGCATCAGCAACACCACGCTCACCACCGAACACACGGCCGCCACGATCACCGCCAACCGCATGCTGCCGTAGATTAACGCACTAATCGCCCCGGCGATCATCCCGGCGGCCACCGCGACCCCCGTCTCCAGGCCCCGAAAACGCAGGATTTCCATGGCAATCAAGAACAGGCTGCCGAACAACACCCCGACGAAGCCCCAAATCACCGCCCGCACCAAGGCTTCTTTCAAGCGGCCAGCAAAAACTTCAGCCGAAACTGCCATCTATCCTCCCAAAAAGGTTGTCACAGGCCCCCGCGGGGCCGCCGCTCGCATCCCCCAGGGTACCGGGGGCGCGTGAAGATTGTTTGACACGGAAAAAAACCACAGCCCGAGCACTGGGCCGCAGGCGGCTAGGCTTCGCCGGGGCGCGGGGACGAGGAAACACCCCCCGCCGCGCGTCCTGCGGTCCTCGGCGCCCTCTGCGTTCCTAGATGGCGTGGTTTCCGATATTGGTGCGCAGGCGTATTAGAGTGGTGGCGCATCGGCGCGTTCGCAAGCGCGGCATCGAGGCATGCCGGGGGACCGTCAGGGTTGATTTGGGCCGAATCCCTTCGCAAGCCCGCCGCAGCGGCGGACCGGGGCAACAGGCCCTGAGCCCGGGTCTCGGCGCCGGCGCCTTCGGCAACGAAAAAACCGTTCGGCGCCTGCCGCCTCCCGGGTTTTCGGGGGAAAATACTATATTCGCTATTGAACTAATAGATAATATCCTTATCATTAAGCGTCATAATAGTGAAAAGAGCAAAAGATGTCCTCACCCAGCCCCCCCTATTACAAACAGAACCGACTCAAGCAGTTGCGGGCCTTCTGCAACGCGGCCCAAACGCAGAGCGTGAGCGAGGCGGCGGAGCGGCTGTTCCTGAGCCAACCCACGGTCTCGCTGCAAATCCAGGCCCTGGAGCGGGAATTGGAAACCACGCTGTTCGAGCGCCGCGGCCCCAAGATCAAGCTCACCCCCGAGGGCCACACCCTATACAAACTGGCGCAACCCCTGGTGGAGGGCATCGACGGCCTGCACGAGGCCTTTATCGCCCAAATCGGCAGCTTGGAGTCCGGCGAGCTGAACATCGCCGCGGGCGAGTCCACGATCCTGTACATCCTGCCCGATGCCTTGCGGCAATTCGCCCGCCTCTACCCCAAAATACGGCTTTCGTTGCACAACGTGACCGGCCGCGACGGCATGGCGTTAATGCGGGCGGACGAGGTGGACTTCGCCGTGGGCTCCATGCTGGAGGTGCCGGACGACATCATCTATCGCCCGGTGTTCAACTACCAAACCGTGCTGATCACGCCGCCGGACCACCCCCTCGCCGAGCGCCAAAGCGTGACCCTGCACGAAATCAGCCCCTACGGCCTGATCCTGCCGCCGCGCCACCTCAGCACCTGGCGCATGGTGGATTTGGTGTTCAATCAGCACAACGCCAACTATCGGGTCACCCTAGAGGCCGGCGGCTGGGAGGTGATCAAGAAATACGTCGAACTCGGCATGGGCATCTCCATCGTCTCCGATGTCTGCCTAAGCGGCGGCGAAAAGGTCGCGCGCATCCCGCTGTCCGATTACTTTCCCGACCGCAGCTACGGCCTGGTCTTGCGCCGCGGCAAATTCCTCTCGCCCCAGGCCAAACGCTTCATCGAGGTCATGGACCCGGAATTCTTCGCCAGCGCCGACCTCGCCTCCGGCAACCCGACCCGCTGATCGGCGTCGCCCCGACCCGAGCATGCGCGGCGGTTGGGCGAGCGCATTGGAGTACACGCCTTGGCGTGTGCGGGCCAGAGCGCACAGCCCAAGGGCCGTACTCCAACGGCCGGACGGGCTCCTCGCTCAGTGGTGTTTTCGCCGCTCTGGAATGCGCGCCTTTAGCCTGCAATCGAAACGCCTCTCTCTGGATTCGCGACTGGGCTTGGTTCAGAACACCACCCGCACCAAGGCCCCGCCCCATTGGGATTCGGTGATTTCGAGCCGGCCGCCGTTGAGTTCGACGATTTCGGCGGCGACGTGGAGGCCGATGCCTTGCCCCGGTTGGCGTTGGTCATGGCGTTGGCCGCGGCGCAACACGTCTTGACGGCGGTGTTCGGGGATGCCGGGGCCGTCGTCGGCCACTTCGAGCAGCAGTCCGGGGCGACCGGCCTCGCCTTCGGCCCTGGGGGCGGCGCTCAAGGCCACTCGCTGATGGCCGTATTTGAAGGCGTTATCGAGTAGGTTGCCGAGCAGTTCCAGCAGGTCTCCGGGGTCGCCGAAATAGCGCGCTCGGGGGTCGATTTGCGCCGTACACTCCACCGCGCGCGCTCGATAGACCTTGTCCAGGGTTCGTAGCAGGCGCGCCGCGGGTTCGGCCACTGGCGTGGCCTGGGCCGGGTTATGGCCGCCGCCGACGCTGCGCCGGAGCTGGAATTGCACGATTTCCTGAATCCGCGGCAGTTGTTCGACCAGCGCATTGCGCAGTTGGCCGTCACCCGGGGCGGCCAGGGCCCCTTGCAATACCGCCAACGGGGTCTTGAGGCTGTGGGCCAGGTCGGCCAGGCGATTGCGGTACCTCTCCTGGGCGGCCTGGCTTTGGCCGATGAAGGCGTTGATGTTGCCGGTGAGGCGTTGCAGCTCCTTGGGATAGACGCCCTCCAAGCGCTGGGCCTCGCCGCGCTCCACCCGCTTGAGGTCCTGCGCGCTGCGCCGCAGCGGGTGCAGCCCCCAGTGCAGCACGCCCCATTGGGCCAGCAGCAGGATCGCCGCGGCGCTGCCGAGCCCGGTGAACAGGCTGGCGCGAAAGCCTTGCACCCGCTGTTGCAGGGAGGCGGCGGATTCGGCCGCGGCCAAGGTGTAGTGCAGCTCGCGGCCGGCGAAGTCTTCCCACAGGATGCCGAAGCTGAGACTGAACAGGGTCTCGCCCGCCTGCTCGCGGCGGGCGAAGAGGGTTTGCCCCGGTGCGGCGGGGGTGAGGAATTCGGGCTCGCGCCCAAGCAGCGAGACGGAGTGCCAGACATAGCCGCCCTGCTCGCCCCGGACCATGGCGTAGAGACCGGAATCGGCGGTGGTCAGGCGCGGGTCGGGCAGGCTCGGCGGCAGCCGCATGCGGCCCGCCTCGTCCTCTTGCGCGGCCGCCAGCAGGGCGTAGATATGGGCCTCAAGGCGGGCCTGTTGGGCCTGTTCCAGGCTTTGGCTGTGGGCGCGGTCGAGGGCCAGCCCGGTGAGGCCCAGAAACAGCGCCAGCACCGCCGAGGCGGCCAACCCCAGCCGCAGGTGGATGGATAGCATCATGCCTCGCCGGGCGGGTCGAAGCGATAGCCCCGACCGCGCAGGGTGCGGATCGGCTGGCGGCTGCGCTCGGGGTCGAGCTTGCGCCGCAGGCGGCCGATGAACACCTCCAGCACATTGCTGTCGCGGTCGAAGTCCTGCTCGTAGATATGCTCGGTGAGTTCGGTCTTGGACACCACCTGCCCGGGGTGCAGCATCAGGTATTCGATCACCTTGTATTCATAGGCGGTGAGTTCGGTCTCGACGCCGTCCACCTTCAGGGTTTGGTTGGCGGTATCCAGCTCGTAGGGGCCGTGGCGCACCTGGGGGCTGCCGAAACCCGCCGCGCGGCGCAACAGGGCATTGATGCGGGCGAATAGTTCGGGGAAGTGAAAGGGCTTGGCCAGGTAGTCGTCGGCCCCGGCGTCCAGGCCCTCCACCTTGTCTTGCCAACTGTCGCGCGCGGTGAGGATCAGCACCGGATAGTGATGATCGGCGCTGCGCAAGCGGCGAATGAGTTCGATGCCCGAGAGCTTGGGCAGACCGAGGTCGATAATGGCGAGGTCCAGCGGAAAGTCGGTGGCCAGAAACAGGCCTTCGCGCCCGTCCGCCGCCGAATCCACGGAGTAACCGTGGGCGCGCAGTTGCTCGACCAGTTGTTGCAGCAGGGCCGGGTCGTCCTCCACCACCAGGATACGCATCGACTCCGATCCTCGTTCAGCGCCCGGACACCGCCCGCCCGCTGGCGGCGTCGATGCGGATGCGCCGCACCTTGCCCTTGCGGGTGAGGATGCGGATCAAATGCACCGGCTGGCCGCCGGCCTGGCGGGTCTCGGCGGCGAGGATGCGCGCCTCGGTGCGCGCCCGAACCGCCGCCACCGCGGCATCCAGCGAGATCCCGGCCTCGGCCTGACGCGCCGGCGGCGCGCCGGATTGGGCGGCGGCCGGGGCGCTCTGGGCGAGGCCGAACAGCAGGGCCAGGGCGGCGGTGGTTAAAGGCGTTTTGCACATGGTTTTGGCGTTATCAATAACGTCCTCGGCGAGCGGGTTTGGGGTCGATGGTCACTTCCACCGGCATCCATTCCCCCGGATGACGCCGGGTGCGAGTCCAAAAGGTCTGTCCGTCATAGCGGTATTTTACACGATAACCCGCCACCTGCTTCGGGCCGCGGACCTGTTCGACCACTTTGCAGCGCCGATCCGCGGTGCGCAATCGGCGGTCCTGGCCGCGGTCCATTTCGTGCGCCACCGAGGCCCCCAGCGCCGCCCCGGCCACGGTCATCGCGTCTTGGCCGCGACCGCCGCCGAATTGGTTGCCGATGGCGCCGCCGACGATGGCCCCCACCACTTCGGCGGTGTAGGAGTCGTCGCCGCGATACTGGCCGCGCCGCTCGAAGCGCTCGCCGCGGCGCGGGGTGCAGTAAACGTCACGCTCGCTGGACTGCTTGTAAATCGGTTGCACCTTAAGCACCCGGGCGTGATCGGTGTAGCTGGCATCGCGCGCGGCCTGGACGCCGCTCATTGGCAGCACGAGTAGTGCGCTGAGGACGGCGGCGGTGATTGAGCTGGTTTTCATGTCGGTTCTCCGGGTCGGGATGAAGGAATCCGAAGGGCTGGCCCCTCCGCTTGACCCTTACTGTAGTCGGCGGCGGCTGAACCGAGGCTGAACGGTGCGGCTTGCTTTTCTGCGCCCAGCGCCCCAACCTTGAGAAGGTTTTCAATTCGATCCCAGAGGCCCAGCACCATGCCCTACTTTGTCTATCGCATGCTCTCCGAGCGCGAACCCGTCTATGTGGCCGATTACCCCAAGTACCGCGAGGCCAAGCTCAAGGTGAACGCGCTGCGCAAGGCCGCGACCGAGTCCGAGGCGGTGATTCGCATGATGCATGCGCGCAGCGAGGCCGAGGCCGAAAAGCTGCTCACCATCCCGCGCGATAACCGCAAGATCGGCGACGATTGAGGCGCGCTTGAGGCCGGCGCTCAGCATCCTGCTGCCGGTGCGCGACGGGGCGACCACCCTGCCCGCGTGTCTGGATTCGATACGCGCCCAGACCTGGGCCGACTTCGAGCTGTTGGCCATCGACGACCACTCGCAAGACGCCTCCGTTTTGCTGCTGGAGCGGGCGGCCCGGCAGGACCCGCGGGTGCGACTGCTGCGCAACCCCGGGCGCGGCCTGGTGGACGCCCTCAACCTGGGCCTGGAACAGGCGCGGGGGGACTTGGTGGCGCGCATGGACGCGGACGACATCATGCATCCCGAACGCCTGGCGTTGCAGGCCGAATACCTGCGCCGTCATCCCGGCGTGGCGCTGGCGGGGGCGCGGGTGAAGCTGTTTCCGGAAGGCATCGTTCAGGCCGGGTATCGGGAGTATGTGCGCTGGCAGAACGGACTGCTCACGCCCGAGCAAATCGCCCAAGACATCTACGTCGAGGCCCCCTTCGCCCATCCCGCTGTGACCTTCCGCCGGCGCGCGGTAATCGCCGCCGGGGGCTATCGCCAAGGCCCCTTCCCCGAAGACTATGAGCTTTGGCTGCGCCTGCATCAACGCGGCGAGCGCATGGCCAAACTGCCGCAAACCCTGCTCTATTGGCGGGAGTCCGCGGGCCGCACCTCGCGCCAAGACCCGCGCTACCTGCGCACCGCCTTCGACCGCCTGCGCGCCGACTATCTGGCCCGCGACCCGCTGCTGCGGGCGCGCCGGGAGGCCTTGGTGTTTTGGGGCGCCGGGCGCAAGACCCGCCGCCGCTGCACGCATTTGATCCAACACGGCTTCGCCCCCCAGGCCTGGATCGACATCGACCCGCGAAAGATCGGCAACCGCGTGCAAGGGGCCTGGGTGGTCGCCCCGGCTTGGCTGCGCCGCGAACCCAAGCCGTTGGTGCTGGTGTACGTGGCCAACCACGGCGCGCGCGACCTGATCGCGGCCCAATTACAGGCCCTGGGCTACCGCAAGGGCGCAGACTTTCTCTGCGTCGGCTGATTGCGCGCCCGACACGGCCTCACCGAGTACGGCTGCGCACCAATAACGGAAACAACGCCTTTGAGGAACGCAGAGGGCGCCGAGGACCGCAGGGCGCGCGGAGGCGGTTTTGCTTGCTTGTTGTCGCGTCCAGCGAGGGGGTGTGCCTGTCCGGCGCTGAAGCCTCGCCTAGCCGCCTGGAGTACAGCCCTCGGGCTGTGCGGTTCTGCCTGTGCTCGGTACTTCGAGAGCGCCTGGGTTGCCAGTTGGTCAAACGGCGTGTCACACGCGAGTTTGAAACACCGCTGGACCCCAAGCCCCAGCTTGGAGCCTCACGTCTTGGAAGCTCTAACTCCCCAAGCCATTCGGCAAGCTAGCGCTTGCAAGACAGGCATTCCCAAGGAGACCTTGGGAACGAGCATGAAATCGAAACGCCTCTCTGCGTCCTCTGCGGTTCTCCGCGTACCCTGCGTTCCGAGGGCGCCTGGGTGGTTTCCGATATTTAGGCGCGGCTGTACTCGGCCTCACCGCTTGGCCGGGCGCGGGATCCCGAAGCGTTGCCGGCGCTCCCACAGCGCCTTGCGACTAATCCCCAGGCGCTTGGCCAGCTCGGTTTCGGTCACTTCATGTTGATGCTTGAGCACGAACTGGCGGAAATACTCCTCCAATGACAGGTCGTGCGCCGGGGCCTGCGGCTCCAGGCGATCGATAAAGCCGTCCAGGGCCAATAGATCGGGGCTGATCTCCTCCGCTTCGGCCAAAATCACCGCCCGCTCCATGGTGTTTTCCAGCTCCCGCACATTGCCCGGCCAGCCATAGCCGCGAATCTGCGCCAAGGCCGCCGGGCTCAGCTTCAGCGGCGGCCGATTGAGGTTCTTGCAGACCTTTTTCAGCAGGACGCCGGCGAGCTTGATGACGTCCTCGCCGCGTTCACGCAACGGCGGAAGGTTCAGCTCCACCACCCGCAGCCGAAAGTACAGATCACTGCGAAAGGCCTGGGTCTGCACCAGTTGCCGCAGGTCGCGGTGGGTGGCGGCCACCAGGCGCACGTCCACATGCTTGGACTGCTCCGAGCCCACGCGGCGGATTTCGCCGTTCTGCAGCACCCGCAGCAGCCGCGCCTGGGCCAGCAGCGGCAGCTCGCCGATTTCGTCCAGGAACAGGGTGCCGCCGTCGGCGCTCTCCACCAAGCCGGTGCGGGCGCTGTTGGCGCTGGTAAAGGCGCCCTTTTCGTGGCCGAACAGCTCCGACTCCACTAGGGTGTCGGGAATGGCGGCGCAATTCACCGTCACCAGAGGCCCGCCGCTGCGCCGGCTCTGCTTGTGCAGCGCCCGCGCCACCAGCTCCTTGCCAGTGCCGGATTCACCCAGAATTAGCACCGTGGAGTCGGTGGGCGCAATCTTGCTGATCTTGCGGCAAACGTCCTGCATTTGCGGCGAATCGCCGATCATGCCCTCTACCGGATACAGCCGGTCCAGCTCCGAATGCAGGACCTGATTCTGGCGCTCCAGCCGGGTCTGCTCCAAAATCCGCCTCACCTGCAACAGCAGTTCGTCGTGGTCGAAGGGCTTGGCGATGTAATCCACCGCGCCGAGCTTCATCGCCTCCACCGCCGAGCGCACACTGGCGTAGCTGGTCATGATCAGCACCGGCACGCCCTGGGCGCGGGCGATGATCTCGGTCCCCGGGGCGCCGGGCAGGCGCACGTCCGCCAGGATCAGGTCAAAGTCGGGCAACGGGTGCTCGGCCTCCGCCTGTTCCACCGATTCGGCCTCGCACACGCGGTAGCCTTGGCGCTCCAGCAACCGCCGCACGGCCTGACGAATGATTTCCTCGTCCTCGACGATCAGGATTCGATTCATGATGCTCGGCTTCAGTGTTTCGGCAAATGGATGATCACCCGCGTGCCCACGCCGGGCGCGGAGTCGAGTTCGATGCGGCCGCCGTGCTCCTGCACAATCTTGTACACCAGCGGCAGCCCGAGGCCGGTGCCCTCGCCCGCGGGCTTGGTGGTGAAAAAGGGCTCGAACACCAGCTCCCGATGCTCTTGCGGGATGCCCTGGCCCTGATCCATGATCTCCAGGGTGATTTCCTCCCCGCCGTCGATTACGATCACATCCACCCGATCACCCGGCCTGGAGGCGTCGCAGGCGTTGGAAAGCAGGTTCACCAGCACCTGGGACAGGCGCTGGCGGTCGCCGTTTAGCACCAGCCCGGCGGGGCAACTGCAATCACAGGTCACGCGCTTGGCCTTGTGCGTGAGCTGCACCAAACTCAGCGCCTCGGACAGCGCGGCGTCGAGCGGAAACCGCGCCGGCTCCAGCCCCGCCGCACCGCTGCGGGAGAAATTGCTCAGCGACTGCACGATGCCCGAGATGCGCCGGGTCTGTTGCAGGATGGCGTCAATGCTGCGCTCTATCTCGGCCGGATCGTGCTCCTCGCGCAGGTTCTGCGCCAGCGAGGCGATGCCGGTGACCGGGTTGCCGATCTCATGCGCCACCCCGGCGGCCAGCCGCCCGATAGAGGCCAGGCGATCGGTATGCGCCAACTCCGCCTCCAGGGTCTCCAGATCGGTAAGATCCTCCAACAGCATCACCAGCCCGCTGCGCTCCCGCGCCGCGCCGCCGCCGGGTCCCAGGCTGGTGTCCCACACCCGCGCCTTGTGCAGATTGAACCAGCGCTTGCGCCCCTCGGCCTGCACCTCCAGGTGATGCACATGCTCATCCCCGGCGCGGGCGAAACCCGCCAGCAGCTCGCTCCAGGGGTGCGGCAAATCCTGAAGATTGCGCCCCACCGCCTGCCGATTGGGCACCCCGCTCATTACCTCCAGGGCCAAATTCCAAATCACCACCCGGCGATCGGCCTCCACCGCACAGACCCCCAGCGGCAGGTCGAGCAGGATCTGCCGATGATAGCGGCGCAGCGCGTCCAGCTCCGCGGTGACGCCCTTCATCGCACTGCGCGACTGCTGGAGCCGCTCCTCCACGAAGCGCATGGAATCCGCCAGCGCGGTCTTGGCCCGGGAATCCAGCGCCAATTGCTGATTGATCACCATGTGCGCCATCTGCGGCCCCAACAGCCCGGAAAGATTGCGCTCGATGCGCTCGCGCAGCCGCCGCAGCTCCGCCGGGCGCGACTCGTCCGCCGCCAAATCGAGATCCTGCAACGCCTGGGCCACCTCGCGCTCCCCCGCCTCGCGCCCCACGGTGGCGCTCAGGCCCTCCACAAACTGCCCCGGCGAATGCGCCGCCACCACCCCGGCCAGCGGCAGGAAGGTATCACTGCGGCAGGCCCGCGCCGTCTCCCGCTCCTCCGCCGACTGCCGAAACCACAGCGAAAAACCCACGAACAACAGGCTATTCACCGTCAACGACCAAAAGGTGGCAAAGGCCCAAGGGTCGTGCGCCCCCTCCACCCGCAAAAAAACCAAACTCAGCGGCTCTTGCAAAATCCCCGAGGCATGCAGCAGCGGGGCCAGCAGGGTCAGAAACCACATCGCCACGCCCCCGGCCAGGCCGGCGATGAAACCGATGCGATTGGCCCGCGCCCAAAACAGCACCCCCAGCAGCCCCGGCACGAACTGGGCCACCGCCACGAAGGAAATCAGCCCCAAATCCGCCAGACCCTGATTGTGCTCCAGCAGTTGATAGAAACCGAAACCGGCGAGGATAATTAACGCGATTAACACCCGCCGCACCGCCAGCAGCCAGCGATACAGGTCCATCTTGGGCGTAGGCGGGCTGGCCGGCAGCACCAAGTGATTCAGACACATGGACGACAACGCCAAGGTGGACACGATCACCATGGCGCTGGCCGACGACACCCCGCCGATAAACGCCAACACCGGCAGCCAAGTCGGGGCGTCCAGCACAATCCCCAACAGGTAATAGTCCGGATTCATCTCCGGCCGCAAATGCGTCCCGGCCCACAGAATCGGCGGAATCGCCAGGTTCAGCAGCAACAGCAGCAGCGGAAAGCCCCAGGCCGCGGAGTTCAGCGCCCGGGCCGAAAAGTTCTCTGTAAACAGCATATGAAACTGCCGCGGCAACAAAAACGAAGCGGCAAAGGCCAAAAAGATCAACGTCAGCCAAGGCCCCTCCCGGGCCGGCGCATACAGCCGCTCCACCGCCTCCGGGTGCGCCGCCAACCACTGCGCCAACCCCGCGGCGCCGCCGAATACCTCGTTCACCGCATACAGCCCCACCAACAGAATCGCCAACAGCTTGACCGCGGTCTCAAAGGCGATGGCCGCCACCAGGCCATGGTGCTTCTCCCGCGGCGACGCATGCCGGGCGCCAAATAAAATAGCGAACAAGATCAGGGTGGCGCAAAACACCAACGCCAGCATCTGCGGCGTGGCCTCCTGGGTCAGCACCTGCACCGTCTCCGTCACCGCCCGAATTTGCAACGCGATATACGGCAGCGCCCCCACCAACATAAACAGCGTCACCAACACCCCGGCGGCCTGACTGCGATAACGGAACACGAACAGATCCGCCAACGAGGTCAACTGATAATCCCGGGTCAGGCGCAGAATCGGCTTCAGGATCACCGGCGCCAGCAAAAAGGCTAGGGTCACGCCCAAATAAATGGTCAAAAACAGATAACCATCCCGCTGCGCCAACCCCACGCTGCCGTAATAGCTCCAACTGGTGGCATACACCCCCAGCGACAGCACATAAATCACCGGGTGCTGCACCCACTTCACCGACACCAGGCCGCTATCGGTGATATACGCCAACGAAAACAGCACGAACAGATAAAACAGCGCCGCGCCGTACAGCACCTGAAGATCGAAAATCATCCCCCGCTACCGATCATCCCGCTCGGACGACCCGCACCGCCAATGGATCAACGCCCCCAACACCAACACCCCGCCCCACAGCAGATACGGCAGATACCACACCCACAACCGACTCATCCACCAATCCGCCAGCGGCGACAAAAACAGCAGCGCAAACAACAGCCCGAGCACCAGGCTCAGCTCACGGTAAGACTCCGAATCTTGGCGGGAAGACATCCCCGAATCATACCAGGTGTTACAATCGGTAACAATCGCCGCGCACCCAGGCGACCCAGATCCGACAAGCGCCCGCAGAGGCCCCCTACTGGCCGCGGCAGCCCCCGCCACCCACACGGACAGGAAAGGAGCCCAGTCTGCCTAGGGTGCATTAGGCGCGTCAACCACGAAACCCGAATCCAACACCCGCATTGCCGTGCGCCGTAACGCAACATCCCCGGCCAAGCGCTGAGGGCTTTAATTAAATAACGCAAAGGCCGCCAAGGACGCCAAAACAAAATAAGACCCCAAGAACCCGCGAAGCAAAAGTTCATGTCTATTCGCGTCTATTCGTGGCTCCTCTTCTTAGCCCGCAGGGTGCGTTAGGCGCGCCAACCACGAAACTCAACTTCAACACCCGCATTGCCGCGCGCCGTAACGCACCATATCCGGCCAAGCGCTGAGGGCATTAATTAAATTACGCAAAGGCCGCCAAGGACGCCAAAACAAAATATGGCTTCGAGAACCCGCAAAGCGAAAATTCGTGTCTATTCGTGTCTATTCGTGGTTCCTCTTCTTAGACCGCGGGTGCGTTAGGCGCACCAACCACGAAGCCCGAGTCCAACACCCGCATTGCCGCACGCCTGCGTTGAGATCAAGCCGCTATCACGGCCAATCGCGGTGTAAACCCGCTCCCACGCGAACGGCCACCGAATCCTTTAACCAACCCACCCTCTGCGCACTCTGCGATCCTCCGCGGCCCCTGGGTTCCTAACCGCGGTGGTTTCCGTTATTTAAGCACACAGCCGCACTAACCCGTTAAGCGCGCATAGAGCATCGGCAGTTTGTTGGGCAAATCCTGGGGCCGGCGGATCACTGCATAGCCGCCGCTGCCGAAGATGTAGGGCAGGTAGTCGTTGGCCTTTTGGTCTACGGTGACGCAAAAGGGTTGAATCCCGGCCTGGCGGGCTTGGCGGACGGCGTGGCGGGTGTCTTCCACGCCGTAGCGGCCTTCGTATTTGTCCAGGTCGTTGGGCTTGCCGTCGCTAACTAGCAGCAACAGGCGGCGTTCGGCGGGTTGATCTTCGAGCAGCCCTTTGGCATAGCGCACCGCGGCGCCCATGCGGGTGTAATAGCCGGGCTTGATGGCCTGAATGCGGCCGCGGACCGTCGCGTTGTAGGCCTGATCGAAGCCCTTGAGCTGGTGGAAGCGAACCGGGTCGCGCTTGCGCGAGGAGAACCCGTAGAGGCCGAAGCGGTCGCCGGTGGCGGCGAGGCTTTCGGCAAACAGAAACAGGCTGTCGCGGATCACGTCAATCACGCGGTGCTGATTATCCACCCAGGTGTCGGTGGACAGGGAGAGGTCCGCAAGCAACAGGCAGGCCAGGTCGCGCGCCCCGGTTCGCAGGTCGCTGTAGAGCCCTTCGGCCTCTACCGACTGGCCGGCGGCGCGGGCGGCGGCAAATTGCAGGTAGCGGTCTAGGTCCACCTCCACGCCGTCGGGCTCGCCGCGGCGCCAGGTGCGGGCCGGGATGAGTTGCTGAAACTGGGCGCGTAGGCGCTTGGCGGTGCGCGCCAGGTGCTTGGGCAGAGGGGCCGGCGCGGCGTTTTCGGTCATCATGGGCTGAATGAGGCAGTGCTCGGGCTGCAGACTGCGTTTTTTCCAGTCCCATTCGGGCAGGCGGATGCCCTCGCCCACCGCCTGGTCGTCGCAGGCGGCGGAGGCCAAATCGAGGTCGAAGCGCAGCTTGGAGGCCATGCCCTGGCCGTCGCGGGCCACCGCAAAGCGCTCCGCATCGGCGGCCGCGGCCGCCGCCTCGTCCAGATCCTCTTCGTCTTCGGCGCAGCGGTCGGCGTTGACGAATTCGCCCCAGGAAAGGATGTTTTCCATGCGGATGGTGATTAGACCGCTCCTGCCGTCCGGCATTTCTCTGCGTTCGGCACTGCGGCGGCGCTCGTCCTCCAGCGTCTTGCTCTGGCCGCCCCCGCCCTCCCCGTCGCCGCTCGAGGGCGAACTGGCCGCCATGGGGGGCGAGGGGTGCAGCCACAAGGGCACGGGCAGCGGCGGGCGCCGGGCAAAGGGCAAGAACTCCACGCTGCCGGGATCTTGCAGGGCGGCGCGGATGGCCCGCTCCTGGGCGGCCTCGTCCGCTGGCAGGCCTGCCGGATCGGGCCGCGCCGGCAGGTGGGCGGCCGCTAGGCGACGATAACGCCCGCCCAGACCCGGGTATTTTCCCAAGGCCAGCCTCGACAGGCGCTGGTTCTTCTGTAACCAGGGCTCCTCCTCGCCAAGGTCGCCGGCGGCCAGCGCGGCGAGCCAAAGGTAGAGTTCACGGTTCAATCCGGCATCGGCGAAACAGTCGATGGCGGCGGGCAGGCGCAGGGATTGCTCGTCGCGCCAGGCCAGCTCGGCCTTGGCATCGGTGCCTGCGATGCGCTGCAACAAGCCCCGGCGGGCGCCGTGGGTCAGGGCCTCGGCGGCCTCCACCCGCAGCCCGCCCGCGCCGCCGAGGGCGCGGAACACCACGCCGAGCTGATGCTGCATCTGTTTCAGGGTCACCTGCGCCTCGGGATAACGCGACTGGGCGGCGCGTGTGATCAGCCGGTGCCAAAGCTGGCCGACGGACTCTTCAAGCTCCAAAATCATTTGGATTCCTCACCAGCGGCACGGCCGGACTTGGGGGTTGTCGGCCGCCCCGTGACCACGATGCCGGCGTCCGTGCCGTCCACCCAGCGCAACAGGCCCCCTTGGGGCGCCTCCGCCTTCACCTCGCCGCAGGCGCTAATGCACTGGGCGCATTCGGTGCAGGTGAACATCTTGCGCTTGAGGGTGCGCGGCTTCAGGCGCATGGGGCAGACATTGTCGCAGGCGTTGTTGCAGGTCGCGCATTCGCGCGCGCGCCGAGTGTCGAAGCCCACCACCATGGCCCGGTCGTTGGCCATCCAGGCCAGGCTCTGAAACAACCCCACCGCACAGCCAAAGCGGCAGAACAGGTGGCGGGCGAACATAAATTCCACAAACAGCGCCAAGGTGGCGATGAGCAGGAAGCGAAACTGATTGGGCGTAAGCTGGCCGGTGAACAGGTTATGGTAGATCTCCCAGGGCGGCAGCAGATAGGTCAGCAACGACAAGGCCCAAAGGAAGGCGAAGAACAAGGCCGCGAGCGCGGTCAGCGGCCACCAGCGGCGGTTCGGGTCGCGGGTGCGGCCATCGGGCCGGCGATAGGGCAGCTCGGTCGGTTCCCACAGGCTAGGCTTGCCGCTCGCGCGCAGCATCAGGCCGTTAATCATCTCCACCACCGAAAAGTGCGGGCACAGCCAGCCGCAGTAGAGTCGGCCCCAGCGGTAGGCGCTATAGATCAGGGCGCCGCCGATCAAAAGCAGCGGCAGAAAGCCATAGAGCAGCAGATTCAGCGCCGCCTCGCCGGAACCCGACTCGCCCTTCTGAAAGGCCTCAAGCCCTAGGGTCCAAGCTTGGCCGAACACAATGAGGTGATTTTGCGTCAAATCAAACCGCAACAGGTCCAACGGCGGCGCCAGGACGAACAGCACAAAGAACCCCGCCTGAAACCAGCGCCGACGCGCCTGCAAGTCACGCCCTTGACCCACGCTCATTACAGACGCTCGCAATCCGCGGGCAGGGCCCGGCCCACGAGCGGAAAGCGATAGCACCGGCCGGCCATGGCCTTGGCCAGCCCCACCATGCCCAACACCACCAGGGCCGAGTGGCAGGCGGTGAAATAGGTGATCAACACCACCCAGGTATACGGGGCCTGATAGCCGCCCAGCAGCAGGATCACGACGTTCACCAGCACCAGCAGAACGCCGGCCCACAGGCTGGCGAAAAAAGTTTGCTCCAAATGCGCGCGGGCAATCGCCTCGGTGTCGCGGTTGCGGTGCAGAAACAGCCAACCCAGGATCAGGAAGGCGATGCCCGGCGCCACGAGTAAATTGAGCAAATACAGCGACTCCGCCGCCACCGCCCGGGCCTGGCCAGGGGGCGCAGGCGGCTGGTCGTTGTTATCCGAGTTCGAAGTATCCATAACCCCCTCCTTCAGTGGCATTCGCAGACCAAAAAACGCCCCCGGGGCCGCCCCCCTGCCGCAGCAAAACCAGCAGACCGCCTTCGCAGTACATCGCACCCTCCTGAAAAACCATGTTCCGGCCCCGAGGCGCAAGCCGGATCGGCGCCTGCGGCGCTCAGCGTCTCGCTCGGGCATGACCGACCTTCAAGTCTGCAGGGGCGGGGCGCGCCGATCCTTGACCGACATCAAACCAGGCACTGCCTTGCCACGGCGGCCATCCGTGCGGAAACAAACGGAAACAAAGGGACACCCATGTTTCGCTCCAGAAAGCAAGGAGAAAGCAAGAGAAAGCAAGGGACACCCATGTTTCGTTCCAGAAGCAAAGAAAGGGACACCCATGTTTCGCTCCCCATGTTTCGCTCCAGAAAGCAAGGAGAAAGCAAGGGACACCCATGTTTCGCTCCAGGGTAAAAGCAAGGAAATCATGGGACACCCATGTTTCGTTTCATCCCTGGAGGAAATCATGGACACCCATGTTTCGTTCCAGGGTAAAAGCAAGTGTTTCGCTAATTAGAATGGCTTTCGTTCGCATGCACCCTTCATCCCTAGTGGTTGTTGGGGGTAGTTGTTGGGTGTCCCCTTCTTCCGTTCCGTTGTTGGGTGTCCCCTTCTTCCGCTGGGGGTAGTTGTTGGGTGTCCCCTTCCCGTTCTTCCGTTGTTGGGTGTCCCCTTCTTCCGTTCCGTTGTTGGGTGTCCCCTTCTTCCGCTTCTTCCGCCCTTCTTCCGTTCCGTTGGGTGTCCCCTACTACTCCTACTACTACTCCCGTACTATGCTCCTACTATGCTTACCTACTAGGCTCTTGAAGTCGGCGAGCTGTTTGGCGATGTACTCTTCGTGTTGCGCCGCCAGGCGCGGGTAGATGGCGCTGGAGCCTTCGTCGTCTCTGCCGTGGCAGTGCTGGCATTTATTGTCCGCGATCTCTTTCGCCCGCTCCAGATCGGCGGCGAATGGGGCCGGTGCGGTCAGCGTAAGGAATAGGGCGAGGTAAAGGCGGCGCATGTGGGTGTCTCGTGGTGAAGCGATCCGGATAGCTTGCGGTGCGAAGATCGGTTACCCGCAGCTCGTGCTTGCGCTCGGTTTGAGCCACGATGGTTTCTTTCGAAGATCGCGCAACGTCGGATTTCTCCGTTTGCCGAACTGGCAACCCAGGCGCTTTCGGAGTACCTAGCACACGCAGAACCGCACAGCCCGAGGGCTGTACTCCAGGCGGCTAGTCGAGGCTGGAGCGGCGGACAGGCATCCCCGCCCTGGAACGCGGGGGCGATCCAGCAAAATCCCGCCGCGCCCTCTGCGGTCCTCTGCGGTCCTCTGCGTTCCTAAATGGCGTTGTTTGCGTTGATTGCGCGCAGGCGCACTAGCCCTCCCCCGGCCCTCTCTTGAAGGCGGGGCGGGTGAACCTTTACCTGTGCGGCTGTTCTATTTCGGCGCTGCGGTAAAGTGGTTGCCGATTAGGGGTTCTGCCTCGATTTGGGGCACATGGCATTGGGTGCAGAAATAGCGCGCGCCTACCGGCCTGTGATGCTTGTTGCCGACGCGATCGACGAAGTGGGATTCGCTCATCTCCACGGATTTTGCTTCTTTTTCGCCTGCGTCCTTTACATGGCACTTGAGACACTCGTTTTGTTGCAGGTTGATGGTGTAGCGTTCGCTTCGGTGGGGCGTCAACGGCGGCTGTTGCTTGAAGGTGCGTTGGATATTCTCCTTGTCGTTGATGACCCCCTCCATCTCCGGCGCTGGCAGGGGGTTGGTTATGGGGTTGGCGCCGGCCAGGGATTGAATCTGCGCGAAACCGCATGCGGGCCAGAGGATGAGGGTGGATAGCAGGAGGGCGGTCAAGGTCAGGGAGCGTTTCATAGCGATACCTCTTGTCGGTGGTTCGTTTTTTCGTGGGTGAGTGCGGGTGAGGCCTCCGCCGGCGGGGGGGGCGGTGTGATTGAAGCGGCTGGTGAAACGAAAGACATCGCGGGCGCAGACGTCGATGCAGCGTCCGCAGTTGGTGCAGTGGCCGGCCGCAATCACCGGCGTGTGCCCCCCATCCTTGAGAGACGGGCGGATCACCTGCGGTTCGGGGCACACCGCGAAGCAGTCGAGGCAGTCGTCGCAGCGGTCGCGGCGGCTGGCGGCGATGCGCAGCAGCGCCCCCTCGCCGAGCAGGCCATAGAAGGCGCCCACGGGGCAGAGGTGGCCGCACCAGCCGCGACGTCCGATTAGCAGGTCGAACAGGAACAGGCCGATCACCACCGCCCAGACCAAGCCCATGCCGAAGATCAGGCCGCGATAGACCAGGGTGACCGGGTTGATCAGCTCCCAGGCCAAAGCCCCGGTAAACAGGGGCAGCAGGAGCACGGCCCCCAGCAGCCAGTAGCGGGTGTGGGGGGAAAATCGCATCTGCCCGCGAATCCTGAGCCTGCGGCGCAGCCATTCCGCGGCGTCGGTGACGATGTTGATGGGGCAGACCCAGGCGCAGTAGGCCCGTCCGCCCACCAGCAGATAGAACAGCAGCACGATCAGCGCACCAAGCAAGGCAGCGCTTTCGGGCCAGTGGCCTGCGGCGAACTGTTGAGCGATCAACAGCGGATCGGTGAGGGGCAGGGTCTCCAGGGTCAGGCTGGAGGCGATATTGCCCTTCACCAGCCACCAGCCGAGCCAGGGGCCAAGCAGAAACAGCCCCAGAATCCCTAGTTGATTGGCGCGACGCAGCAGCAGGTAGCGGTGGGCCGCCAGCCAGCCCTTGGCGGCGACCGCCTCTGTGCCGGGGCGCCCGCCTGGTTTCATCACAGGCCTCCCTTGCGGTTGAGGGTGTCGAGGGGGTTGCTGGAGAAGGGCGCTGCGGCACGCCCGCCAGGCGCCGGAATCAGGCCCTCGCCGGCGTGGTCATAGCTGGCCCCCGGCGGCAGGTTGTATTGGTGCGGGGTGTCCGGCGTGACCAGCGACTCGCCGCTACGGGCCTTCTGCTCCCACCCCAGGCGATAGTGTTCGCCAAGGGCGCCCTTGGCGAGCTTCAGCGGCATCACCTTAATCGCCGCCTGATCCAGGATGCAGGCCTGTTCGCACTTGCCGCAGCCGGTGCAGGCATTCGAGTGGACCACCGGAATGAACAGGGCGTGTCTGCCACTGCGCGGATTATGCCGCATGTCCAGGGTGATCGCCTCGCCGCGGACCGGGCAGACGTTGAAGCAGACCTCGCAGCGCAAGCCCTGAAAGGCGATGCAGGCCTCTTGGTCAATCAGCACCGCGAGCCCCATGCGGGCGTTTTCGATCTCCTTTAACGCCGGGTCCAGCGCGCCGGTGGGACAGGCCTTCAGGCAGGGGATGTCGTCGCACATCTCGCACGGGATCTCCCGCGCCTCGAAATAGGGCGTGCCTGTCGCCACCGGGTCATCCAGCCGCGCCAGCTTGAGGGTGTCGTAGGGACAGTCGCGCACACACAGGCCGCAGCGAATGCAGGCGCTCTGAAAGATATTGTCATCCGAATTCGCCCCGGGCGGGCGAATGGCGGCGGCGGGCAGGGCATCCGCCCGCCGTTGATGGACCGCCAGCAGCGTCGCCGCCAACCCCGCGCCCACGGCGCTGCGCAGGGCGGTGACGAGGAAGCCCCGGCGCCCGCGATCGACGCCGTTGGGTTTGCTGGCTGTGCGGTGGCTCTTTTCCATGGCTCTCATTGGCAATCGATGCAGGGAGCAGATAAACGTCAGTGCATACGCCTCGCCCAAGATTCGGCGGGTGACGCGGCGCTAGCCGCCCTGCGGCCTTAAATCGGCGTTAATCTGCGGTTAAAACCAGCCTGGATTAAACCGGCAGGATCTTCACCGCCACCTTCTTGAAATCGGTCTCTTTCGAGAGCGGATCGGTGGCGTCCAGCACCAGCTTGTTGACCAGGCGGCCGGCGTCGAAGAAGGCGATAAAGGCCATGCCTTCGGGCATCTTGTTGCGGCCCTTGGTCTCCACCCGGCAGGTGATCTCGCCGCGACGGCTGATGAGTTTCGCCTCGTCGCCGCGTCTGAGTCCGCGCTTTTTGGCATCCTTGGGATGCATGTAGACCAGGGCATCCGGCGCGGCGCGATAGAGTTCCGGTACGCGTCGAGTCATGGAGCCGGTGTGCCAATGCTCCAGGATGCGGCCGGTGGTCAGCCATAGATCAAATTCTTCATCCGGCGCCTCTGCCGGCGGCTCATAGGGCGCAAAGATGATGTTGGCGCGATTGTCCGGCCGGCCGTAAAAGGCGACGCCGGCCCCCTCGGGTACGAATGGATCATAGCCCTCGCGATAGCGCCACAGGGTCTCCTTGCCGTTCACCACCGGCCAGCGCAGGCCGCGTGTCTTGTGGTAGGCATCGAATTCGGCCAGATCGTGGCCCTTCTTGGGTCCATCCTTGCCGAAGACGCGGTACTCTTCATAGAGCCCCTTTTGCAGATAGAAGCCAAAGTGGTCCATTTCGTCGTTGCCGTACTCATTGCCGCGGCTATCGGTGACCGTCTGCTTGGGGTACTTGTTCACCGCACCGTTGGCGTAGAGCACGTCGAACAGGGTCTTGCCGCGATACTCCGGTTTCTTCGCCAACAGCTCCTCGGGCCAGACCTCCTCGGTCTTAAAGCGCTTGGAGAACTCCACAAACTGCCACAGATCGGAACGCGATTCCCCGGGCGCCTTGACCTGCTGGCGCCAGAACTGGGTGCGGCGCTCGGCGTTGCCGAAGGCCCCTTCCTTTTCGGTCCACATCGCCACCGGCAGGATCAGGTCGGCGGCCATCGCCGAGACGGTGGGATAGGCCTCGGAGACGACGATGAAGTTGTCCGGGTTGCGCCAGCCGGGATACATCTCCTCGTTGATGTTGGGGCCGGCCTGCATGTTGTTGTTGGTGGTCACCCAGTAGCAGTTGAGCTTACCGTCCTTGAGCATGCGGCTCTGGAGTACCGCGTGATAGCCCACCTTGCCGGACAGGGCGCCCTCCGGCAATTGCCAGACCTTTTCCGTGAAGTCCCTGTGGTCCTTTTTCTTGACCACCAAATCGGCCGGCAGGCGATGGGCGAAGGTGCCCACCTCGCGGGCGGTGCCGCAGGCGGAGGGCTGGCCGGTGAGGGAGAAGGGGCCGTTGCCCGGCTCCGAGATCTTGCCGGTAAGCAGATGCACGTTATACATCAGGCCGTTGACCCACACCCCGCGCACATGCTGATTGAAGCCCATGGTCCAGTAAGAGACGATCTTCTTCTTCGGGTCGGCGTAAAGTTTGGCCAGCTTTTCCAGGCTCTCCACCGAGACCCCGGATAGCTCCGAGACATACTCAGCGGTGTAGGGCGCCAGCGCCTTCTTGTAGGCCTCGAAATCGATGCCTTCCAAATTTCCCTTGCCGGCGTTCTTGGCGGCCTTTTCCAGCGGGTGTTCGGGCCGCAGGCCATAGCCGATGTCGGTCGGGGTTTTGGTGAAGTTGACGTGCTGCTTGACGAAGTCCCAGTTGATGGCGTCCTTTTGCACAATGTAGTTGGCAATATAGTTGAGGATCGCCAGATCGGTTTGGGGCTTGAAGATGACGCCGTGGTCGGCCAGTTCGAAGCTGCGGTGCTCGAAGGTGGAGAGCACATGCACCTCGCAGTCCGCCTTGGTGAGGCGGGTATCGGTGAGGCGCGACCACAGCACCGGGTGGTTCTCCGCCATGTTGGCGCCCCACAGCACGAAGGCGTCGGCGTGCTCCAGGTCGTCGTAACAGCCCATGGGTTCATCGGCGCCAAAGGCGCGAATGAAGGCCCCCACCGCCGAGGCCATGCAGTGGCGGGCGTTGGGATCGAGGTTATTGGAGCGAAAACCGGCCTTGAACAGCTTGGAGGCGGCATAACCCTCGAACACCGTCCACTGACCGGAGCCGAACATGCCCACGCGGGAGGTGATCTCCTCCGGCGGCTTGCCCTTGTTGTCTTGCAAATCCTTGGCGATTGCCGCCTTCCACTTCTCCGCCATCAGGTCGAAGGCCTCGTCCCAGGAGACCGGCTCGAAATCCCCATCCTTAGCGTACTCGCTGTTCTTCTTGCGCATCAGCGGCTGGGTCAGGCGATCCGCACCGTACATAATTTTGGATAGAAAATAGCCCTTGATGCAGTTGAGGCCGCGGTTTACCGGCGCGTCCGGATCGCCCTGGGTGGCGACGACCTTGCCGTCCTTGGCCCCCACCAGCACCGAGCAGCCGGTGCCGCAGAAGCGGCAGGGGGCCTTATCCCAGCGGATGTCATCCTCGTCTTTCGCCTTGGCGGCGGTCAATCCCGGCAGGCTAATGCCGGCGGCCGCGGCGGTGGCGGCGATGGCGTTGGTCTTGATGAACTGGCGGCGTGACTGGCTCATGGCCGATGCTCCTTCGGTGTGGATTCTTATGTGGATTCTTTATCGATCTGATGATAGATCAGGGACGACGCCGAGACGCCGTCGAGGCAGGCGAGCCGGGTCATCATCCCGGCGCAGGTCTCATAGTCGTCGCCCTCGATGGTGACCACCAGGCGGCCCCCTTCGCTGGCATGCAGCTCCACCCCTTGCAGGTCACCGAGGGCCCCGGCGACGCGGGGGGCCTTCTCGGGGCGGGCTTGCAGCAACATGCCGCAAACGTGATAGTCGCTCATGCGGCCTCCTCCAGGCGGATGCTGTCGGTGGGACAAGGTTTAATACAGGCGCCGCAGCCGGTGCAGTTTTGCTCATCCAAAATCGGCGCGGCGCGACCGCCGGTTTGCAGGCGAAAGCAGATGGCCTGTTCGTCGCATTGATCGCCGCAGGCGCGGCAGGTGACGCCGTTCGCGCTCAGGCAGCTGTCGCGAAACGCAATGCGTAGGCGCCAGGGGCGGGACGGGCGGGGCTCAAAGGCCTGGTGAGAGCAGCTCTTGGCGCAGGCGGCGCAGAAGCTACAGCCGCCCAGGCGAAAATCGACCTCAGGAAAGCCGCCGTCGCCGCGACGCAGGATCCCCTCTTCGCAGGCGCGGATGCAATCATCGCAACGCTCGCAGCGGTCGCTAAAGTCTTTCCGCGCCCAGGGTATCCGGGGGCGGGTGGGAACGGGGCGGCCTCTCAGAAAGGCGCGTCGGTGTAGATTGATATCCGTCATTGCGTCAACCGGACTTGCTCTGAATTTGCGGTTAACACCAAGACTAATCCATCGTTTTGCTCAGGCATTTGATCTTTATCAAATCGCCGTCTCAAGCGCCCGCCGCCGCTACAAATTCGCCAAACCGAGGCCCCCTCCCCGACCGAGGCAGCGACAGGGAAGGAGACTACTACGCCTGCGCACAAATCACGGAAACAACGCCATTCAGGGACGCAGAGGGCGCAGAGGGGGTTTTGTTTGCTCGCCCCCGCGTTCCGCGGCACCCAGGAAAGAAGGGGACACCCATGTTTCCCCATTTTTGGGTGTCCCCGATTTTCCAGGGTGTCCCCGATTTTCCATCCAAGTGATCGAGAGCATGGGTAGATTGAGCGCGCCCCCGGCCACCGCGATCAGTGATTTCAAGCGGGCCAGGTGCAAATCCGGCAATTCTTCGTAAAGTACGCGAAACAGCAAATCTAGCGCTTTCATCTCAGCCTCCTTGGTTTTTCGTTTCACCTAATAGAAGCATGGGTATGAAAGCTGTTGTTTTCAATGCAAAATATCGCGTTCATCACTGTTTCGCGACTTTTATTCGTGGGGATACCTCAGGGTCAGAGCCCTTTAGTTTTCCTTCCAGAGCAAGAGCATCCTAGAGGTGGTGCAGGTGCTGATGCAACGCGGTGACCCCAAACTGGCGCTGGCGGGCGGGCTGATCCTGCTGTGCTCGGTGCTGTTCCCGCTCACCAAGACCCTGCTTTCGCTGCAATACCTGCACCATGGCGGGGCGCGCTTTCGGGCCAACCCGCTGGTGCGCTTCTTCGTATTCAAATCCGCCAAATGGTCCATGGCCGACGTCATGGTAGTGGTGATCTTCATGGCCTACCTCGGCCTAGGCGGCGTAATGGACCACCAGCTCGGCCAAATGCAGGACATGACCTCCAGCTTCGAGGTCCTCACCACCAGCCGCTCGCGCCTGGAACCCGGATCCTACTTCTTCCTCGGCTTCTGCCTGCTTGTTGGCTGCTGCTGGGGCAGTTAATGGCACCCGCGCGCGACCAACCGGAGCGCAACGGGGACCACGGCCCTGAACGCACAGCCAGACCGTAGGCGGCCTGCGCACGTCACTCATCGGTGCAAAGCATGGAAACCAAATACCTCACCCGGCCCAATGGGCGCGTACTTGCCTATTCCGAATTCGGCGCCCCAGCCGGGCGCCCCGTGCTCTACTGCCACGGCTACCCCTCGTCGCGCCTGGAGGCGGCCTTGGGCCAGGACGCCGCGCACCGCCAAGGCGTCCGCCTAATCGCGGCCGATCGGCCGGGAATGGGGGGCTCGGATCGGCAGCCGGGCCGACGCATGACCGACTGGGCCGACGACCTGGCCGCGCTGGCGGATCACTTGCGGATCGATGATTTCGGCTTAATCGGCGTCTCCGGCGGCGCCCCCTTCGCACTGCTAAGCGCCGGCCGGCTGGGGCGACGGGCGCCCAAGCTGGCCCTGGCCTGTCCCCTGGGGCCGGCGGCGACCCCTGACGATTTGCGCGGTTTCCGCGGCGGGGTGAAGGCGGGGCTCGCGCTGGCGGTGCAGGCGCCCCGGCTGTCCACGACCCTGAACACCCATCTGGTCGGGCCGTTAATGAGCCGATTCCCGGGCCTCGCCCTGGCCCTGCTACGCCGCCAGGTCGGGCCGGAGGACCGGGCGACGCTGGCCGACCCCGAGGTGGCGCAAAAGATCAAACAGGCCTATTTGGAGGGGCTAAAGCGGGGCGCAAGGGGCGCGGCGGAAGATCTGCTCCTCCTCACCGGCCGCTGGGCCGCCGATGTGCAAGCCCTAACGGCCGAGACCCGACTCTGGCACGGCGAGGCCGACCGCATCGTCCCCGCCGCCATAGGCCGCCGGATGGCCGCCTTAATCCCCGGTTGCGAAAGCCGATTCCTCCCCGGCGAGGGCCACTACTCCCTGCCGGTTCGGCGAATGGACGAGGTGTTAGTGTGGGTTGGGGGTAATGAGGTTTGAAGAGAGAAGTTTGAACGGGGGCCGGTGTTGAGGGTGAGGGGGGGGTGAAGCCACGCGAAAAATCGTGGTCTGCGCCTTATTGTTCTCTCCGACAAGCCCAGCATCCGCTTGCAGAAATATCGCCTGACAGGAAACGACCATCGGTCGCCCGGATTGCTGGGCATCGGACCTTAATAGCGCTACAATCACACGATATGCCGTACCAATGAGAACCTCACCATGAGTGCCATTACCGTCAACGAACTCAAGATCCGCGGCATCACGACCATCGAAGAACACTTGGCCAAAGCCCCCGAAGCCATCATCTCCGTGCAAGGTCAGGACCGCTACGTGGTCATATCAGTGGAGTACTACCGCGAACTGCGGGAGATGGAGCTCGAAGCCGCTTGGATCAGAGTCAAGGCCGATATGAAGGCTGGGCGCTACCACAAGGAGTCTGTAGCAGAGCACCTCGCACGAATCGACGCGGAATGAGCTTTAATCTGGTCTTCACGAACGACTATACCCGGCGGGCGAGGCGCTTGATCAAGAAACACCCTGAAATCAAAGCACAGTACGGCAAGGCGCTGGACTTGCTGGAAAGCAACCCCTAGCACCCTTCGCTACGCCTTCATGCGCTACGGGGCCGACTCCAGGGATTGCACTTTGTTTCGATCAACCTGAGCTATCGAATTACGTTCAAGTTCATGATTCTCGAGAATGAGATCGTGTTGGTGGATGCAGGGTGCCATGAGGATGTGTATTGACTCGTTGCCGTCCCCTGCATTTTTTCTCGTCCCCATGCTCCAGCGCGGGGATGCATGCCCGGCGCTCCTGCGCCGCTGCTGAGCTAAGCCCCAGCGGGGAAAGCCTCATTCGGCCCCTTTTCCTGGCGCAGATTCCTCCCCAGCGGGAGAAGCTTGAAGTTTCACTCGATCCGACTAAAGCCTCAGCCTCCTCGGCGGGGCTTGGGAGGTTTCGAGTAGGACAGGCACTCCCGGCACGATAGGGTGAAGTTTGTGTTCTCTGTTTGCCGCCTGGTTTCCCGGCGGTGCCACAATATCTCACCCGTGGCG
>JAABTK010000046.1 GCA_011389885.1 Gammaproteobacteria bacterium | reverse complement strand
GGCGCCGATGATGTTGAGGGCGCCCCAGGTGAGCATGCAGGCGATGGGGTTGAGGTCGGAGGCGTAGACATCGCAGCCGAGACGGGCGGCCTCGAAGGGGATGGAACCGCCGCCGCAGAAGGTGTCGCCCACCCGCGGGCGGTGGCCGAAGCGCAGGATGCCGAGCTGTTCCACCAGCTCGGCATGGCTGTGGGCCTGGACGCCGAAGCGGGCCAAGTGGGCGTTGACCGCCTCCCAGATGGGCGCGTAGAGGGTTCGCTGGCCCAGCTCTTCGGGGCGCTTGCAGAGGGCGGCGCGGGCCTCATAGCCGTCGAAGGTCTCCAGGGCCTGGGCGAGCAACCTGAGCTTGTCTTGTGGGTCGATTTTGCGCGACCAGCGGAGTTTAAGGCCGGGGTAGTCGCCCACATCCAGGGGGAAGCGGAGGGCCTGGAGTTGGTCGTCGTCCAGGTCCGGGCATTGGTTGGTGTAGTCGAAGTAGGGCCAGGGGTCGCACAGGGTGATGCGGCGGGCCACCTCGGCGGCGCTGAGCTTGGGCTCGCGCCGGGCCAGGGCGTGGTCGTCGATGGCCATCAGTTGCTCGAAGATCTCCAGGTCCGTTTCGGCGTCTTCGGTCTGGGGCAGCAGGCTGGCGAGGAGGATGGCGCGCACCAGGATCAGGGGCTTACGGCCCTTCCAGTAGGAACCCAGCGCGGTGAGGGTCTGCCCGGCCCCGGCCTTGCGCTCCTTCTGGGCCTCGAAGGAGATCTTTTGCGCCGGGAAGACCTTCTCGATCAGCGCCGGGGCGTCGCGCAGGGCGTGGGGGGCGGGTTGGGGCATCTATTCATTCTCCTCGTCACGTCACGTCGCGGCGGCGGCGTGGGTAGCTGTTTTACGGTACTCGTCACGCCGCTCCCGCGGCGTGACGCATCTGGGGGCGCTCCCGCGTCCCGTGGTGTTCGCGGCGCGGGAGCGCCAGAGGATGGGTGACACCGCGGGAGCGGTGTCATCGGTCCCGTTAATTTAATCAAACAGATCCGGCATGTGGATCTTGCCTGGTTCCTTGCCGCTACCGCGCAGGGGGCGGGCCTTGAGCATTTCGCTCTGGGGTTGGTCGCCGAGGGCGTAGCGGAGGGCGACGCGCCAGCCCTTTTGGGCGTCGTTGAGGCCGCCGGCGGCCATGGCGGTCATGCCGAAGAGCCACCAGCGTTCTTCGGGGCGCAGGGCCAGCCAGTTGCGCAGGGCGATGCCGATTTTGTCCATCTCCAGGGTCTCGACGGCCCAGGCAAGAACACAAAGCTCCTTGCCGAGCAGGCGATCCACCGGGACGGCGCCCGTCTTCCAGTAGCCGACGGCGAGTTTGTTGGTCTTGAGGCGTTGGTTGAAGGCGCGCTGGACTTCGAGACGAATGGCGCTCCAGCGGGGGCGTTCGAGCAGTGCGCGGTCGATGACGGCCTGCTGGTGGTCGCTCTGCATGCCCAGGTGTTCGCTGATGAGCACCGGGCGGGTATTGCCGCGGGGGATCTCCACCTCGAAGTGGTGGGGGTCGGTCGTGGCGGGCACGCCGAAGCCGAGGGTGGAATGGGCGAAGGGCTTGGCCTTTTTCGCGACGGCGCTCATGGATCAGACGTCGTCCTGGAGGATATCTTCGGGGCGGATTTCGAGTTCGGCGTCGCGGGCGAATTCCTTGAATTCGTGGCCGTTGCGGAAGCGCATGCCGCCGCGGGCGGTGATTTGAACCCGGGCCTGTTCTTCACCGATGGCCTTGCGCAGGGCCTGAATGGCCTGTTCGAGCATGCCGGCGGTGACTTCGCGGGCGTTGAAGCGCAGGGTGATGCCGGTCTCGCCTTCTCCGATGTTGACGACTGCGCCCTTGATCCAGGTCTCGGGGTTGTCGCGAAAGCGCTGAATGAAACGAAAGGCCTTTTCCGTATCGTCGAGGCTGATGCGGCGGGTTTCGTTCACCCGCAGGGGGCGGTCATCGTCGATGCGCACGGGGTCGCCGTCCGCCGGGGGGATCTTGAACTGGGCGGTCTTTTCCGCCTCGCCGGCGACGGCGTAGACCTGCAACAGCCCGCCGTCCGGCGGGGCGGCGACGGGCTCTTGGTAGATTGGGCCCATTTTGGGGTTGGCGCCGTCGAGGCTGTAGCGGATCTCCGCCACGGGCAGGGCCTGGATTTCGATTTTGCGTTCGCCGGCAAGGTCGCGGATTTGGTGGCGGATGCTGATATCGGTCTTCCAGCGCACGGGGTCGCCGGTTTGGTGGGCGCCTTCGCTATCCACCACCAGGAAATAGAGGGTGGGCTCGGTGGTGCGGAGGTTGTCGGGGTCCTCCACCAGCGGGTCGGATTCCGAGACGCCGGCATGGGCGGCATAGTGGATGCGCGGGCTGGGGCCTGCGTTGCGCGGGGTGAGGGTGAGGGTGGATTCTTCGCTGTCGCGGACCACGTTTTGCGGGGTCACGTTGAGACCGGTCTTTTCCTTGGGGAAGGGTCCTTTTTCGATGTGGCCGTCGGCCCCCTCGCGCCAGCGTCCTTGCTCCAGGGCCTTGGTCTTGAGGGTCTCCAGGCCTTTGGCCCCCGGCATCCAGGGCCAGGAGGGGTCGGTCTTGGCCCGCATCAACACGTCACGCCAGGGGGTGCGGCGCACGTTTTGGGGCCATAGGTACTGTTCCGCCATGGCCCAGTAGTTGATGAGTTCGTCTGCATAATTCAGCGCCAGCTTGAGATCGCAGCGGGTGCTGGAAAGGAGTCTTTCGATCTGGCGCTCGGCGCTGTATTCGTCCTGACCGAAGCTGAGGCCGTTGTCGATGGTGGCCATCACCAGTTCGCCGTCGCCGCCCGGGAAGAAGAGGCGATTGTAGGTCCCGGCCACGGCCTTGAGGAAACGTTCACGCAGCTCTTCCTGCTTTTCTGTGGCTTCTTCGTAGAGGCTGTCGCCGGGGCGGAGTTCCTTGAGAATGCGCTCGATGGCGTAGAGTTCGCGCAGACGGGTTTCCACTTCGCCGGAGAGGTAGGAGTCGTTGCCGGAGAGGATCAGCAGGTTGTTCTTTTCCTGTTGAAACTCGAAGAAATTGCGGATCGCCTCGGGCGGGGTGCGGCCGTCGGGCTCCACCACCAAAAGTACGCGGTGGGCGGTAAGCTTCACCTCGTCGAGACGCGGCAGGATTTGGATCTCCTGATAGGCCAGGCGATTACGGGGCTGCAACAGGCCGCTGAGGTGGTTGATAAGCGCCTGCTCCACCTTGGGCGCGGGGATGCGCTCGGCCTCCTTTTCGATGCGCTTGGTGAGATTTTCGGTCTCTTTGAAGTAGTAGGCCTCGCCCTCGCGGTGCAGGTACCAGGCCTTGGCGCGCAGCCGTTCGAGGCCGGCGGCGAATTCGCCGGGCTTACGGTTGGGCGCGACGAGGAATTCGATCGCCTCCTCTTCGGTCAGGCCTCTGTGGGCCTTTACCGCCCGCGACAGAGAGGCGGAGAGCAGGAGCTTGGCCACCTGGGTGGCGCCGTCGCCGTTGAGGGCGTCGTCGATCTCTTCGGCATGGGCGTTGCCGTTGTCGGCGATGTCGGTAGCGATGGCGGGCAGCAGGGCGTTGTTGATGCCGGCCACTTCGTCACGGACCATGGGGTCGTTGAGGTTGAGGTGTTGGGTGCCCGCAAGGAAGACGTCATTGGTGTCGCGTTCCCAAACGGATTTCAGCAGACGAGCGGCGAATTGCATCAGGCCGCGGGTCTGGCGAAAGTCTTCGTTCTCTTTGAACAGGGCCACCAAGTGCTTGAAGCTGGGGTGGAATGGATAGGTGGCGCGCACCTCTTCGGCCACCTGCTCCATGGAGCGGGCGGTCAGGAAGCCGCCGGCCTCTGCCCGTTTGACTTGCTCTACATAGGCCTCGGCCACCTCTTCGATCTCCTGCTCATCGGCCATTTGGTCGAACAGGCGCTTTTTGAGGATTTGATAGATTTCGTCGCTGGCGAGCTGCACCGGGGTGATGGCGCGGGCCTGGCGCCGGGTCTCTTGTTGGAGGTCGTGGACGATGCGGCTGATCTCGCGGTTTTGGCGTTCATAACTACCGGAGAGGTTGGCGATGACCACGCAGCAGCGGGGCAACTGCATGGCCGCGGTCAGCAAGGTTCCGAGGCTGTAGGTGACGATGTCGGCCAGGGTGCCGGCACCGGCGGGCCGGGCATTGGCCATGGCCAGATAGGGGGGCAGCTCGTCGAGCAGGATCAGCGTCGGATGGTCGCCGATGAGATGCTTCCAGGCCTGTTCGTCCACGGCCTTGGGGCCGTCGATCCAAAATCGCCGAAACTCCTCTCCTTTTCCGAGCTGCTCCGCGATTTCGCCCCAAATGAAGCGGTCGGGGTTGTTGCGGCCGTTGAAGGCGGCCAGGCCGGCGCTGCCGAAGGCGGATCGCTGGGCCAGTTCGGGAACGATTTCGCGACGGCGTTCCGGGTGGCGGGCAAGTAGCCCGAGGGCGATCATCAGGTGGGTCTTGCCCCCGCCCATGGCCTGGGAGAGTTCGAACACCGCCTGGTCGCTCTTGCCGCCGAGCCGGAGCAGACCCTCGCGGAACAGCTCTTCCATGCCCTGGGTGAGGTGGTTGCGGGCGAAAAAATCGGCCCCAGCGCCTTGGTCGCGGATGAGCTGGCCGAGGTTTTCGATGCCCTCGGCCATGCGGTAGTCGAAGATCAGCGGACTGGGTGTGCAGGCGTCGCGAACGGTTTTTAGCATGATTCTTTGGCCCTTTGCGTTCTTGCTTTGATCCATTCCATTGTACCCGAGTCGATGCGCTAGGTTAGAGATCAACGTCGGTCGATCTTACGACACCCGCGGGCGGGTGCTTTCGGACAGGCCAATGGAGCGCAGCGGGTACGCGATCAACCCAGCGCCTGTTCCAGCCGGTCGAGGGCCTTGGTGAGGTTTTCCATGCTGGTGGCGATGGAGATGCGCACATGGCCCTCCAGGCCGAAGGCGGAGCCGGGGACCAGGGCCACGCCGGCGTTTTCGATCAGGTATTCGGCCAGTTCCAGGTCGTTGTTCACGCCGTCGATCCGCTCTAGCGCGGCTTGCACCTTGGGGAAGCAATAAAAGGTCCCGTCGGTGGGCAGGCAGTCCACGCCGGGGATTTTGTTTAGCCGTTCCACTACATAGTCGTGGCGCTGTTTGAAGGCCGTAAGCATTTCGCCGATACACTCTTGGGGGCCTTCCAGGGCCGCCTGGGCCGCCACCTGGGCGATGGAGGTGGGGTTGGAGGTGCTTTGGGACTGAATCTTCTTCATCGCCTTGATCACGTCCGCCGGGCCCGCGGCGTAGCCGATGCGCCAGCCGGTCATGGAGTAGGCCTTGGACACGCCGTTGAGCACCAGGGTGCGGTCCTTGAGTTGGGGCGCGGCGTTGAGGAGGGTGACGAAGGGGGCCTCGGTCCAGAGGATGTGTTCGTACATGTCGTCGGTGGCGATGACCACGTCGGGGTAGTCGTTAAGGACTTCGCCGATGGCCGCCAGCTCCTCTTTGCTATAGGCCATGCCGGTGGGGTTGGAGGGGCTGTTGATCACGAACAGCTTGGTCTTGTCCGTGAGCGCCGCACGCAGTTGCTCGGGGGTGATCTTGAAGCGTTGCTCGGCGGGGGCGTCGATGATCACCGGCACGCCGCCGGCGAGCAGGGTCATGTCCGGATAAGAGACCCAGTAGGGGGCCGGGATCACCACCTCGTCGCCCGGGTCCAGGATCGCCTGGGCCATGTTGAAGAAGCTCTGCTTGCCGCCGCAGGACACCAGGATCTCCTCCAGCGTATACTCCAACCCGTTGTCGCGTTTGAATTTCTCCGCTACCGCCTGCTTCAGCCCCGGGGTGCCGTCCACCGGGGTGTATTTGGTGAAGCCGTCGCGGATGGCCTGGATCGCCGCCTGTTTGATGTGGTCGGGGGTGTCGAAATCGGGCTCGCCGGCGCCGAGGCCGATAATATCTTTGCCAGCGGCGCGCATGGCCCCGGCGCGGGCGGTGATGGCGAGGGTGGGCGAGGGTTTGACGGCTTGCACGCGAGCGGAGAGTTTGATGCTCATGGGTTGAATTCGGCCTCTTGGCGGTCCAATTGAAGGGAGGGAATCGGGGGCCTTTCGCCGCCCCCTGCATAACAGGGATAATGATAACGAATCCTGAGCGCTATAAGAATCCCCCATGTCAAGACCATTTCGCCTCGCCTCCAAGTTCGCGCCCGCCGGCGACCAGCCCGCGGCCATCCGTCAACTGACGGCGGGCATTAACGACGGCGAGGCGGGCCTGACGCTGCTGGGGGTCACCGGCTCGGGCAAGACCTTCACCATCGCCAACGTGATCCAGCAGATCCAGCGCCCCACCCTCATCCTGGCCCACAACAAGACCCTGGCGGCCCAGCTCTACGGCG
The DNA here is from genome assembly GCA_011389885.1 of Gammaproteobacteria bacterium. Taxonomy (GTDB): domain Bacteria; phylum Pseudomonadota; class Gammaproteobacteria; order Chromatiales; family Chromatiaceae; genus JABBTK01. Next base: position 31,790 of record JAABTK010000046.1, on the reverse strand, counting down.
AGTTCAAGGAGTTCTTTCCGCAAAACGCGGTGGAGTATTTCGTCTCCTACTACGATTACTACCAGCCTGAGGCCTATGTGCCGTCGTCGGACACCTTCATCGAGAAGGACGCCACCATCAACGAGCACATCGAGCAGATGCGCCTGTCGGCCACCAAGGCCCTGCTGGAGCGCAAGGACGTGATCATCGTGGCCACCGTGTCCTGCATCTACGGCCTGGGCGACCCGCGCTCCTACCTGAGCATGGTGCTGCACCTGTCCCGCGGCGAGACCATCGACCAGCGCGCCATCCTGCGCCGGCTGGCGGAGCTGCAATACACCCGCAACGACATGGAGCTGCAACGGGGCACCTACCGGGTGCGCGGCGAGATCATCGACATCTTCCCCGCCGAGTCCGATGAGGAGGCGGTGCGGTTGGAGCTGTTCGACGACGAAATCGAGCAAATCGCCCTGTTCGACCCCCTCACCGGCGAGATTCGCAACCGCGTGCCGCGCTTCACCATCTACCCCAAGACCCACTATGTGACCCCGCGCGAAACCCTGCTGGAGGCCATCGACTCCATTAAGGACGAACTCAAGCAGCACCTGAACTTCCTGCGCGACAGCAACCGCCTGGTGGAGGCCCAGCGCCTGGAGCAGCGCACCCGCTTCGACCTCGAAATGATGCTGGAGCTGGGCTACTGCTCGGGGATCGAAAACTATTCCCGTTACCTCTCGGGCCGCGCCCCGGGCGAGCCGCCCCCTACCCTGCTCGACTACCTGCCGCCCAATGCGCTGTTGGTGGCGGACGAAAGCCATGCCTCCATCCCCCAGGTGGGCGGCATGTTCAAGGGCGACCGCTCGCGCAAGGAGACCCTGGTGGAATACGGCTTCCGTCTGCCCTCGGCGCTGGATAATCGCCCCCTGCGCTTCGAGGAGTTCGAGCAACGCACGCCCCAAACGGTGTACGTCTCCGCCACCCCGCGCGCCTACGAGTTGGAACGCTCCGGCGGGGTGATCGAACAGGTGGTGCGCCCCACCGGCCTGGTGGACCCGGAGCTGGAGGTGCGGCCGGTGGCCACCCAGGTGGACGACGTGCTGTCGGAGATCCATCTGCGGGTGGAACAGGGCGACCGGGTGCTCATCACCACCCTCACCAAGCGCATGGCCGAGGACCTCACGGATTACCTGAACGAACACGGCGTGCGGGTGCGCTACCTGCATTCAGACATCGACACCGTAGAGCGGGTGGAGATCATCCGCGACCTGCGGCTGGGGGAGTTCGACGTGCTGGTGGGCATTAACCTGCTGCGCGAGGGCCTGGACATGCCCGAGGTCTCCCTGGTGGCGATCCTGGACGCAGACAAAGAAGGCTTTCTGCGCTCCGAGGGCTCGCTAATTCAAACCATCGGCCGCGCCGCCCGCAACGTCAACGGCAAGGCCATCCTCTACGCCGACAAAATCACCGGCTCCATGCGCCGCGCCATCGACGAAACCGAACGCCGCCGCGCCAAGCAGATCGCCCACAACAAGGCCCAGGGCATCACCCCCCAGAGCATCCGCAAGTCCATCGCCGACATCATGGAAGGCGCCCACCCCGGCGGCCCCATGTCGCCCAAACAGTACGCCAAGGTAGCCGACACCGAGGTCGAATACGCCCAGCTCACGCCCCACGAAATGGCCAAACGGATCAAGGTCCTGGAGAAACAAATGTACCAGCACGCCAAGGACCTGGAATTCGAAGACGCCGCACGGGTGCGGGATCAAATTAAACAATTGCGGGAAATGGGGGTATTGGCGTGAACGCGAAAACCTCGAATACGCGCCCTACGGTGAATCAGTCCGACAGGGTGCGTTAGGCGCGCCAACCACGAAACTCGAATCCAACACCCGCATTGCCGCGCGCCATAACGCACCATCCCCACCGGCGCCGGGCATGGTGCGTTACGCCCCGCCCGATGGTTCGAGGTTTAATGCGATCACTCGGTTTGCGGGATATTTTGAATGCGGGGGCCTTGGCATAGGCGGGGCTAACGCACCCTACGGCGAATCAGCCCGCGGGCCGAGCACTAAACCAAAGCCCGAATAGCGAGGCCTTGGGTTTGGATCACAGGCGCCCGGAGGCCTTGACGTTGAGATACTGATTCACCAGGGCCACGGGGAGTTGGCTGGCGAGCAGGTCGAGGGTGATGGCGCCGTGGTGTTGCATGAGGTCGTGGTTGCGCTGGCGTTCGGTTCGGTAGGCGTCCACGGCGTGAAAGCGCAGGGCGTCGTCGAAGCTGCGCACCGGGTGTTCCAGGGTTTGGTCTAATAGGCTTTCGCGCAGGTCGGCCAGCACCACTAGGTGGCGCTTGGCGAGCAGCCGCATGGCGCGTTCCAGTTCCTCGCGATCGTCGTCGCGGGTGTTGGTCAGTAGCACCACCAAGGAGCGGCGGCGCTGGAGCGGGATCAATTCCTTGGCCGCCATCAGGTAGTCCGAGGCCTCCAGGGTGGATTCGAGGTCGTAGGTCTGCTCCAGCAGCCGGGTGACCACGTCGCCGCCCTTTTGCGGCGGGCGCCAGCGGCGGACCCCGCCGAAGGCGAGAAACCCCACGGCATCGCCTTGGCGCGAGGCCACATAGGCCAGCAGCAGCATGGCGTTGAGGACTTCGTCGAGGTGGGCCCGGCCGCCTTCGAGGTGGCGCATGCGGCGGCCGCAGTCGATCAGGAACACCACCTGTTGGTCGCGTTCGTCCTGGTATTCCTTGGAGATCAGGCGCTGGTAGCGCGAGGTGGCGGTCCAGTGGATTTGGCGCAGGCTGTCGCCGGGGCGGTAATCGCGCAGTTGGTGGAAGTCGTTGCCCTCGCCTCGCCGCCGGCGTTTGCGCACCCCCATGCGGTTGAGGTTATGCTCGGTGGCCAGCAGCGCGTAGCGGCGAATTTCATGAAAGTTCGGGAACACCTTGACCCGGGTTTCCAGCGGGACGAAGACCCGCCGCCGCCACAGGCCCCAGGGTGAGTCGATGATCAGGTCCAGGCCGGGAAACAGGGCGTCGCCCCGGCGCTGCGGGGTCAGGCGGTAGCCGGCGGCGGCCTGGCGGCGCGGGGGGATGCGTAGCGCCAGGGGCAGGCCCTCGGCCCGAAAGTGCGCCGGGTGGTGGTCGTGCAGTCGCAGGGCCAGGGTTCGCGGGGCGGTGTTTTCCACCCGCAGTTGCACCTTGGAGCGGACGCCGCTCGGGATGCCGCGCGGCATCTCCCGCGCCACGCGCGGGCTGCGGACCCCGAGGGCCTGGTAGAGATCCAGCGCCGCCAGCAACCCGAGCAGACCGGCGGCGGGGGGCCACAGCCAGCGCAGCGCCGGCACCGCCGCCCCGGCGGCGGCCAGCGCGGTGAGGCCGAGGACCGCGGACACTAGGCGGCGGGAGGGGGTCATACCCGCGGCGCATCCACTTCCCGTAGGATGTCGGCCAGCACCTCGTCCGGGTGGTAGCCCTCGATTTCGAGGTCCGCGGTGAGCTTGATCCGGTGCCGCAGCACCGCCGGGGCCATGTTTTTGAGGTCGTCCGGGGTCACGAAGGCATTGCCTTGCAGCATGGCGTGACCGCGGGCGGCCCGAATTAGGGCCAGGCTGCCGCGCGGCCCGGCGCCCACGTCCACCCCGTTCCATTCCCGTACCGCGCGCACCATGCGCACGCCATAATTCACGATTTGCTCGTCCACTCGCAGGCGGGCGGTGCGCTGTTGCAGGGCCACGATGGCCTCGGGCTTCAATACGGTGGCGATGGCGGTGGTGTCGAGGCGGTCGCCGATACGGTTGCCGGTAATCTGGCGCACCATGGCCTCTTCTTCCTGAAGGCTTGGGTAGTCGATAAAGACCTTGAGCAGGAAGCGGTCGAGCTGGGCCTCGGGCAAGGGGTAGGTGCCTTCCTGTTCGATGGGGTTTTGGGTGGCCATTACCATAAAGGGCTGCTCCAGGTCGTAGGATACGCCCTCAATAGTGACCTGCTGCTCCTGCATGGATTCAAGCAGCGCCGATTGGGTCTTGGCGGGTGCGCGGTTCACCTCGTCGGCCAGCAGGAAATTACAGAACACCGGGCCGCGGCGCACGCGAAAGGCCTGGGACTTCATGTCGAACATGGCATGCCCGCTGATGTCGCTGGGCATTAGGTCGGGGGTGAACTGCACGCGGTTAAAGCGCCCGCCCACCGCCGCCGCCAGGCTGCGCGCCATGAGTGTCTTGCCCAGGCCGGGGACGCCTTCGAGCAGCACATGCCCGGCCGCCAGCAGCGCCACCACCACCTCGCGGATCACCTGCCGTTGTCCGACCACCGCCTTTTGGATCTCCCGCTCCAGGGCCTGCACCTGGGCCTGGGCGTCTTCCGGCAGGGTCATCGATTGTTGTTGGGCCATGCCTGCTCCGTTATTTTAAATGCTCGTCGTTGTGGAAAATTCGGCCTGCGCCGATGCCTTAGCCCCGTCGCGCCTCCCGCAGGCCGCGGCTGAGTCGCCGCAGCGCGGCGGTGACGCGAATGAATTCCTGCTCGTTGCGCACCGGTTCGTAGAGCGCCCGATGCACGGCCCGGGGCTCGATGTCTAACAGGCGGGCGATCCACTGGCTGCGCTCGGCGGGCGTTTTGCGCTCCAACGACGCATGGCGCCGCCGCCATTGCTGTTCGATGCGCCTTTGGCTCGCCTGCACCAGGGACCGGCCGCGATCCTGGCGCCAGGTATAACGCGCGCCCGCCTCTAGGTTTTCCAACAGATTGCGCCGCGGCGGGTCGCCGCGGTGGATCAGCGGGCCGCTGCGCTGGGTGAGAAACCACAGCCAAAGCGGGATCAGCAACAGTACGCTAAGCACCAGCTCCGGGGCCCACTGCCACAGCAGGCGGGTGAGCGGCGGGGCGGCCGGCCGATACAGCAACCAGGCCCGCTCGGCGCCCGCCGCCAGTTCGGCCAGCAGGAAGGCGTGGTCGTGATCGCCGATCTCTTGATTGCGCAGCCAGTCCTGATCGGTGAGCACCGTCAGGCCGCCCCGCCCCTGCCGGAAGCGCAGCCAACGGAACCCGGCGCCGGCCGGCGCCGCCCGCCACTGCGCCTTTTCGGCGGGGTCGAACAGCACCGGGCCGTCGCCCAGCCAGACCTCCACCGGCCCCGGGGCCAGGCCGTCGATCCGATACAGGCCGCCCGCCGGGGGCCGCGCCCCCGCGGCGTCATCGCCCTGCGGCGCCTCCAGCCTCACGCCGAATCGCTCCAGCAGCGGATTGGGCTCGGCCTCCGCCCCCCAGGCGCCCCCAGGGGGCGTGACCACCAAGTGACCGCCGCCTTGCATCCAGGTCTCCAGCGCGTCCACTTGGGCCGCGGTCAGGTCCCAGCCCAAGTCCCGCACCAACAGCAGGCCGGGCTGTTCGGGCGGCGTTTGCAGCCATTCCCGAGAGCCCTGGCTCGCGACCTCCAGGCCCAAGCGGCGCAGAAAGCGCTCGGCGGCCAGGTAGGGGTTGCGCCGGGCCTCGGCGGAGGGCTCGCCGCTCACCCGCTGCACCGAACGCTCGAAGTTCTGGGTCAACCACAGCCCGAGCCAGCCCGCCAACAGCACGCAAACCCCGCCCAGGATCCAGCCACTACGCCGGCTCATGGCGCCTCCCGAAGCGCTCGCCCCAGGCCTCGGCCAGGCGTTGCAGGCGCACCCGCTGCGGCATCCGATGGGCGTAGGCGAGGCTGCGCCAGTGGCGGGTCAGCTCGGTGAAAAAGGCGCTCAACTCGGCGCTGCAACGCTGCTCCACCCGCTGCATGCATTCGCCTTCGGTGGCGCTACGGGGGATCTCCAGGCCGTGGTCGAAGATCAGGCGCACCAAGGCCCCGCGATACAGCAGGCTCAGCGCGGCCCTGGGGTCGCCGGCCGCGATCAGGCGCAGGGCCTCGGCGGCCGGATCGTCCGGCAGGCGCTCCTGGCGCAGGTCGAGCCCGAACAGCTCCGCCGGGGCCTCGCCCGCGCCTACGGCGGCGCGCCGCCGGCCGCGGAACAGGCGTTCCCGATTGCGCAGCAGCCAGGCCGCGAGCAGCGCCAACACCACCCCGGCCGCGACCCAGAGCAGCAGCCGAGCGACCTCGGGCAAGGCGCCCAGGAACTCAATCAAACCGCCCATCCAGTCCGGCCACCAGGGGCCGTCGCCCCCCCATTCGATCCCGTCTCCCGTGTAGCGCCAGTACCCGACCTCCTGCGGGGCGCCGAAGGCCTCGTCCGCCAGCACCTCTTGGATCAGCGCATCGGCCTGCTGGGGCGAGGCGGCGGCCAGACCCGGCGGCGGAAACCCGGCCCCCAGGGCCAGCGTAAAACCCGCCGCGAGCGCCGCCCGCCCGAGCGCGCCCCGCGGCGGGAAGCCGGCCGCCAGGCGGCGGAAATTCAGCTCCAGATCCCAGGCCTCTAGGTCGATGCGCCGCGACAGGTAGAGGGCGAAGCCGCCCGCCACATAGAAGGGGGCGATCACCGATGCCGCCGCCGCCACCGACAGCGCCCACAGCCATTCGCCGAGGGCGTCGGAACCGGCGAACAGCGCCTCGGCCCACTGCAACTCCTCCGGCACCAACAGCACCACCAGCACCACAAAGCCGAATTGCAGCACCCATTCGAAATGCATGGCGGTTAGGGTAAGCCAACCGCCGGCCTGCTGGCCGCGCCCCAGCACCCGAATGCGCTCGGCGCGGGCCCGACCCTTGAGCCCCTCCAGCACCTGCACCGGCATATAGAAGGAACGGCTGGGGGCGAGCCGCCGGTAGGTCAGGTTGGCCAGGGTCTGGAGGTTGAAGAATCGCCGCCAGTGGGGCAGCACGGCCCGCACCGCAGGCGTCTCGCCGAACACCGCCCGGCTGACCCCGTATACCAGCGCCGGCTCATAGGCCGGCTTCAGCCACCAAATCCACAACAGGAGCGCCCACGGGGAATCGAACAACAGCAGCCCGACGGCCAGCGCCGGCGTCGCCATCAGGATCCACAGCAGCCACAGCCGACCGAACCAGCGGCGCGCCATGGCAAAGCCGAGGTCGATGCCCTCCCAGGCGTTGCGCGGCCGAATCGCCACGGTGATCTCATCCAGCTTCAAAGCGTCCCCTGCCCATCCACGTCAGATACGCCGCCACCAGCGCCCACAGCGCCCCGGCCACCGCGAACTTCACCGTCGGCGGCAGCGGCGCGGGCGACCAAAAGGCCTCCACAAAGGCCGCGACCAACAGCATGCCGGCCGCGCCCATGGCCAACACCAGGGCCGGCCGGGCGGCGCGCTTGAGGGCCTCCGGGCGCGTAGCCTGCCCCGGATTGACGATGGCGTGCGCCAGCACCAGGCCGGCGGCGCCGCAAATCACGATGGCGGTCAGCTCAAAGGCCCCATGGCCGCTCACGAAGGGCCAAAAGGTCTCGGTGTATCCCAGCCGGGTCAGGTGCCCGGCCACGCCGCCGAGCACCAGGCCGTTAAAGACCAAAAAGAACAAGGTGCCGAGGCCCGCCAACATGCCGCCGGCAAAGGTGCGGAAGCCGATGCCGATGTTATTCTTAATATAAAACCCGAACATTTGAAAATCGGTCTCGGCGGCGCGCGCCTCGGTGCGGCCGACTTGGCGGCTGGCGGGGTCGTACATCGCCTCCATTTGGGCCACGTTCTCCGCCGGCAGCACAGAGTAAATCAAATCCGGGTTGAAGTAAGCGCCGAACCCCATAAACAGACCCGGGCCGACAAACAGCAGCAGCGACAGCCAGAAATAGCGCTGATACCGCCGCAAGGTGGCCGGGAAAACCTCGACGAAAAAACCGATAATGCGCCACAGCCAGGGATCGCTGCGGCGATAGAGCCGGCGGTGGCCGCGCAACACCAGCGCCCGCAGGCGTGCGGCCAGGGCCGGGCTGTAATGCCGGCTGCGCACCGCGGCGTAATGCCCGCACACCAAGCGGTACAGGCGCGGCAGGCGCATTGGATCGGGGGCGTTGGCGGTGCGCCTACCTGAGCCGCGGGGCGCGGCGTCCAACAGCGCCTCCATCTCCTCCCACTCGGCCCCGTGCAGGGCCTCGAATTGCTGCTGCCGCACGGCTTACCGCCCCCGCGCCAGCCAATTGGCGTAGCCGTGCAGCTTGGCCACCGCCGCCGCCCCGCCGCACCCGGTGACGGGGTGCAGCAGCGTGGCCAGCTCGGCCTTTCGCTCGGCGGACAATTGGGCGTCGCGCTCGGCGAAGTCCAGCAGCGCCTCCTGGCCCGCATAACTCAGGCCCTGGGGCGGCGGCTCGGGCTGCGCCTCGGGCATCGCCCGCCGCTGGCCGTGGGGGTCGCGATAGACCACCAGGGTGCCCGCCGCCAAATCCCCCAGGCGTTTAAACTGACGGTTCATTAGCATAGTCAGCAATCCCGCGCCGTAAAACAGCGGAAAGAAGTCCGCCGTCCGCAGCAGGTTCCGCACCAACGACGAGGGCAAGGACACCGGGGTGCCGTTATCGTGGATCACCCAAACCCCCATCACCTGCTTGCCCGGCGTCATCCCGCTGCGCACCTCGAAGAACACCGGGTAAAACCATTCGATGACGAAAAACAGGATCAGCATCACCGCGGTCCCCATTTGGCCCAAGTAGGACAGCAGGATGCCGAGCCCGATATACAGCACGCCCCGAATCACCGCATCAATGGCCCAGGCGCAGGCCCGCACCACAGGCCCCGCGAGGCGCAATTCCAACAGAATGCCTTCGGGGGTCTCGTGTTCCAGCAGGGTGTCGAGCGGGGTCATGCCTTGAGCGGCCAAGGCCCCGGCCTGCCGTTGCATGCTTCAGCCTCCGGCCCGTCGGAGAGGCATCGACCTCGGCCCCTCAACCGCCCGCCTCGCGGCCGAAATAAATCTCCCGATAGCCCACATAGATGGAACCCACCAGGGTCGGCGAAAGCACCAACAGCCCAAGCCCGAACGGGATCACCGCGAGGATAAACAGCAGGAGGGCCGCCAGGCCATAGATCAGAAACGGCCAGATATTGCGCAAGCAGCCCATGAAGCTGAGTTTCATCGCCGCCACTGCGGACAGGTCGTCCAACACCACCAGGGCCGGCGCGAACCAATAGGCCATCACCAGGGGAACCATCAACCCCATGGCGACCAACACCCCGATCAGGATGATCGGCCAGGCCCCCAGCATCGCCATCTCCACCTGCTCCGGACCCATGGCCTCGCCCATCATCGCACCGCCGGACAGGATCCCGAGGCCGCCGCCGATGATCAGGAACATCAGCAGCCCCAAGACCAGGAAACCGCCGAAGTAGATCACCCCCACCAGGGCCAACTGGCCGGCGTTGTTGGAGAAGCCGGCGAACAGATGCGCCACTTTGAGATCGCCCCCCGCGTCCTGCTCCGCCGCACCCAGCATCAGACCGCCGATCAGGATCGGGCCGATGAGGGTCATGGCCAGCGGCCCAATCGCCGGGATCAACCCGGCCACGATACTAACCAGGAACCACACCAGCATAATTAGGATCCAAATCCCCGGATTGCGCTTAAACAGGCCGAACCCGCCGGTGATCCAGGCCCAACCGCGACCGGCCGGGAGTTTCAGCGGCTCCATCAGATCGCCGGCGGTGTCTGCATCCACCAACCCTGCGGCGGGCGCGGCATAGGGGTCCGCCGCCTCGGCGGCTTGGCGGGCCTTGAACTGGGAGACGATGATGCCGCAATCGAGACAGGAATCGTCGGCCACCCGATGCGACCCGCACTTGGGGCAGGTCTCGCCGCTGGCGGCGGCCTGGGGCGCATCGGGAAAATCGCCCTCCACCGGCTGCAACTCCACCCTCATACCCAGGGCTTCGAGTTCGGAACGCAGTTGCTCCGCCTTCGATTCGGGTAAGGCCTTCTTGATTGTGACCTTCTTGCCGGCGCGCATCAGCTTGCGCGCCTGCACCGCAGTGACGCCGAAACGCTGGCTAAATTCCTCGATAAAGCGGCCCTCATCGGCCGCGGGCCGCAGTTGGCCTTGGTAGACGACATTAAAGCGAATTGCCACGGCTGGTCTCCACTGGGTGAGTGTGCATCATAGCCTAAGCGCTGTCTTTCGGCGCTTCGCTGGTCCTGCGGGCGCTGCGAGCTGCGCCGCCGGTCCGGGAATAAAAACGCATTCGGTCGGATCCTGGATTCAGCATAGTCCAAATCCGGCCCGGAATAAATTCGCAGGCATAAAAAAGGGGCGCTCGGCGCCCCTTTTTGTGATCGGATCGACCGATCAGTTCACCTTCGGGTCCAGCTCGCCGGCGTCATAACGGCCGAACATGGTCTCCAGTGAAACCGCCTTAATCTTGGACGCCTGTCCGGCGGCGCCGAAGGCCTCATAGCGGTTTTTGCAGATCGCGGTCATGCCCTTGGTGGCCTCGGCCAGGAACTTGCGCGGGTCGAAGTTCGACTTGTTCTCTTCCAGGTGCTTGCGCACCGCGCCGGTGGAGGCCATGCGCAGGTCGGTATCGATGTTCACCTTGCGCACCCCGTGCTTGATGCCTTCCACGATCTCTTCCACGGGCACGCCGTAGGTTTGACCCATGTCGCCGCCGAAGTCGTTAATCATCTTCAGCCAGTCTTGCGGCACCGAGGAGGAGCCGTGCATCACCAAATGCACGGTGGGGATGCGCTCGTGGATCTCCTTCACGCGGTCGATGCGCAGGATCTTGCCGGTCGGCTCCTGGGTGAACTTATAGGCCCCGTGGGAGGTGCCGATGGCGATGGCCAGGGCGTCCACATGGGTCTTCTTCACGAAATCCGCGGCCTCGTCCGGATCGGTGAGGAGCTGGTCCATGTCCAGCTTGCCCTCGGCGCCGATGCCGTCCTCTTCACCCGCTTCGCCGGTCTCCAGCGAGCCCAGGCAGCCCAGCTCGCCCTCCACCGAGACGCCGCCGGAGTGGGCCATATCGACCACCTTGCGGGTCACTTCCACGTTGTACTCGTAGCTGGAGGGGGTCTTGCCGTCCTCCCGCAGCGAGCCGTCCATCATCACCGAGGTGAAGCCCGATTGGATGGCGCGCAGGCACACCGCGGGGCTGGTGCCGTGGTCCTGGTGCATGGCGACCGGCACGTTCGGATAGGCCTCGGCTGCGGCCTGGATCAGGTGGCGCAGGAAGGCCTCGCCGGCGTACTTGCGGGCGCCGGCGGAGCCCTGCAGGATCACCGGGGCGTCCACCGCAGAGGCGGCCTCCATAATGGCCTTCACCTGCTCCATGTTGTTGACGTTAAAGGCCGGCAGACCATAGCCGTTTTCGGCGGCATGATCCAGAAGCTGGCGCATGGATATCATTGGCATGTTGTTCTCCTTGCTTTTCTATGAGTAGTCATCAGTCTTCACGCGGCAGGACGTGTTCGCCCACCCGCATGATTTTCATGATATTGGTTTGACCTTCCACGCCCTGGCGATCACCCTTGGTGATGATCACCAGGTCGTGTTTGCGTACCGCGGTGCGACGCAGCAGCTCGTCGATCACCTCTTCGTTCACCTGCGCGATGTCCTTGGATTTGACATCGAAGCTGATGGGGTAGACGCCGCGAAACAGGGTTACCTTTCTACGGGTGGCCACGCTGCCCGTCAAGGCGTAAATGGGAATACCCGAACTAATGCGCGACATCCATTTCACCGTGGAGCCCGTTTCGGTGAGCGCCGCGATGGCCGTAACCCCCAAATGGTTGCCGGTGTACATGGCGGCCATGGCGATGGACTCGTCGATGCGCCCGAACACGGTGTTGATGCGGTGGTGGGACTTGCGCACCTTGGACTGCTTTTCGGCCTCGCGACAGACCCGCCCCATGGTCTCCACCACACGCACCGGGTGCTTGCCGGCGGCCGTTTCGGCCGACAGCATCACCGCGTCGGTGCCGTCGAGCACGGCGTTGGCCACGTCGAACACCTCGGCCCGGGTGGGCATCGGGTTTTCGATCATCGATTCCATCATTTGGGTGGCGGTGATCACCACGCTGTTGTGCTTGCGGGCCTCTTTGATCAGTTGCTTCTGCACCGCCGGCAGTTCGGCGTCGCCGATTTCCACCCCGAGGTCGCCGCGGGCCACCATGATGGCGTCCGAGGCGGCGATGATTTCCTCGATATTCTCCAGCGCCTCGGCGCGTTCGATCTTGGCCACGATGCCGCCTGTGCCGCCGGCCTCTCGCAGCAGCCGACGCGCCTCTTTTACGTCGTCGGCGGTGCTGACGAAGGACACCGCCAGGTAATCCGCCTCCAGGCTGGCGGCGAATAGGACATCCTCGCGGTCCTTGTCGGTCAGCGCCGGGGCCGACAGCCCGCCGCCCTGCTTGTTGATGCCCTTATTATCCGACAGCGGCCCGCCATGCACCACCCGACAATACACCTGGGCCCCGTCCACCTTATCCACCCGCAACACGATGGCGCCGTCCGCCACGAGCAGGGTGTCGCCGCGGCTGACATCCTTCACCAAACTGGGAAAGGTGAGCCCCACGCGCTGGGCATCGCCGGCATCCAGCGGGCATTCGCCGTCGAGGATGAAGTCCGCGCCGTTCTCCAGCCGCACGGACCCGTCCTTGAAGCGACCGATACGAATCTTGGGTCCCTGCAAGTCGAACAGGACCCCCACCTGACGGCCGCCGGCCCGGGCGCGGTCGCGCACGGTTTCCACCCGTTCGCGGTGCTCCTGGTGGTTGCCGTGAGAGAGATTGATCCGCACCACGTCCACGCCCGCACTAATCAGCTCTTCCAGCACCTTTTGGCTGGTGGTTGCGGGGCCTAGGGTGGCGACGATTTTGGTTCTTCTGAGCATGAAAACTCCGGGGCATGCAAAGGCCCGTTCCTTGGGCTCGTTGGTCTTGATTCAGGGGCGGCTTGGGCGATTATCGAGACGCAACCAGCCGTCTCGCAAAGGGTTCGCCGACACGGCGCACCAAGCCGCGAGGCGGTCGGTCCATTGACCGCATTCGCCTCAGCCCTTGGCGCGATCTTCGAGCATGGCCACGGCCGGCAGCTGCTTGCCTTCGAGGAATTCCAGGAAGGCGCCGCCGCCGGTGGAGATGTAGGAGATGCGGTCGGTCAGCCCGTATTGGTCCACCGCGGCCAGGGTGTCGCCGCCGCCGGCGATGGAGAACGCATCGGAGGCCGCGATGGCCTCGCCCAGGGCCTTGGTGCCGGCGCCGAACTGCTCGAACTCGAACACGCCCACGGGGCCGTTCCAAACCACGGTGCCGGCGGCCTTCATCATAGCGGCGTATTGGCCGGCGGTTTCCGGGCCTACGTCGAAGATCATGTCGTCGTCCGCCACCTCGTCCACCTTTTTCACCGTGGCCGCGGCCGATTCGGCAAACGCCTTGCCCACCACCACGTCCACCGGCACCGGGATCTCGCCGCCCTTGGCCTTGGCGGCCTCCATCAGCTTTTGGGCCTCGGGGATCAGGTCGGCCTCGTACAGGGACTTGCCCACGTTATAGCCCTTGGCGGCGATAAAGGTATTGGCGATGCCGCCGCCGGGGATTAGTTGATCCACCACGCCGGAGAGGGACTCCAGCACGGTAAGCTTGGTGGACACCTTGGAGCCGCCGACGATGGCGGCCATCGGGCGCTTGGGGGTCTCCAGCGCCTTGCCCAGGGCTTCCAGCTCGGCCGCCAGCAGCGGGCCGGCGCAGGCCGTGGGGGCGTAGACGCCGGCCCCGTGGGTGGAGGCCTGGGCGCGGTGCGCGGTGCCGAAGGCGTCCATCACATAGATATCGCACAGGGCGGCGTATTGCTTGGACAGGCCTTCTTCGTTCTTCTTCTCGCCCTTGTTGAAGCGCACGTTCTCCAGCAGCACCACCTCGCCCTCGTTCACCTGGGGTGCGTTGTCGAGGTAGTCCTTGATCACCCGCACCTCCTTGCCCAGCAGTTCGCCCAGATGGCTGGCCACCGGCTGCATGGAGAATTCCTCGGCGTATTCGCCCTCGGTCGGGCGCCCGAGGTGCGACATCACCATCACCCGAGCGCCGGCCTTGATGCAGTGGTCAATGGTGGGCATGGAGGCGCGAATGCGCTTGTCGCTGGTGACCTTGCCGGCCTTGACGGGCACGTTCAGGTCCTGGCGAATGAGAACCCGCTTTCCGGCGAGGGGCAGATCGGTCATCTTAATGACGGCCATAGGGTGTTCCTCCAAGCAAATAGATCGTATGTATGGGATTGAATGCGTAGTGAGCCCCTGGGGCGGGAAAGAGCAGTTGAAGTCGGGGGGCCGGCCTCCAGGCGTTAAAGCGCCTTTTAAGCCTCAAACCTCACACTTCACGCTTCAAGCTTCCCGACTCCGAGGCCCGAACAATAATCTAAGCAACAGCGTTTGGGGGCGGGCGGCGCCCGCCCCCAAGCCCTAACTCAATCGCGCCAGCGATTTAGTTCTTGGCCACATGAGCGGCGAAACGCATCATGTTGCAGGTGTAGCCGTACTCGTTGTCGTACCAGGCGACGACCTTGATGAAGGTGTCGTCGAGGGCGATGCCGGCGCCGGCGTCGAAGATGGAGGAGTAACCCACGCCGCGGAAGTCGGTGGAGACCACCTTCTCATCGGTGTAGGCGAGGGTGGCGCCGATGCCGTCCTTGTCTTCGGCGGCCTTCTTCATGGCGGCGCAGATGTCGTCATAGCTGGCGCCCTTGTCGAGCTCCACGGTGAGGTCCACCACCGACACGTCGGAGGTGGGCACGCGGAAGGCCATGCCGGTGAGCTTGCCGTTCAGGGAGGGCATCACCTTGCCGACGGCCTTGGCCGCACCGGTGGAGGACGGGATGATGTTCTCCAGGATGCCGCGACCGCCGCGCCAGTCTTTCTTGGACGGGCCGTCCACGGTCTTTTGGGTGGCGGTGGCGGCGTGTACGGTGGTCATCAGGCCGCGCTTGATGCCCCAGTTATCGTGCAGCACCTTGGCCACGGGGGCCAGGCAGTTGGTGGTGCAGGAGGCGGCGGAGACGATGGCCTGACCGGCGTAGTCCTGGTGGTTGACGCCGTACACGAACATCGGGGTGGCGTCCTTGGAGGGGGCGGATTGCACCACCTTCTTGGCGCCGGCATCGATGTGCTTTTGGCAGCTTTCTTCGGTGAGGAAGAAGCCGGTGCATTCGAGCACCAGCTCGGCCCCCACTTCGTCCCACTTGAGGTTGGCGGGATCGGTCTCGGCGGTGAGGCGGATCTTCTTGCCGTTGACCACCATGTTGCTGCCTTCGTGGCCGACTTCGCCGTCGAACCGGCCATGCACCGAGTCGTACTTCAGCATATAGGCCAGGTAATCGGCGTCGAGCAGGTCATTGATGCCGACCACTTCAAATTCAGGGAAGTCTTGGGCAATGGCGCGAAAGACCATGCGACCGATGCGGCCAAAACCGTTAATACCCACTTTAATCGTCATTATTGAATCTCCAAGTTCAATCGGGGGTGGTAGGGGGGATCGCCGGGGACCGCCGTGCGGCGGCCCGCGGCGAAAGGTGTAATCGTTACAGCACAGACTCGACGGCCTTAACGACGCCCTCGGTGGTGATGCCGAAGTGTTTGAACACCTCGGGGGCCGGGGCGGATTCGCCGAAGGTGTCGAGACCGATCACCTTGCCCTGGAAGCCGGTGTACTTGGCCCAGCAGGCGGTGACGCCAGCCTCTACCGCCACCCGGGCGGTGACGCTGGCGGGCAGCACGGACTCGCGATAGCCGGCGTCCTGGGACTCGAACACGTCCACCGAGGGCATGGAGACCACGCGGATCTTCTTGCCCGAGAGTTCCGCGGCGGCGTTCATCGCCAACTCCACCTCGGAGCCGGTGGCGATGATAATGGCGTCCGGCGCGCCGTCGCAATCCTTGAGGACATAACCGCCCTTGGCTATATCGGCCAGTTGGGCGTCGCTGCGCCCCATGTGCGGCAGGCCCTGGCGCGAGAGGATCAGGCTGGTGGGGCCGCCCTTGCGCTCGATGGCGCACTTCCAGGCCACCGCGGTTTCGACCGCATCGCAGGGGCGCCAGACGGACATGCGCGGAATCAGGCGCAGGCTAGCGGTCTGCTCCACCGGCTGGTGGGTGGGGCCGTCTTCGCCAAGGCCGATGGAGTCGTGGGTGAACACATGGATGTTGTTCAGCTTCATCAACGACGCCATGCGCAGGGCGTTGCGGGCGTATTCGGAAAACATCAGGAAGGTGGCGCCATAGGCCTTGAAGCCGCCGTGCAGCTCGATGCCGTTCATAATGGCGGCCTGGCCGAACTCGCGCACGCCGTAGTGGATGTAATTGCCGGAGGCGTCTGCCTTCCCGATGCTCTTGGAGCCGGACCAAATGGTCAGGTTGGAGCCGGCGAGGTCGGCGGAGCCGCCGAGCAGCTCGGGCAACACCGGGCCGAAGCCGTTGAGGGCGTTTTGCGAGGCCTTGCGGCTGGCGACCTTCTCGGCCTTCGCGTTGACCTCGGCGATGTAGGCATTGGCCTTTTCTTCCCAGTCGCCCGGCAACTCATGCGCCATGCGGCGCTTGAATTCGGCGGCCTCCCGGGGGAACTCTTTTTCGTAGGCGGCGAACTTTTCGTTCCAGGCCGTCTCGGCCTGCCGGCCCTTGTCTTTCGCGTTCCAGCCGTCGTAGATCTCGCCCGGCACCTCGAAGGGGGGGTGGTTCCAGCCGATGGTCTCGCGGGTCAGGGCGATTTCGTCGTCGCCTAGCGGGGCCCCGTGGCACTCTTCCTTGCCCTGTTTGTTGGGGGAGCCGCAGCCGATAATGGTCTGACAGCAGATCAGCGACGGCTGGTCGTTAATCGAACGGGCCTCGTCCACCGCCTTTTTGATGGCCTCGGGGTCGTGACCGTCCACCTTGGAGATCACATGCCAGCCGTAGGCCTCGAAGCGCTTGGGGGTGTCGTCGGTGAACCAGCCGTCCACTTCGCCGTCGATGGAGATGCCGTTGTCGTCATAGAAGGCCACCAGCTTGCCCAGGCCCCAGGTGCCGGCCAGCGAGCAGGCCTCGTGGGAGATGCCCTCCATCATGCAGCCGTCGCCCAGGAATACATAGGTGTGGTGATCGACGATTTCATGCCCGGGTTTGTTGAACTGCGCGGCCAGCACCTTCTCGGCCAGGGCCATGCCCACGCCGTTGGTAATGCCCTGCCCCAGCGGCCCGGTGGTGGTCTCGACGCCGGGGGCGTAGCCGTATTCGGGGTGGCCCGGGGTCTTGGAGTGGAGCTGGCGGAAGCTCTTGAGGTCTTCAATCGAGAGGTCGTAGCCAGTCAGGTGCAGCAACGAGTAGACCAGCATGGAGCCGTGGCCGTTGGAGAGGATGAAGCGGTCGCGGTCGACCCAGGACGGGTTGGCCGGATTGTGGTTCATGTAGTCGTTCCACAACACCTCGGCGATATCGGCCATGCCCATGGGGGCGCCCGGGTGACCGGACTTGGCCTTCTGCACGGCATCCATGCTCAGGGCACGGACGGCGTTGGCTAGATCTCTGCGTGAGGACATCTATCTCTCCTGTTTTCGTAAGACGTGAAAAACTCAAGAATCGGAAAATTGCGTATTCATACCCCATCCCGAGGGTACAGGCAATAAAGTAGGTTTAATGGGGGTAGAAGCGCGAAGCCTGGGGCTTGCCGGCGCGCCACCAACATCAATCCTGCAACCACTTGATGGAGCAGCCCATGCTCGGAATCTGCTCCCGCGGTCCGGCGCCGGTTTCCGCCACCTGCTGCATGGCCTCGAACAGGTCGCGGCGAACATCCGGGGGGGCCGCTTCCTTGCGCGAGGCGTCGAGCCGCCCCCGGTACTGAAGTTGCATGTCTTTGTTGTAGCCGAAGAAATCCGGGGTGCAGACCGCACCGTAGGCCTTGGCCGTCTGCTGGGTCTGGTCGAGCAGATAGGGGAACGGGAAGTCGAATTCCTCGGCCGCTCGCTGCATGTTCTCGAAGGAGTCCTCCGGGTAATCCTTGGGGTCGTTGGACATAATGGCCACGCTGTGAACGCCCAGCTCCCGCAGCGCCTTGGCGTCGCGCACCAGGCGGTCGCGGATCGCCTTCACATAGGGGCAGTGGTTGCAGATGAACATCACCAGCAGGCCATTGGGCCCGGTGCAATCTTGCAGCGTCCAGGTGCGGCCGTCCACCCCGGGCAGGCTAAAATCCACGGCCGGCGTACCGAATTCACAGACCGGTGTTTCCGTCGAGACCATAAGGCGACTCTCCTCCGATGTTGCGGGTTAGCCTGCCAATGGTACCTGCTTTCCAGAAAATGCCAAGTGACTTACCCCATTTTCTTTCAATGGATCCAATCATCTTTATCGGGCAGGCCCATAGTCGGCCGGCGACCTCGCGCCACGGCCCGCTCATCCGCCCAGGCCGAAGTTGCGCAGCGCGGTGCGAAAGCTGTTGAAGGGGCTGAACAGGGCGTCGCCCAGGATCAGGGCATAGCCCAGCCAGTGGAAGAAGGTCGGCATGCGGTCGAGTTCGAAGTACAGGTAGCACAACAAGACCGTGGCCGCCACCACGGCCACCACGGCCCCCAGCAGATCGACGAAGAACAGCCGGGCGTCGATGTCCCCCGACTTGAAGAATTCGATGAAGGTCACCGCCACCCCCAGCCCCACGAACACATAGCCCGTCGGGCCTTGCATCTTCAGCCCGAGCAGGTGGGCGCCGACCAGGTAGGCGATCAGCAACAGGGGCCAGGGGAACAGGAAAAAGATCGACTTACGGCGGGCCGCGGGTTCGGCTGGGGGGAACATGAGCGCCTCCTTGATCGGGGGCGCTGCGCCCCCATCTGAGTTGTAACCGTCATTTTAGGCGATTTCCGGGAATTCTCATACCATCTTGTTAGCCTTCGCGTCCGCCCGCTAGGCGCGGCAACCGTTACACCGCCGCCGCGCCTGGTTGGCGACCCCAATTCGGCGCAATCCGGGTAAAAGAATCCCCGCCAATCGCCTGAACGGTTAGTTTACCCCCTTACGCCGAGGAGAAAAAGCATGAGCGAGTTACCCAAAGAGCCCCTGGAAATCGAGCTGGAGCCCGGCCGGGAGTATTGGTGGTGTAGCTGCGGCCAGAGCAAGACCGCGCCCTGGTGCGATGGCTCCCATCAGGGCACGGGCCAGCAACCGGTGGCGTTCAAGGTCTCGGTGCATGGCAAACAGGCCATTTGCCAGTGCGGGGCCACCCAGACCCCGCCCTTTTGCGACGGCGCGCACGAGCGCCTCTGAGGCCGCGCCCGCGCCCTGCATGCGTCAGTGTTTGCCGAACAACCAGGCCCAAATCCAACTCAGCGGCTTAGATTCGCCGGTGGCGACGTAATACAGGGCGTGCTCGTTCATTAGGGTCCAGCGCATGGCGTTGTGGCTTTCGTCCCGACCGCAGAGCAACAGCCGGTCTTGCGGATGCAGCGCGCGCTCCAGGTCCGGCAGCAGTGTGCGGCCCTCTTCACTGAACAGAAACAGCACGATGCAGGGCAGCGCGGTTTCGCGGTTGCGCGGATCCCGCAGCAGGTCGCCAATGGTGATCCGACGCCCCTGCCGCAGGGCCGCGGCCATCGCAAAGGCGTAATCCGGCTCCAGCCAGAGCTCCCAAACGTCGGGCGGCCGGTCGGCGGCCACCGCGACGATGCGGCTGACCAGCTCGCAGGCCCATTCCTCGCTCTGGTAGCGGGCCAGGCTGAAAAACTCGTCCAGCATGGGGGTGGCCAGCAGGGTGCTGATTTTATTGGCGATAATCAGGCTCGGGTGCATCACCATGTCCGCCTTCACCGCCTCGATGATGGCCTGATTCTCGGACAGGTTCTGCCGCGCCACCACAAACAGCCGCGGGTTGAGTTCGCGCGCGGTCATAATGATGGAGAGGTTGTTGGCGTCGTCGTCGGTGCCGGCCACCAGCCCCTTGGCGCCCCGAATGCTCGCCTCTTCCAAAGTCTCCGCCTCGGTGCCGCGCCCCTCCACCAAGCCCCCGCCGGGGGCGCCGGTCGCCCCCGGATTGGCCTCCACCACCACGATCTCCAGCCCCTCGGCGTGCAGCCGCTGCCACACCGCCTTGCCAAAGCGGCCAAACCCGCAAATCACCCAGCGCCCCTCGCGCGGCGGGTACACGGGGTCGCTGAACCGTTGCCTCTCCGCCCCGGCCAGCCATTGCTGAAGCACATACAGGCAGGGGGTTTGATAGGCGATCGACAAATGCAGGGCGAAGGTGTCGAACGGATCGATAATAAAATCCGTGCCGAAGGACGCCATGTTCTTTTCCACATCTTTGGAGTCGGCCCGGCAAATCACCTTGCTCGCGGGGTGCAGCAATTTGCTGGTGATGGCGATCTTTAGGTTCACCTCGTTGACGTTAGTCAGCGCCGCCACGCCCAGGCACAACGGGTGCTCCAGCCCCGCGCTGCGCAGGCTCGCCGGCCGGGCGGCGTCTGCGCACAGGGCGGGCACGAAATCCGGCAAGCTTTCCATGCGCAACAGGTCCACCCGCTCCTGCTCAAGCTCCACCACCACCGCGTGCTGCCCCTGCTCGGTGAGGGTCCGCACCAGGGCGCTGCCGGTTTCGCCGTAACCGCAGACCAAATAGAAGCCCTCGCGCATGCCGCGCACCCGGCGCGCGAAGCGGTTGTGGGTCATGGCGCGGCGGAAGCCGGGGTCCTGAAACAGGGTGATGAGGGTGCCGATGGCATACAGCCACACAACCACAGTGGAATAAATCGTAAACAGCACCCAAAGGCGCTGGCCCCCGTTAAAATCATGGGGGATCTCGCCGAAACCGATGGTGGTGGCCATGTAGCTGACAAAATACAGGGCATGGAAGAAGTCCATGCGGTAGGCATTGCCGTCGCCATCCGTGCCCGGGATCAGCACCAGGCCAAAGATGGCCAGGGCATAGGCGATGACCAGCGCGAGCAAGGGCGCGCGCATTCGCCGCATGAACAGAAAGAAGGTCGGCGCCATATCCGAGCGGGTTCCGGCGGCCGCTCAGCGGCGCAGCATCACGGTTTCGATCACCAGCAGCACCACCGACACCACGTTTGCCAGCAGCGCGCCGCCGGCGAGGGAGACGATGCTCGCCATCACCATGCCATCCAGCTCGGCGCCCGTGCCATACACCGCCACGCCCCAGACGATGGCCGCCACCACCAATTGCAGCACCGCCACCAGGCTGGTGGCCAACAGCACCGCGCCCATTTGGGTGCGATCGCCGAATTTCAAAATGGTCGCGATCAGGTTGACCACGATCACCGCGAACAGCTCGTACACATGATGGTGATCCGGATTATCGATCTCGCCCACGAAGAAGCCGAAGTTCAACGTCAGCGCCAGGACGATAAAGAAGCCAAACACCACCTTTTCCGGATTCATCGCGCCACCCCACAGTCTAAGGCCCCGCGCCCGCAGCGAGGCGCACCCGCCCATTGTACCCAAGCCGCGGCAAATCGCCACGTCCGTATGCCGCACACGCCTGGTATCGCTGCGCACCAATCACGGAAACAACGGTTTTCAGGCACGCAGAGGGCGCAGAGGGCGCGGAGGGCGCGGAGGAACGCAGAGGGCGCAGAGGGCGCAGAGGGCGCAGAGGGGGTTTTGCTTGCTTTTGTTGTCACGCTCCAGCGGGGGATGCCTGCCCGGCGCCAAAGCGCCGCCTAGCCGCCTGGAGTAAAGCCCCCGGGCTGTACGGGTTTCCGGTTACGCGCCCGGGTCAAGGCGTGTACGCTTCGAGTCCGCAGTCATACAGGGGGCGGGCCAGCGAAGTGCATTCGCCGCTGAAGCGACGGATGTCGGGGCGGCGCTTATCCTTGCAATCGAAACGCCGCTCTGCGCCCTCTGCGGTTCTCCGCGTGCTCTGCGTGCCAAAAGCGCCTGGGTTGTTTCCGAGACTTAGGCGCGGTTGCACGAGTTGCATTTACGGCGCGAGCTGCATAAGCTTTTGAAGCATGATCCCTGCCCGCGTATCCTTTGGCGTCGTACTGCTGCTGTGGTCGATTCCGGCCCACCCCGGCCAGTCGGCCTGGCCGCTGTGGTTCGCCGCTTTGGCCTGGCCGGCGCTCCCGCGGCTGCTCGAATCGGCCCCGCTGCTGCTATTTCGCGCCCGCCCCTTGGCGGCCGACGCCTATCCCGGGGTGCATCGACAACTGCGGGGCCTGGCCCGCCGGGCCGGGCTTTGCCCGCCTCGGCTTTACCTAATTCCGAGCGACACCCCCAACGCCTTCGTCTGCGGCGGTCCCGGTCCTAGGGCCGCGCTGGCGCTGACCCGCGGCCTGTTGCAACTCCTCTCCCCCCAAGAGCGCCTGGCGGTGATGGCCCACGAATTCGGCCACCTCGAACAGCGCCGACGCCATCGCCGCCCGCATCGGCCGGCGGCGGCGTTGCTCGCCGGCCTCGCCCGCTCGGCCTTAGTCAAGAGCGCGGGCGCCGGTGCGATGCGCCACGCCCTGGCGCGTGCGCTGATCCTGGCCCATCAATGGCTTGGCCACCGCGCCACGACCAATGCCCGAGAACTGGCCGCAGACCGCTATGCCGCAAGACTCTGCGGCGACCCCCGCCGGCTGGGCGACGCACTACGCAAGATCGAGGCCTGGCAATACCAAAACCGCCCCCCGGGCGCCCCCCGCGAATCCGGCGACTGGAGCGGTCATCCACCGGTGCAGGAACGCATTCGACGCCTGGAAGCCCTGGCCTACGGGGCCTATTTGTAACAGAACCGCCTGTCTCCAATCTCACAACGGCGCGCTCCGCGTTCGCCTCACCCCGCCGCGGGGGCCGCGCGCAAAAAGAACGCTGGGCCATGCCTTGCAGCAAAGCCCCCGCCCCGGTCGCGGCCGGGAGGGAACCCGCCGGTGCGCGAAGGAAGCGGCCCCTGAGCGCCCGGCGTACCACACGCCTTGGCCGCTCGCCCCCTGCAAGGGCGCGGCCCGGGCGCGTCTCTTCCCAAAACGCCGGCCGAGCCTCCGCTGCGGCTTCTTGGAACGGCGCGATCCTTGCTTACCTTCAAGCCCATCAGACCAACACCCACAGGAGCAAGATCGTGAGCGACACCCAAGCACAACTGGACTCCCTTTGCCAACGCCTCAAGCAACACGACGGCCTGGTTCCGTACCTCGGCCCGGGGGCCTTGGCGGGCAGCGTCGATCCCGATACCGGCGCCTCGATACCGGCCGACAGCGATAGCCTGATCCTGGCCATGAACAACGGCCGCCCCATGGCCCCGCGCCTCATGTGGGAATTCCCCCGAGCGGCCATGGACATAGAACTCAAGCGCGGGCGCTCGGCGGTCAACCGCTTCCTCACCCAGACCTATGCCACACAACAGTGGACCCGGGCCCCGCTGCACGATGCCCTGGCCGAGATCAAACCGCCCTATGTGGTGGACATCAATCGCGATCTGCAATTGCAACAGACCTATAAAGACGCGCCGCATATCCTGATTCGGGGCATCTCGCGGATCGGCGGCACCGATTATCGGTTCTTTATTCACCATTTCGACGGCGAACAGTACCAAGAAATCGACCAGCACTTCATCCCCAAAACCCTGCCCATCCTGTTCAAGCCGCTAGGCAGCCCGGACCCGGATCCCACCTTCATCGCCTCGGATGCGGACTTCGTGGATTACATCACCGAATTGATGGGCGGATTCGCCATCCCCGCCTTCCTCAAAGAATACCGCAAAGGGCTGCAATACCTGTTTCTCGGCCTGCGCTTCACCCGCGACACCGAGCGCATGGTCATGTCCGACATCACCTACGCCGCCGGCGCCCCCAGGGGCTGGGCGCTCATCCCGAAACCCACCGACAAAGAGCGCCGCTTCTGCAAACGCATCGGGGTGGAAATCGTCGAGGCGGACGTTCAAGACCTGCTCCAAACGCTAAACCCCGAGTTGGCGCAGCGCATGCCGCAAGCGCCGGCCGAGGCCTGAGACTGACCCCGAAAGCGCGCCACATAAGCCGGCTTGCCCGTTGGCCCGGTGCGGCTGAAGCCTCCTCCTCCGTTGGGGGAGGTTTTGGAGGTTGAGGCCTTAGCCGGGCTCGGGCGCTCCGCTCGGTGCGGCTGAAGCCTCAGCCTCCTCGCGGCGGGCTTCGGCGTGAGTGCAAAGGCCTCACGCTTCGCTCTTGCACTCCAGCCTGAAGCAGCGGCCGGAACCCTGATCACGGCCTACAGACCGCCTTCCATTTCAAATACTGGTTTTCGAGTTCTTGATCGGTATAGAATAATTCTAGGTATTTTCGATGACTGTCAAGATAGATTCTATCTAGCTTTTCCTTATCTAGAAACAAGTTTTCCCTAAACCCCTGATACAGTCGCCCTAAAGCTTTTTCGTTTGTATCATTAGACTGCATAAGCTTAAATTCACTAAAACCAAGATTGGAAAAAATACCTTCCCAATAATTAATATCATCAAACCTGACTATAATAAAATTGATATTTCTTTCCTTTTGCACAGCAACCTTATCAATTCGATTAAAATCGATATTATCCGGTTTAAAACCTAACCTATGGTATTCCTCAAATCCATAATAGTTTTCTGATTGTAACAGGTAGTAGTCATTAAATAAATTTATCAGCTCATCAATATTACTCTCAAAATGCCTTGCTAAACGCTTAATCGAATAGGGTAGACGCTCTTGTATAAATGGGATCCTTGTTACATATTGAAAAAAATCCGGCAGTTTTATTGATGCGGCCTCTCTATCGGGTAAACGCTCTTTAATAAACGGGAGCCTTGTTAGGTGTTGAAAAAAAGCGGACATCTTTCTCGAAATAGGCTCTCTAAACACATCGATCACAAAAACTTGGTCCTGTTTCTCCGAGCATAACATAATCAGGTCCTTTAAACTAAACTCCAAGCTATTACCTTGTTTGTTTACCTTTTCGAAGTATCGTTCGCCATGCGTATGAATACTACCAAAACCCAAGTTACAAAACGAATCGAATAAAGATGTTGATGCGGTTTTTCCAGACGCATATACAAACACCTCTATTAAATTTCGACGGTTCAAACAGCATTGCCTAAACGCATTTTTGTTCAACTTTTTTTCCAGACGCATATCTCGGGGCTTGATCATCGTTCCGGCCACCCTGACCGATTACGATGAAAGCTTCACCGTAAGGGGTTGACGCCAAGAACAAAAATAGCGTATTAGCCGCGCTTTGTTCGGGGTATTGGCCGGAAGAATCACCCAGGCCAACTTTCGGATACCAAGCGGCTCTTGACCGCACCGGCCTGTAGGCCTTATTCGAACGTTCTTGCGCGGACCGTGTCCGGTTTCAGGAAGGGCTTACCGCCCAGATTGCGGTGAGCGCCCAGCAGATGGCCGTCGGTTTCCCTGACCTGCCCGTACAGCGAGTGTTTGTGAAAGGGTTCCCTGGTCTGCTCCAGGGTCTCTTTTATATCACCCGTGTAACGCGGATCCTGCGGGCGCTCTTGGCTGCTCATGTAGTAAGCGATGTCCCAGGCCTCCTGGTCATCAAGGCTGTTAGGCTGGCCCAGCGGCATGTTGTTTTTAATGAAACCGGTCGCAGTGAATAACCGCACCATGCCCGCGCCCCAGTTGTAAGAGCTATCGCCCCAAGTGGCGGGGAAAACCGTCTGATCGTCCACCCGCAGGCCTTGACCATTGGCGCCATGGCAAACTGAGCATTTAACCTGGAACGCGGCTTCACCGCGGGCATAGCTGAGTTCCTCTGGGCGATCCGGCGCCGGGAAGCCGCGCCCGTATATCGCCTGCTGCGGATACAGAGCCACGCCCTTGGCCAGCCAATGATGATAGGCGGCTAGTGCCAGCATGTTGTCGCTGCCGTAGTCGGGGGGAATGCCGTTCATAGAATAGGTAAAACAGCCGGCAATGCGTTCTTCAAGGTTATTGACATGGGCATTTTTGCCCCGAAAGTCGGGTAGAGTCACGGCCGCCGGCCAAATAGGCGCACTGAAGGGCATACGGCCTGCACCGAGGTGGCAACTGGAGCAATTCATGTTGTTGAACACGTTCTCGCCGCGCAGTTGCTGGGTGTTGGTAAAGAGGTCGTAGCCCCTTCGAATCACCCGCTTCAGTTGCGGGTGCAGTTTGGCCTCTGCCAGGTCTTCCATCGTCGGCGGAATATGGACCAGCTCGTTTTCCGTCGGTGTCGGGTAGCCAAGCGCCGCCAAGGTGTCGATAGACTCTTGGGTGGTTTCGTCTGCTCCCGCCGCATTGACGGATAACAACAGGATTCCGCACAGCACGGCGTAGGTTGATTGGCGAAGCATGATGTCGGAGTCCTCTCAGTGGGTCGCAGGGGTCTGATTGGCGAGCCAAACGGCGACTGCGTGAATATCGTCATCGCCCATCCGGCGGGCAATGGAGCCCATTAGGTCTTGCGTATCGTTGCTTCTGGCGCCCGCTTTCCAGGCTTGCAACTGGGCTTTAATGTAACCGGCGTGTTGCCCGGCAATGCCGGGAAAGACCTCGCCGGCGCCCTGATTGCGCGGCCCATGACAGCTTTTGCAGGCAACGATGTAGCCGGACCAGTCGCCCCGCTCGGCCAGTTGTTCGCCGCGCTTGAGGGTCGCTTCGGCGGCGTCTTCGCCCCCAAGGCCCGGGGTGGCGGGCAGGCTGGCATAGTATGCGACGACATCGACGATTTGCTGCTCACTCAGCATCTGGGCGAACGGCATCATGGTGGCGTTGCTACGCTGGCCGGATTGAAAGTCGTGCAATTGCTTGGCCATGTAAGCGGCGTCCAGCCCTGCCAGTCGGGGCCAGGATTGGCCGTCGGCAACCTGCTTGCCGCTGCCATCGGCCTGGTGACAGGCCGTGCAGACAGCGGCCGCTGCCGCGCCTCTTGCTGGATCGCCGGCTTTGAGATCGCCAGTTTCAGCAGCGCCAGCCGTTGCGGCAAGCGCCAAACCGGAACAGGTGATCAGCCCCAGAGTGGCCAGAAATCTTGGGATTTTCCTCACAGTCGATTTTCCTCTCAGTCAGCGCCGCTTCGGGATGGTTCAATTTCCTGCCTTTCCTACCCTGCCTGCCGCCGCAAAACGATGCTAGACAAGGATCAACCAGGCCGGCTTATGTTTTCCGCCTGCCCAAGGCATCCTCTTAACCTTTGGGCGATCAAGGAAAAGTCAAGGGCCGTTGTGTCCGATATTTGCGCCGCGGCGTACTAGTTTTGCATCGGAATACCATCGTCCCATCGAAAACCGACGCCTCCGGCCTGCCAGACGCCTTCTCCAAAGGGGCTGGCGCCGTTGATATTGAGATGCAGCGGCAAGCCAAAACCCGGTGCAAGGTCCTGGACGCCGCGAACGGTGCTGCGGTGCATGATCCGTAGGCCCTGTTTCTCGACCGGCAGATGGGCCTCCGGCGCCGCGCGATGCGCGACGGCCAGGTTGTCGATGAAAACGCAATCGTTTTCCCGATACTCGTAGGCGAGGGCGTACCCCTCCTCCAGGCCGGCGTTCAGGATATCGTTGTATTGGTGGCAGAGCTGTTTCATTTCGTCCGCCTGCAGCAGGCGGAACCCGTCTTCATCCGGCCGCTTTTCGATAATCGCGCCGGTCATCCCCAAATGCAGCCAAATGCATTTTTGGCCGGATACGGGGTGCTTATGCACCACTGGATGCACCACGCCCGAGTTGGAGTTCACCGACGACAGGCGACTCCACCGCTCTTTGCGATCCTCCGGTAAGGCCTCGTAGGCGATGCCTTGATGGGCGAAATAGGTGCCGCCGCCGTGCTCGGCCGGGCGGATGATGTGATACCCCGAATGCGAAAAGGTGGCCGGAACGAAACTGCCGTCATTATGCCATTGCGGCCCCACGCCCAGGATGCCGTGACGGCGATCGTTCGAGAGGCGGAAAATATGCGGGTTGCCGCCGGGCGTCGCCGGGTGGACGCCGTGCGTGCTATGCAACTCCTTGCCGCCCCACCAACAGCTGACGCGCAAGAAATCCTCGTAATCGATTGCCTGGTTGCTTTTGAAAACGAGGAAGCCGCGAACCGCCATTTCCTGCTCCAGTGCGTCGAGGACCTCGGGCGGCGGCGCCTGCGGCGATGCTAAATCGATGCCGCTCACCTGCGCGCCGATGGGATCTAGCGGAATGATTTTGCCACCGAATCCCTGGATGACGGCGACCCGCGATGGATCAAGCGGGGGTAACTTTGCTACTTGTGTGCTCAATGTAAAACTCCTTCGGCTGAACCCGATGTGAGAGGCGGTCTGAGAATGGGAGAACCGAGTGCGAAAATGCCCTTTTGGTCAAATTTTCCGTTCATTTTCGTTAAATAATCCTCGCTATTCGCCTCATAATGAAAAAAATCGGCGCCAAAATGGCATCTCCTCGCTTTGATTCCCATTCTCAGGCGGCCGCTAAGCAGTCGCTTCCGCTTGCAAGTGGGCGGCCTTGATTCAAAGCCCCAGGTCGCGCCTGCCCTCCATGGCGGTCAAGCAAGGCGCGGGCCAAGGGCCTGTTGAGCGCCCAGGGGGCGCTCCGCCCACGCGCCAGGGCGGCGGCGACGATTCACCGCCATGGCCTCAAGGTCTTGTAAAAGATGGGAAATCTCACCGCTTGAGACGAAGTGTCCGCTCCCGCCGGGGGTGCTGTCAAGGCCGGTGCGAGGAGGCGGGCGGGTGGCCCGCCGCGCCGCCGGGCGCCGCGCCGGACCGTAGGCGATGATGCGCGCCTGCCGGCACGGCTGCGCACAAATAACGGAAGCAACGCCATTTAGCAACGCAGAGGGCGTGGAGGACCGCAGAGGGCGCGGAGGAATTCTTGCTTGATCGTCCCCGCGGTCCAGGGCGGGGATGCCGGTCCGGCGCTCCAGCCCCGCCCGGCCCGCCTGGAGTACAGCCCTCGGGCTGTGCGGTGCTTCGTGTGCTCGGTACTCCGAAAGCATTGGGTTGCCCGTTCGTCAAACAGCCTGTCAAACGCGAGTTTGAAACACCGCTGGTCCCCAAGCGCCAGCTTGGGGAGCCATGTCCTGGAAGCACTAGCTTCCCGAGGCATTCGGCGAGCTAGAGCTTGCAAGACAGCATTCCCAAGGAGACTGCGGGAACGAGCATGAAAACGAAATCATCTCTGCGCCCTCTGCGGTTCTCCGTGTGCTCTGCGCTCCAAAATCGCCGGGTGGTTTCCAAGGTTTATGCGCGGCTGTTCTAGGTTCTAGGTTCTAGGTTCTAGTCTTGGGAACGCAGCGACCGCAGGGGGCGCAGAGGGGTTTGGTTAAAATCTCAGTGGCCGTTGGCGGTTGGTTGAGCACTGATTCGGGCTAAAGCCCGGGCCCCGGGCGAGCGCGGCGCGGGGCGGGGCGCCGAATAGCATCTTGCCAAGGCCCCCGGTTGGTTGCAAAATCCACCCTTCTCACCACCCCGGACGTCGCCCCATTGATCCGCCCCGCCACCCTTGAGGATTTGCCCCGGCTCAGCGCAATCGAAGACCGCTGTTTTGAGAGTGATCGACTATCGCCGCGGCAGTTCCGCTACCTGCTCACCAAGGCCCACGCCGCCACCCTGGTGGCCGAGGCGGAGGGCGTGCCGGCGGGTTATGTGCTGATCCTGTTCAGCCGCGGGGCCTCCATGGCGCGGCTCTACTCCATCGCCGTGCTCGATGAGGTGCGCGGCCGCGGCATCGCCCGCCAATTGGTGGCGGCGGCGGAGCGGCGCGGCCTGGACGAAGAGCGGGCCTATCTGCGCCTGGAGATCCGCAAGGACAACGCCGCCTCCATCGGCCTGTTCGAGCGCCTGGGCTACCGCCGCTTCGGTGAGCTGCCGCGCTACTACGAGGACCAAATGGACGCCTGGCGCTACGAGCGGGGCCTGTCGCCCGAGCTGCGCCCACACCTGGTCAAGGCGCCCTTCTACGAACAGACCCTGGACTTCACCTGTGGTCCCGCCTCGCTGATGATGGCGATGCGCGCCCTCGACGAAGCCCGACTATCCCGACCACCGGGTGATCGGCGTCAAGGAGTATCTCGGCAACCCCGACTATGCCTCGCTCAAGGATGCGCGGGTGATCAACCTGTGTTCGAGCCGCCGCTACCTGAGCCTGGGCTATTATTACTCACTGCTGGCCGAGGCGCGGGGCCACAAGGTGATCCCCAGCGTGCGCACCATTCAGGACCTGAGCCGCAAATCGATTTACAGCCTGTCCACCGCCGATCTCGACCGGCGCCTGCACACGCTGTTCAAGCGCAGCCAGCGCCCGCCCGATCGTGATCGCTTCGAATTGCCCGTGTTCTTCGGCCGTTGCACCAGCGACGAGTTGCAGGGCGTGGCCCGCGAGCTGTTCGAGATCTTCCCGGCGCCCTTGCTTAGCGTCGAGTTCCGTCTGCGTAACGGCGGCTGGCGCATCGCCTCCATCCGCAGCCGGCCCCTGACCCGGCTTAGCGCCGAACAAGACGAACTCTTCATTGACGCCCTGGCCCACTACCTCAGCTCACGCTGGGTCAAGGCGAAAGGGCGCAAGCGATTTCGCTACGACCTGGCCATCCTGGCCAACCCCGAGGAGAAGCTGCCGCCCTCCAATAAAAAGGCGCTCCAACGCTTCATCCGCGCCGCCGCCGAATTCAAGATCAACGCCGAACTCATCGGCCCAGGCGACTTCGGCCGCATCGCCGAATACGATGCCCTGTTTATCCGCGAGACCACCCGCATCGACCACCACACCTACCGCTTTGCCAAGCGCGCGGCCAATAGCGGCCTGGTGGTGATGGACGACCCCGACTCCATCCTCAAATGCACCAACAAGGTGTTCCTGGCCGAGCTGCTGGGCGGGCGGCGCATCGGCACGCCCCGCACCGTGATCCTGCGCCCGGACAATCTGACCGAAGCCGAGGAGACCCTGCGCTACCCCATCGTGCTCAAGATCCCCGACGGCGCCTTCTCCGCGGGCGTATTCAAGGTGGAAAACCGTGAGGAGTTCGAGCGCAGCGCCCAACGCCTGTTCAAGCAGTCCGACCTGCTGCTG
Organism: Gammaproteobacteria bacterium; assembly: GCA_011389885.1. Classification (GTDB taxonomy): domain Bacteria; phylum Pseudomonadota; class Gammaproteobacteria; order Chromatiales; family Chromatiaceae; genus JABBTK01. The sequence continues at coordinate 957 of JAABTK010000046.1, read as the reverse complement.
GCCCAGGAGTACACCTACACCGCGTTCGACTGGCGCATCGGCATCCTCAACCGCAAGCCGCTCTACGCCTGCAAATACTTCATGTCCAAGTCCCACTGGCAGATCATCGACCACAGCGGCAAGCACCCGCGCGAGGGTCTCGCCCCCCGCCGGGCCGCGAAGCCCAACGCCAAAGGCTCACCGACGCCCTGAACCGCAGGGCAGAGCGACGTCGCGCTCGCGGCCCGGCCGCCCTTAGCCCTCGAAGCTATCCCGCATCGCCACCACGAACAAATAACCCAGCGCCAACAGGTTATAGCCAAAAAACACCGAACCCGGCAGCCCGACGAAGATCCACTCCAACAGCCCCTGAAGCACCGGCAGCCACTCCACCGGCAGGCCCTCCAGGTAACAATGAATACCCCAGGCCACGCCCAGCGCCAGCAACAACGGCGCCCAAATCGCCTTCAGGGTGATCACCGCGGCGAACCCCAAGGCCCGCCACAGGTTGTTCCAAACCGCATCCCCCGAGAGCAGCCCGCGCTGGTACTCGAAACCGGAATAGACCAACACCCCGACCACCACCAACAGGCCAAACAAATAAGGCGGCGCCGCCCGCGCCGGCAGGCGCTGCGGAATCGCCCCGCGGATAAACCCCGGCAACCACAGGCAGGCATGGCCCCGCGTCAGCGGATCCCGCTCGCGAAACAAATGCATCTGCCACAACCAGCCCAGGCCCACGATCAGCCCATAAATCAAGATCAGGTAATCTTGCATTCCGCCCCTTGCCCTACCCCCAAATCGCAATCGCAATCGCAATCGCAATCGCAATCGCAATCGTTGTCGTTGTCGTTGTCGTGATTCGAGTGCTCGAACGACAACGACAACGACAACGACAACGACAACGACAACGACAACGACAACGACAACGACAACGACAACGACAACGAGTAAGAGCCGGGCCGTGAAAAACTAAAG